>JABBNW010000382.1 GCA_019352115.1 Pseudomonadota bacterium
CAGGCCGCGGTGGCTGGGGGCGTCGATGAAGGCGAGGACTTCGGCGACCAGCGGGTCGGTGCCGCAGTGGGCGCGGGTTTCCGCGAGCCGGGTGGCGAACACGCCGCCGCCGTGGAACAGGCTGCGGAAGGCCGTGTGCAAGGTGCGGATTTGTGCCTTGTCGAAGCCGCGGCGCTTGAGGCCGATCACGTTCAGGGCGGCCAGCCTGGCGCGGTTGCCGATCACGCTGCCGAATGGGATCACGTCGCCTTCCACGCCGGAGACGCCGCCGATCATGGCGGCGCGGCCGATGCGCACGAACTGGTGGATGGCCGCCGCGCCGCCGATTACCGCATGGTCGCCGATGCTGACGTGCCCGCCCATCACCACGTTGTTGGCGATGATCACGTGCTCGCCCACCGCGCAGTCGTGGGCGACGTGGGCGACCGCCATCAGCATGCAGTCGGCGCCGACCCGGGTGATGCCGCGGCCGGTGACGGTGCCGCGGTGGATCGTGCAGTGCTCGCGGATCTGCGTGCGCGCGCCGATTTCGCAGCGGGTGGGTTCGCCGCGGTATTTCAGGTCCTGCGGTTCCAGCCCGACGGTGCAGAAAGGAAACAGGATCGCGTCCGCGCCGATCGAGGTATGGCCATCCACCACGACGTGCGACACGAGCCGCGCGCCGTCGGCGATCGTCACGTCCGGCCCGACCGTGCACCAGGGTCCGATCCGCACGCCGCGGCCGAGTTCGGCCGAAGGCGCAACGATCGCGGTGGGATGGATTTCCACCCCGGCGAGCAGCGGTTCGTGCAGGGCGGCAAAGGCATCCATGCCGAGGGGACCTTTCAGGCGAGGAAACGGGCACGCGCGGCGGGTTTTCCCACCGCGGTCAGTACGGTTCTGTCGCAGGCGCGAACGGGCAACCGAGGTCTTCTGATTAGCGGCAGTCGGCCGGCCGGCCAACACACGCATTATTGCCGGATATTTCCAGAAACCCCGGTAACCAATTGTTTCGGCGCAAATTTCGGCGAAATTGCGGCGGCGCGGCAAGCCCTGTCGCGGCGCGCGATCAGGCGGCGCGTTCCATGATCATGGCGGCATAGGTGGCCTCGGCCACCGTCGTGCCGTCCACCCGGGCAATGCCGTGGAATTTCCACACGTTGCCGCGGCTGCGCAGCGCTTCCACGTGGATACGGAGCTGGTCGCCCGGCACGACGGGGCGGCGGAATTTCGCCCCTTCCACCGACATGAAATAGACCACGCGTCCGGCCTGTTCGGGGCCCAGGGTTTCCACCACCAGGACGGCGGCGGTCTGCGCCATCGCCTCGATGATGAGCACGCCGGGCATCACCGGGTGGTTGGGGAAATGGCCCTGGAAGAAGGATTCGTTGACGGAGACGTTCTTCACCCCGATCGCCGAGTGCGCGCGCACCAACTCGACCACCCGATCGATCATCAGGAACGGGTAGCGGTGCGGGATGGACTGCATGATCCGCGCGATGTCGAGGCTTTCGACCCGCTCCCCCGCGCCGGGATAGCGGGCGGCCAGCGGGTCCGGCGCGGCGGTGCGTGGATCGCTCCCCGACCGGGTGTCGGGCCGCAGGCCGGGATCTTCGGTCGTGCTCATCCCGCGTCTCCCTTTGGCGCTTCCTTTGGCGGCTGATTTCCCCGGGCAGGACGGGCGCCGGGGTCGCGCGCCAGCCGTCGCAGCACGGCGATCTCCCGGAATACGGTCCGCAGGGGCCGCGCCGGCGCGCCGCCGACCTCCACCCCCGGGTCGAGGTCCGACATCACGCCCGATTGCGCCGCGATGCGCGCGCCGCGGCCGATCCGCAGGTGCCCGGTCAAGCCGGCCTGACCGCCTATCATCACTTGGTCTTCCACGATGGTGGAGCCGGAAATGCCGACCTGTGCCACCACCACGCACAGGCGGCCAAGCCTGACATTGTGGCCGATCTGCACCAGATTGTCGAGCCGCGAACCGGCACCGATCACGGTATCGCGTAATGTGCCGCGGTCGATCGTACAGTTGGCGCCGATCTCGGCGTCGTGTTCGATCACCACCCGCCCGAGCTGTGGCACCGATATGAAACCGCTTGCGCCGGGGACGAAGCCGAACCCCTCCTGGCCGATCCGCGCGCCCGCATAGACCACCACCCGGTCGCCGAGCAGGGCATGGCTGAGGCTCGCGTGGGCGTCGATCCGGCAGTCCGCGCCCAGCACGACGCCGGCGCCGATCACCGCGCCGGGGCCGATCCGGCAGCGCGGGCCGATCTCTGCGCATGGCCCGATCACCGCCAGCGGGCCGATCTCGGCCGAGGGGTCGAGCCGTGCCGACGGATCGACCACCGCGCTCGGGTGCACGCCCGGCGTGGTGGGGGCGGGCGGGTGGAACAGCGCCGCCACCCGGGCCCAGGCGGCGGCGGGCTCGGCGACGACGATCGCCGCCACTCCGGGCGGGACCGCGGCCACGAGGTCTGCGCGCACCAGCACCGCCCCGGCGCCGGTGGCGGCAAGGGCGGCGCGGTATTTCGGATTGTCGAGGTAGCTCGCGTGCTGCGGCCCGGCCGTCTGCAACGGCGCCACGCC
>JABBNW010000089.1 GCA_019352115.1 Pseudomonadota bacterium
ACAGAAGGGTTCCAAGGGCTAGCCCTTGGTGGGGGTCCAGGGGGCGAAGCCCCTTGGCCTTGCTTCCAAAGAGTCGAACACGTCGCGGGTTGGTATCACTGCGGGGCAGCACGGGGCGGGGCGGCGGTGGACGGATGCGGGGTGCGGGGTGCGGCATGGCGCCTAACTCCCGCGGCGCGACGAATCGCGTCAAGCTGTCAAAGTCCGACGATCTGTCCACGTCCGGCCGCGACGAGGAACGTCGCCACCCCGGCGACCTCCACGCCCGGGCAGAGCGGCGCGGTCTGCAGCCCTTCGGCGCGCAGGCCCGAATCGCAGGCGATCAGCCGCACCCGGAGCTCGACCGCCGCGGCGCGCAGCTCGGCGATCCCGGCGACGCCGGCGGCCTGCACCCGCTGTTCCCGCCCCGCGTCCTCGAGCGCACTCGGGTCGGCAAGCAGCGCCCGGCAGCCGGCGTTGGTCGCGAACAGCACGACCGGCCGCCCGAGCGCGGCCGCGCCGGTGGCGAGGATGAAGGCCGCGTGGGCGCGCCCGTGGTCGGCGGAGGCAAGCAGAATCGCGAGCGTGCGGTCCGCCCCCGGGGAAGGCCCAGCCGCGGCCGGCACAGGCTCAGACGGCACAAGCGGGCGCCGGGGCGGGATGGCGGTGCGCCGACAGGTCGGTGATCGTGGGGTGGGTACCGCACAGGGCGCAGGCGGGATCGGGGCGGAGGCGGATGGTGCGGAAGCTGCTCGCCAGCGCGTCCCAGATCAGCAGCCGGCCGGACAGGCTTTCGCCGATGCCGAGGATTTCCTTCAAGGTCTCGGTGGCCTGCAAGGTCCCCATGACGCCGGTGACCGCGCCGAGCACCCCGGCTTCCGAGCAGCTCGGCACGGTGCCGGGCGGCGGCGGGGCGGGGAACAGGCAGCGGTAGCAGGGCCCGCCCATATGCGGCTTGAAGACCGAGAGCTGACCCTCGAAGCGCAGCACCGCCGCCGAGACCAGGGTGCGGCGGCCGAGCGCGCAGGCGTCGGCGAGCAGGAACCGGGTCGCGAAATTGTCGGTGCCATCGCAGACGATATCGTATCCCGCGATGATATCCGCGACATTGTCGGGACCGAGCCGCAGCGGATGCGCCGCGATCGCGGTGCCGGGGTTGATCGCATGCGCGGCGGCGGCGGCGGAGGCGACCTTGGAGCTGCCGATCCCGGCCGTGGTGTGCGCCACCTGGCGTTGCAGGTTCGACAGCTCGACCGTATCGTCGTCGACGATACCGATGGTGCCGACCCCGGCGGCGGCGAGATAGAGGATCAGCGGGCTGCCGAGGCCGCCCGCGCCCACCACCAGTACCTTCGCCGCGCGCAGCTGCGCCTGGCCGGTGCCGCCGACCTCGCGCAGGAGGATGTGGCGGGAGTAGCGACGGATGTCGTCTTCGGTAAAATCGAGGTCCATGGTCCCTAACATAGGCCGTGGCGGGACCGGTCGGAAGGGTGCCCCCCCACCCGCATCCGAAACCCGTATCGATCCGGCGCCATGTCGGGCCGGCGCCATGTCGGGACCTTGCCCCATGGCGCGCGCATCGGGGATAAAAAAAGAATGGGCGGCGCCCGTCTGGACGCCGCCCTAGTCTGGGGAGGAAACGTCAATACCCCGCCCCTGGCTGGGGACCTGGGAACGCGGGCAGAGGCGATATGGGGCCGATCGGCGGGGCCGCAACCCTGCCCCGGGTCGGTTCCCGCAGACCGTTGCGCCGAGCCCGCCGACCTGCCTATGACGACGGCGAACCATCCCTTCAACCCGCACAACGAGGCTTGCATGAGCGACGACACACCAGTGAAAATCCTTGCAATTTCGGGCAGCCTTCGGGCGAGCTCGCTCAACACCGCCGCGCTGCGCGCCGCGATCGAGCTGGCGCCGGCCGGCATGAGCATCGAGCTCGAGGAGATCGGCGACCTGCCGCTGTATAACGACGATGTGCGCGCCCAGGGCTTCCCGCCGGCGGTGCAGCGGCTGCGGGAACGGATCAAGGCCGCCGATGGCCTTCTTATTTCGACACCGGAATATAATTATTCCGTCCCGGGCGTGTTGAAGAACGCGATCGACTGGGCATCGCGCCCGCCCGAGCAGCCGTTCGACGGCAAGCCGATCGCCATCATGGGCGCGAGCCCGGGCGCGATCGGCACCGCGCGCGCGCAGTATCATCTGCGCCAATGCTTCGTCTTCCTGAACGGCCTCGTGCTGAACCGGCCGGAGGTGATGATCGGCGGCGCAGCCGGCCGGTTCGACGCGACCGGGAAGCTCACGGATCAGGCGACTCGCGATTTCGTGGCCGCGATGCTGGTGGCGTTCAAGGCGTGGACCGTGCGGATCCGCGGCTGAACGGCCGGGAATAGCGCCCGGTCAAGGCAGCGGGCGGGGGGCAAAGGCGGCGCGGAGGCTCATTGCGGCCGCGCCGGGACCGCGCCTATGCTCGGCGCGGTCGCCCCCGCCCTGTCCCTGCCCCATCGCTTGGCATCCGGCATGCGCTATCTTCCGTTCACGCTTTCGGTCGGCTCGGAGCTGAAGCAGGCGATCCGGTCGGCTGATCAGGATCCGCGCCGACGCGCCATGTGCGCCTATTGCGGCGGGACCGTCACGATCGAGCCCGATCGGGCGGTCCAGCGGGTGCGCTGCCCGCGCTGCTGGCACTGGCAGCACGTCTCGGTCAACGAGGAGCCGCCGTGGCGGCTGTCCACCGACGCAGCGGCCGCCCTCAGGCAAACCCGGCGCTGGGTGCGCGGATAACACCCACGCTGGCCCATCCATCGCCGGCCCATCCATCGCCGGCCCATGAATCGCCGGCGCATGATCCAGGTCGACCGGTCAGTGGTTCCGCTTGCGATCCGCGGGGCGGCGCGGCGCAGCGGCCGCATGTTCGCGGGTGGCGATCTCGGCCAGCAGCGACCACACCCGGTCGGGCTGGATCGGAACCTCCGGATCGTTGATCAGGCGGTCGAGTTCGTCGAGCTTGCGGCCGTATTCTGCCTCGGTCATCGTCGCGGTCTCCCGTATGGTGTCGGACCTCGTCCCGTGTGCAGGTGCCACCGCCTGCCGAGGTTCGGTCCGCCGTCCCTGAAGAGAATATAGCACCGCTGCGGCGCGCCGGGTGCGGCGCACCAATCCGTTACCCGTCACGATCGTGTCAGAATCGACGCAAACCTCGCACGGGCGTGAGCGGCGAATGTTCATGGAACCGTCATGTCGGCCCATTCGCTTCCCTGCCGACTTGTCGCCCCAGGAGGGGGAGCGCGGCCCAGCCCGTGGGCACGCCGGCTGCGGGCGCCTTGACCCCCCCCGTCCCCTCGGCGGTAGAATAGACTTCATCCGCCCGGCCCCCGGCCGCAAGGCCACGGCTGCCCGCTGCCGTGCGCAATCCAGGAGCGAACATGCCAAGTCTGAATTATGCCGCGCCCACGTCGGTCCAGGAGGCCGTTGCCCTGCTGGCCGGTGCCGCCGGCCTTGCCAAGCCGATGGCCGGGGGGACCGATTTGCTGGTCCAACTCCGGTCCGGCCGGCTGAAGCCCGAATTGATTGTCGATACCAAGCAGATCCCGGGCATGATCGGCATCCGGGAGGAAGCCGGCGGCTTCGTCATCGGCGGCGCGACCTCGGGGGCGATGCTGGAAGCGCACGCAGCGCTGAAGGCCGCCTGGCCCGGCGTGGTGGAGGCGATGGACCTGATCGGGTCGGAGCAGATCCAGGGCCGCGCCAGCCTGGCCGGCAATCTGTGCAATGCCTCCCCCGCGGCCGACAGCGTGCCGGCGATGATCGCCGCCGCGGCAGTCGCGGTGATCGTGGGCCCGAAGGGCGAACGCACGGTGCCGGTGGAAAGCATCGTGGTCTCGCCCGGCCGCACCTCGCTCGCCCGCGACGAGTTCATCCTGGCGATCCGCCTGCCGCCGCGCCCGGCGCATTCGGGCGATGCCTATTTGCGCTTCATTCCGCGCACCGAGATGGACATCGCGGTGGTGGGCTGCGGCGTGAACGTGACGTTGGACGCCGCCGGCGTGTGCACGGCGGCGCGGGTCTCGGTCGGCGCCGTCGCGCCGACGCCGCTGCTGGTGGCCGAGGCCGGCGCGGCGCTCGTCGGCCACACGCTGGACGAGGCAACGCTCGCGAAACTGGACGCGGCGGCGCGCGCCGCCTGCAAGCCGATCTCCGACAAGCGCGGAACGATCGAATATCGCATCAAGGTGGCCGGGGTACTCGCACGCCGCGCCGCCGCCATCGCATTCGAACGCGCGGCGGGTCGCGTCGCGAAGGGGCACTGAGGACATGAGCAAGCATCACGTCACCACCACGATCAACGGCGAAGAGACCGAATTCCTGTGCGAAACGCAGGAAACGTTGCTTGACGTTCTTCGCAACACCCTGAACCTGACCGGCAGCAAGGAAGGCTGCGCCTCGGGCGACTGCGGGGCCTGCTCGGTGATCGCCGACGGCACCCTGGTCTGCTCCTGCCTGATGCTGGGCGTGGAGGCCGAGGGCAAGACCATCACCACGGTCGAAGGCATCGCCGACGGCGAGACCCTGCACCCCGTGCAGCGGCAGTTCCTGGAACACGCCGCGCTGCAATGCGGCTTCTGCACGCCGGGCTTCATCGTCGCCACCAAGGCGCTGCTGGACGCCAACCCGGACCCGACCGAGGAAGAGGCGCGCTACTGGCTCGCCGGCAACCTCTGCCGGTGCACCGGCTACGACAAGATCATCCGCGCCGTGATGGACGCCGCGGCCGAGATGCGCGGCGAAGCGAGGGCAGCATGAACTACATCATTCCGCAATCCGAACTCAAGGTCGTCGGCACCCGCCCGGTCCGTCCCGATGGGGTGGACAAGGTCACCGGACGCGCCACCTTCGGCGCCGACATGACGCTCGCCGGCATGATCTGGGGCAAGATGCTGCGCAGCCCGCACGCGCACGCGCGCATCGTCGCGATCGACACCAGCCGCGCGCTCGCGCTGCCCGGCGTGCGCGCGGTGGTGACGGCGGCGGACTTCCCCGACATCGCCAGCGAGGAAGCCTTCGTCGGTGAAGGTCCGATGAATTTTCGCGACCTCTCGCGCAACTGCCTGGCGCGCGACAAGGTGCTGTACGAAGGCCACGCGGTCGCCGCGGTCGCCGCGGCCAGCCAGTCGGTGGCGGAAGCCGCGCTCGATCTGATCGACGTGACCTACGAGGTCCTGCCGCATGTGATCGACGTCGAAGCCGCGATGGCCGCCGGCGCGCCGATCCTGCATGAGGACATGTTCACGGTCGGCATCGAACCCAAGCCGACCAAACCGTCCAACATCGCCAAGCGGGTGGCCTTCGCCAAGGGCGACGCCGAAGCCGGGTTCCGCGAGGCGGACGTGATCGTCGAAGGCCGCTACACCACCCAGCCGGTGCACCAGGCCTATATCGAGCCGCACGCCTGCCTCGCGCAGGTCGCCGCCGACGGCCAGGCGCATATCTACAGCTCGACCCAGGGCCAGTTCATGGTGCGCGCCTATTGCGCCAAGGTGCTGGGCTGGGAAATCGCCGACATCCGCTCCTACCCGATGGAAATCGGCGGCGGCTTCGGCGGCAAGACCCTCGTGTATCTGGAACCGGTGGCGCTGGCGCTCGCGCGCAAGGCAGGCCGGCCGGTGAAGATGGTGATGACACGCGAAGAGGTGTTCCGCGCCTCCGGCCCGACCTCGGGTGCGGTGATCGAGGTGAAGATCGGCGCCCGGCGCGACGGGTCGATCGTCGCCGCACGGGAAGTGCTGAAATACCAGGCCGGCGCGTTCGCCGGCTCGCCGATCGGGCCGGGCTGCATGTGCGGGTTCGCGATGTACGACCTGCCGAACGTCGATGTCGTGGGCTACGATGTCGTTTCTAACCGGCCGAAGGTCGCCGCCTACCGTGCCCCGGGCGCGCCGATCACCTCCTTCGCGGTCGAGAGCGCGATGGACGATCTCGCGCGCAAGTTGAAGATTGACCCGCTCGCGCTGCGCGAAATGAACGGGGCGCGCGACGGATCGAAGACGCATTACGGCGTCACGCATCGCGACATCGGCTTCCTTGCCACGTTGGAAGCCGCGCGCAGTCATCCGCACTACTCGGCACCGCTCAAGCCGGGCCAGGGGCGCGGTGTCGCCTGCGGGTTCTGGTTCAACATCGGCGGGGAATCCTCGGGCGCGGTGCATGTGAACGAGGACGGATCGATCAGCGTGGTCTCCGGCAATCCCGACATCGGCGGCTCGCGCGCCTCGATGGCGATGATGGCGGCCGAAGTGCTGGGCGTGCCGATCGAGCACGTGCGCCCGATCGTGGGCGATACCGCATCGATCGGGTTCAGCCACCTCACCGGCGGCTCGCGCGTGACGTTCGCCACCGGCATGGCGGTGACGCAGGCGGCGGAACGCGTCGTTGACCAATTGAAACAGCGCGCCGCGCAGATCTGGGAAATCCCGGCCGAGGCGGTGGAGTGGAAGGACGGCAAGGCGTACCCGGCGGGTCTGAACGCCGGCGCGTTCGAGCCGCTGTCGCTCGCGCAGATCGCGCTGAAAGCCGGGCGCACCGGCGGGCCGATCAGTTCGGAAGTGACCCTGAATGCGCAGGGTGCCGGGCCGGGCTTCGGCTGCCACATCTGCGACGTGGAAGTGGACAGCGAAACCGGGCACGTGAAGATCCTGCGCTACACGGCGGTACAGGACGTCGGCAAGGCGATCCACCCGTCCTACGTCGAGGGCCAGATCCAGGGCGGCGCGGCGCAGGGCATCGGCTGGGCGCTGAACGAGGAATACATCTACGACAAGGACGGCAAGATGGAGAACGCCGGGTTCCTGGACTACCGGGTGCCCGTCGCCTCCGACCTGCCGCTGATCGAGGCGGTGATGGTCGAAGTGCCCAACCCGCGCCATCCGTTCGGCGTGCGGGGCGTGGGCGAGGTGCCGATCGTCCCGCCGATGGCGGCGGTCGCCAACGCCATCCGCGCCGCCACCGGGCTGCGCATGCCCGATCTGCCGATCTCGCCGCCGAAGCTGCGGGCGGCGCTGGACGCGGCTTCGGGGGCGAAAGCCGCCTGATGCCCCATGTCGTCTTCGCGGGCTCGGACGCCAGCCGGTTCACCGGCGGGCGCACCGAGCTCGAGGTGACGGCGACCACCTTCCGCCGCCTGGTCCGCGAGCTGGACGAACGCTTCCCTGGGCTGGGCGCGCGGGTGGAGGTCGGGATGGCGGTCGCGATCGACGGGGTAATCTACCAGGATGCCTATGCGGCGCCGCTGGCGGAGGGCTCGGAGATCGTGCTGATCCCGAAGATCGGGGGCGGGTAGGCCACGCGCCGGCACCGGTCGCGGTCCCGATGTGGGCGCGGCCGGCCGGTGCCCGGGTTGGCTTGGCGGGCCGTAGCACGGACCAGCAAGCTGGACAGGAACGGCGCCGGGCGCGCAGGCGTGGTCGCGCTTGACGATTATCCGTGATTCGCGTATAGGGTGGCCGGAAATCGCCGGATGACCAACGTCGTTTACCTTTTCTGAAGCTGCGACCGTGACTGTGGGACGCTTCCACCTGGGCAGGACGCCATGGCCTGGAAACTGTCCCGCAGTCCGGAAATCACGCCGGACGACCTGGTGCACGCCTGCCTCGCAGACGGATGCCGGGAGATCGAAATCCTCGGCACCGTGCGGATCGCAGGGCGGACGGCCTGAGTCCTTGGTCTGCACGCGCAGGGCGCGGGGCCAGGCAGCCTCGGGATCGCCGGTCTGCGCGGCCTGGCGGCATGGGCGATGGAGGTATTGGATGTCGACGAACTCCGCATTGAAGGCGCGGCTCGCACGTCTGGGGCCGGTCCGGGACGCCGCCCCAGCGCCCTCGTTTTCCGGCGCGCCGGTCACCGTGCTGCTGCGCCTGACTGGCAGCTTCGATAAGCGGTTGTCCGTGGCCGGGCGGCTGCGCGCGTCCGGGCTCAGCTTGCAGGCCGTGCACGCCGTCCTCACCCGGCTCGCGGAAACGGGGATCGCTGTCTGCACCATCGCGGCAGGGGCGGACATTCCCGCGCTGGCGCAGGATCTGGCGGGGCTTGGCGTGCAAGCCTATCGCGAACGCGTCGGCGACCCGAACGCGGTCGCCGCCGTGCGTGCCCGCCACGGCCTGTCTCAGCGTGAGTTCGCCACCCTGCTCGGGGTCGACGTGGATACCCTGCGCAACTGGGAACAGGGCCGCAACCGCCCCGACCCCGCCGCGCTGAGCCTGGTGCGCGCCTACGACGAAGCCCCGGACCTGATTGCCGCCGCGACGTTGGAGCCCGCCGGATAGCGCCCGGCTATTCGATCACGATCTTCGGCCCGGCGGCCGTCGCCCCGCTCGCCAGTTTCTCGCGCACCGCGCGCGCCACCGCGGCAAACGCCTCGCCGGCCGGGCTGTCGGGCGCCGAGGCCGCGATCGGCGCGCCGGCGTCCGAGGACGTGCGGATATCGACCAGCAGCGGCACCTCGCCCAGGAACGCCGTGCCCAGCCGCGTCGCCTCCGCCCGCGCCCCGCCGTGGCCGAAAATCTCCGCCCGGTGGCCGCAGGCCGGGCAGCAGAAATAGCTCATGTTCTCGACGATCCCGAGCACCGGCACGCGCACCCGCTCGAACATCCGCACCCCGCGCCTGGCGTCGATCAGCGCGATATCCTGCGGGGTAGAGACGATCACCGCGCCGGCCAGGGTCACCCGCTGCGCGATCGTCAGTTGCGCGTCCCCGGTGCCGGGCGGCATATCGATTACCAGAACGTCCAACGCGCCCCAGGCGACCTGGCCCATCATCTGTTCCAGTGCGCCCATCACCATCGGGCCGCGCCAGATCATCGGCGTTTCCTCCTCGACCAGGAAACCGATGGACATGCACTTCACGCCCCAGGCTTCGAGCGGGATCATCTTCTCCCCCTGCACCTCGGGCTTGCGCGCAAGCCCGAGCAGGCGTGGCAGGGACGGCCCGTAGATGTCCGCGTCCAGCAGCCCGACCGCGAGACCCTGGCGCGCCAGGGACACCGCGAGATTCACGGCCACGGTGGATTTGCCCACGCCGCCCTTGCCGGACGCCACCGCCACGATCGCCTTCACCTCCGGCAACAGCAGTGCCGCCGGCCCCGCCCCCGCGCCCGCCGGGCCGTGCCCATGCCCATGCCCATGCCCACGCCCCCCGGGCGGCGCCGCGGCCGGCGCGGCGGCGGGGGCAGCCTTGTGCGCGGTCAGCACGGCGGTGGCGTTGGTCACACCCGGCTGGGCGGACAGCACCCGCTCGACCTCGCGGCGCAGCGGTTCCATCGCCGCCGCCTGCGCGCGCTCGGTAAGCAGCGAGGCCTGCACCAGGCCGCCGCGCACCTCGATCCCCTCGATCAGGCCGGCGGCGACGATGTCGCGCCCGGCCGGGTCCTTGAGGCCGCGCAGGGCCTGGCGGAGAACGTCAGGCGAGACCGCCCGGGGCGTGTCGTTGCTCATACTGCTGCAATCCCTAACCTGCTCGACAATCAGACACCGTCCCCGGCGGGTTACGTCGCAGATCCCGCCCGAAGCGCCGTCCGCGCCGGATCTGCCCTATGTGGCACCGCCCGCCCCGGACGCCAGCCGGCGCGGGGCGTTCCCCCGCGCCGTCGTCCGCCTCACCGCCCGGCCGACGCCGCCGCCGGCGTCGCCCCGCCCGACCCGGCCCCTGCCCCGGCATCCGGCGCCTCGCGCAGGTAGCGCAGGATCGGGCTTTCCGGTGTCAGCACCAGCCGGTTGTTCCCGCTCGCGAGGCCCTGGCGATAGGCTTGCAGGGTGCGCCAGATGCCGAAGAAGCGCGGGTCCTGGTCAACCGCCTTGGCGTAGATGCCGATCGCCTGCGCCTGGCCCTCGCCGCGCAACGCGGTGGCTTCCGCTTCGGCATTGGCGAGCAGCACGGTGCGGGTGCGGTCGGCATCAGCGGTGATCTTCAGCGCCGCCTCGGCCCCTTGGGCGCGCAGCTGCGCCGCCACCCGTTCGCGTTCCGCGCGCATCCGCTTCAGCACCGCCTCGGTGTTCTGGGTCGGCAGGCCGGTGCGGCTGATCCGCACGTCCACGACTTCCACACCGAACTGCTTCATCGCATTGCGCACCTGGGTCAGCACCAGGCCCAGAAGATGGGTGCGCGAGGACGTCAGCACCGAGACCATGCTGACCGAGGCCAGCACGTTGCGCATCGAAGCCGAAACCACCGCATCCAGCCGCTGCAGGATCGCGTCCGGATCGGGTCCGACCGTCTGGTAGTAGGCGAGCGGGTTGACGATCCGGTATTCCGCGAACCCGTCGACGATCAGCCGCTTCTGGTCGCCGAGGATGGTTTCCTCGGCCGGGAACACGTCCATCTGCAACCGGTTGTCGAACAGGATCACCGACTGCACGAACGGGGTCTTGAAGTGCAGCCCGGGCACGGTCACGACCCGGACCGGCTTGCCGAACTGGGTGATCAGCGCGTCCTGCGTCTGGCGCACGGTATAGACGCTGGTGCCGAGCGCGATCAGCACGATCACGCCGAGCGCGGCGGCGGCGATGGCGAGCCGGTTCATCGCCCGTCTCCCACGCCGGTCGGTGCGGCGGTTCCCAACGGCACCGGTGTGCCGCCCCCAGGTGTGCCACCGATTGTCGGCGCGGCGGGCTGCCCGCTCCCCTGCCCGACCAGCGGCAGCATCGGCAGCACCCCTTTCAGCCCGTCGCCCACGACCGTGGTGGAGGCGCCGGCCAGCACTTTCTGCATCGTCTCGATATAGATCCGTTCCAGGGTCACCGCGGGGGCGGCGCGATAGGCGGTGACCACGCTGTCGAACTGCTTGGCCGCGCCGGTCGCCTGCGCGATCAGCGCCGTCTTGTTCGCCTGGGCCGCCTGCACGATCTGCGCCACCTTGCCGCGCGCGCGCGGGACGATGTTGTTGCGGTAGGATTCCGCCTGGTTCACCGCACGCCTGGCGTCTTCGCGCGCCGCCTGGACGTCGCGGAACGCCGGGATCACCTCGCTCGGCGGATCGACCCGCTGCAACTGCACCTCGTTCACCTCGATGCCGGCATGATAGCTGTGCAGCCGGGCCTGGGTGCCGGCCAGCACCGCCTGTTCGATCGCATCCCGTCCCGACGTCAGCACGGGGTCGAGCGACATGGTGCCGATCACCTCGCGCAGGCTGCTTTCGGTGACCTGCTTCACGAGCCGCATCGGGTCGCGGACATGGAACAGGTATTCCTGCGGGTTGCTTATGCGCCAGAACACGGTGGCGTTGACCGCAACGATGTTCTCGTCCCCGGTCAGCAGGTGGCTTTCGTCCTGCACCTGGACCGGGCCGCCGGTTTCGCCGCCGTGCGCGACGAAGCCGAGGTCGGTGCGGTTCACCCGTGTCACCGGGGGCAGCAGCACCGTCTCGATCGGCCAGGGCAGATGGTAATTGAGCCCGGGCGGGGTGGTGCCGGTGAAGGCGCCGAAGCGCAGCACGACACCGAGCTCGTCCGGCTGGACCATGTAGAACCCGCTCGCGAGCCACAGCGCGACCACGGCGATCGCGGCCAGCACCACCACGCGGCCGTTGCGCCAGCCCCCCGACGGCCCGCGGCCGCGCAGGAAGGCCTGCAGCCGGGCGATCAGCGCGTCGAGGTCGGGCGGCAGGCTAGGCCCGCCGCGTCGACCGCCGCCTCCGCCGCCTCCGCCCCAGGGGCCGCCACCGCGGCCGCCACCGGTTCCGCCGCTGCCAGGACCGCCACCGCCGGGTCCGCGCCCGCCGCCCCAGCCGCCGAACCCGCCGCGCCCGCCCGGCCCACGGCCGCCACCGGGACCGCCACCGGGACCGCCACCGCCTGGGCCACCACTGCCGCCGGAACCGCTGCTACCGGGGCCGTCGCCCGACCCGGCGCCGCGCCGACCGTCGCCTTGCGCCCCGCTGCCGCCGGGTGTGCCCCACGGGCTTCCCGCCGGCGGCGGACCGCCTTCATTCGACGCCATGGGCATCCTTCCCGATGATTGCCGGTCCGCGTGGTGGCGGCCACATGATGGCCGTGCGCCGCCCCGGACCGGTCGCCGCACGCCGCGGTCATCAACGCTGTTTGCCGGCTGGGATCAAGGGGTCGGGATCAAGGCGTCGGGATCGAGCGGTCGGGTGCGAGCCGGAAGCCGGTGCGCTATGCTCCTCCGATCGCGCGCCGCGGACCGGTGGGACGGCGGCCGGCATTTCTGGACAGTCGGACCCATGGCGACCCTCTGCTCGCGCTCCGTTCGCGCTCTTGCCGCTGCCCTCGCCGGATCGCTGCTGGGCGCCGCCGCCATGCCGCCGGTGCGCGGGACGACGCACCCAGCGTCGGTGCCGCACCGGCTGCACGCGCCGTTCTTTGTACATGGGCGGGTGTTTGCGGCGCCTGCGCCGATCGTCGCGGCGGCCGACGCACCCGCTGCCCGCCCCTCCGCCCCTCCCGCTGCCCCCCCCGGCGGCCCGCCCGCTGGCCCACCGGCGCCTGCCGCGGCGGCCGCCCCAGGGGGCGCCGTAAGGGCCGCCTCGGAAGCCGCCCCGGGGGACGCCGTCGGGGCCGCCCTGGTGGCCACTCGGCCGGCGGGTGTTCCCGCTCCCATCGCCTCCCCACCTCCCGCCGCCGCCGGCCTCGCCGCCCCGCCCGGCTTCGCCAACCTCGCCGCCCGCCTGCTGCCCGCGGTGGTGAACATCGCCGCCACCACCCCGCCGCCGGCCACGCGCGACCGCGGCACGCGCGACGGCGCCCCATTCCGGAAACGTTTCTCCGATTTCATGCGCGGGTCACCCCGCACCGAGGCCCCGCCGCCGCGCGGCACGCAAAGCCTCGGGTCCGGCTTCATCATCGATCCGTCCGGCCTCATCGTGACCAACCACCACGTGATCGCCGGCGCCACACGCATCAGCGTAACCCTGCAGGACGGCACCGAGCTTCCGGCGCAGGTGGTCGGGCGCGACCGCACCGGCGACCTCGCGCTGCTGCGGGTCGCGGCGGGACATCCGCTGCCGGCGGTGCGCTGGGGCGCGTCCGACGCCGTCCGGGTGGGCGACTGGGTGATCGCGATCGGCAACCCGTTCGGCCTCGGCGGCACCGTCACGGCCGGCATCGTCTCCGCCCGCGGGCGCGACATCCACGACGGGCCGTACGACGATTTCATCCAGACCGACGCGCCGATCAACCGCGGCAATTCGGGGGGCCCGCTGTTCGATCTCGCGGGCCGGGTGATCGGGGTGAACACCGCCATCTACGCCCCGTCCGGCGGGTCGATCGGGATCGGTTTCGCCATCCCCTCCGACCTCGCCCGCCCCGACGTCGCGCAACTGCGCCGCTACGGCCATCCAAGGCGCGGCTGGCTCGGCCTGCAGGCCGAGGGGGTGACGCCGGCACTCGCCCGCGGCCTCGGCCTGCCGCGTGAGCTGCCCGGGGCCTTGCCGCCAGGGGATCGGCCGCCAGGGGACTTGGCGCCACGGGACCGGCCGCCAGGAGATTTGCCGCACCAAGGTGGCGCGCTGGTCGCCTCGGTGGCGCCGGGCGGCCCGGCGGCGACGGCGGGGCTCCAGCCCGGCGACGTGATCCTGCGATTCAACGGCGTTCCCTTGCGCGCCCGCACCCTGCCGCGGCGGATGGCGGAGACACCCCCCGGCACCATCGTCGCCTTGCAGGTCTGGCGTGCCGGGCAGCGTGTCAGCCTTGACGTGCGGGCGGGCGCGCGGCGCGGCGCGCCGCCCCACCCGCCCGCCTCGGCCCATCCCGCCAGCCCGATGCGGCCCGCCGCCCGATCGCCTGGCAGCCGAACGCCCGGCGCCCGAACGCCCGGCGCCCCGAACCATATCGCTCTGACGCCTGGCGCCCCGAACCAGCCGCACTGACGCACTGGGCGGCCGTATCGGGCGGCGCCGGGCGGGGAGGTCGGACGCCCCGATCGCAAGGCCACCACGAGGTCGCCGGGGCCGCGACCGTCAAGCCTATCGACGCCAAGCCGATATCGCCCGGATAGTGCGCCGCCGCGGCCCCGCCGGCCCGGGGCAACGGGCCCCCGTGGCCATAAAGTCACAGAACCGTGATTTTGTGCCTTGGTCCGCCTGCGCATCGGCACGCTAGATTACACACGCAAACCACAAGCAAGCTCCGGCCCCCGGCGCCCCGCCGCGGGCTTCGTTCTCTTGACCGGACCGCCATGCGCGCCCTTGCCTCGATTCCTTCCCATCGGGTGCTCTACGCGCTGGCGCTGCTGGCCCCGGTCGTGCTGTTCGCCGTCCTGGCGCGTTCGGGCTGGATCGCCGTCGGCGGCCTGCAACAGGCCTACGCCGGCAATCAGCTCGCCCGCGCCCAGGACGAGGTCGCCGCGCTGGTCCGCCTGGACCGGGTCATCCTGGGCGAGATGCGCGCGCGCCTGCCGTCGGCGCCGGCGCCGGCGCCGCTTCGCAAGCACGAGGGGGTGCGCCGCCCACTGCCCTGGCTCTCTGTCGCCGCACTGCCCTCCGGGGCGCGCCGCGGCGGCGGCATCGTCGCCTTGTTCGTGGCCGACGCGGCCGGCAACCTGCTCTCCCCGGGCGCCGACGGGCGGACGGCGGGCGGCACCTTGCAGGGCATGCGCCTGTTCGCCCGGTTGCAGCGGGGCGCGCCGATCGCAGTGGGCAGCGTGTGCCCGGTCGCCACGCCCGCGGGGTTGCTCGCCCCCGGAAGCGGGTTCGTCCTTGCCGAACCGCTGGATGGCCGCGCCGGCATCCCGGAGGCGACGGCGACGCACCGGGTGGGTGCGGGAAGACCCGGGGCGGGATCGGGCCTCGCAGCCGTCGCCGGCATGCCCACGGAGGGCATGGCCGGCGCGGGTTCGTCGATCAGGGCCGTCCCGGCCACCGGCGGCTCCTTCCAGGGCGTGATCGGCGCCTGCGTCGCGCCGCAGGCGCTCATCCGCACCTGGCGCCGGCAGCTTGGCCCGGCCGATACCCTGCTGCTCACCGCCGCCCACGGCCGGGAGCTGCTGCGGGTCGCCGGCGGGGCGGACGACACTTGGCCGGGCTCCGCCGGTGCCCGCGCCGCGCCGGTCGCGCGGACCCCGCTCCGGGTCGTGTTCACCGCGGCCTCGTCCGCCCGCTGGCCCGCGTGGTATCCGGTGGCGTGGATCGCGGCGCTGCTCGCCCTTACCGTCGGGCTGGCGCTCGCCGCCGCCGCTCGCGCCGCCCAGCACCAGCAGCGGACCGCGCAGGCCCTGGACGCGGCCGAACGCTTCGCCGACGTGCTGCGCCTCAGCGGCGAGCGCTACCGCCAGCTCTACCTCGGCGCCCCCGCCGCGATGCACGCGCTCGACTCCGCCTGGCGGATCGTGGCCGTGAACGACCGCTGGCTGAGCCTGCTCGGCTACCGGCGGGAGGACGTGATGGGCCGGCGGTTCGAGAGCTACCTTGCCCCGGCCGCGCGCATCCCCGCCGCACAGGCCTGGACCCGGCTGCTGGCCGGCGACGACCTGCCGCCCACCCGGCTGCGGATGCTGCGTCCGGACGGGACGGAGGTGGACGTCACGGTCTGCCAGCACGCCGAGCGCGACCCGAACGGACGCCTGCGCCGCGCGCTCGCGCTGCTGATCGAGCCCACCGCCGTGGCGACCGCCCCGGACCCCGGCCGCCCCGAGGTGCTCGCCAGGGTCGCCGGCGGCGTCGCGCATGATTTCAACAATCTGCTGATGGTGGTGATGGGCAGCCTGGAACGGCTGGTCGCGCAGGCCGATCGTCCCGACACGATCCGCCGCCTGGCCGGCATGGCGCTCGCCGCGGCCGAGCGCGGCGCGGGGTTGACCGCCCGCCTGCTCGCCGCCGCCGGGCGCCAGTCGCTGCGCCCCGAGCTCGTCAACGCCAACCGCCTGCTGCGGGAGGACGCGGACGCCATCGCCCAGGCGGCGGGACCGAAGGTCGACGTGCAGTTCCTGCTCTCCCCGCTGCTCGATCCGGTGCGGATCGATCCGGCGCAATTCCGCAGCACCGTGCTGGCGCTGGTTGCCAACGCACGCGAGGCGATGCCGCGGGGCGGGCGGCTGACCATCGAAACCGCCAACCTCGCCGGCCTCACCCCGCTGCGGGGGCTGATCATGATCAGCCTGTCCGACACCGGCGCCGGGATGGACGCGACGGTGCTGGCGCGCGCAACCGAACCGTTCTTCACCACCCGCCCGCCCGGCAAGGCCTCCGGCCTCGGGCTCAGCGTCGCCGAGGGCTTCGCGCGCCAGTCCGGCGGCAGCCTGGAAATCGAGTCCGAACCCGGCCTCGGCAGCACGATCCGGCTGCTCCTGCCGCGATCCGCTGACCAGGGATCGGACAGCCAGGAGGCGAGCGCCCGGCGGAACGGGCCCGGCGAGGACCGCCAGAGCCGCCCGCCAGGCAGCGCGATGCCGCCGTCGTCGCCCCCGCACCGCGACCCCGCCACACGCCTGAGCGCACGGCCGACCCAGGACCAACGCCTGAGCTAGCCCGCGTTTCGCACGGTAATCCGGTGCACCGCCGCTGACGTCGACCGGGGGCGATGTGACCGAGTTGGCAGCAAGGCCAAGGGGCTTTGCCCCCTGGACCCCCACCAAGGGCTAGCCCTTGGAACCCTTCTGTC
>JABBNW010000383.1 GCA_019352115.1 Pseudomonadota bacterium
TGGGAGCCGTATGCGGGAATCCCGCCCGTACGGTTCTGTGCGGGGGGCGCGCAGTAATGCGCGTCCCTACCGCGATGGTGCGGTACGATCGGTGGCCGCCGCGCTCGCGAACAACACCTACCTTCTCCGTGTCTCCGTGTCTCCGTGGTTCATCTTCCTTTCCCCGCCCAGCGAGGCGCGGCAGATCACCGCCGAAGCGACGACACCAACCCACGGAAGACCGAAACGAAGCGATCCACATCCGCCTCGTCGTTGTACACATGCGGGCTGATGCGCATCCGCCCGAGCCGCGCCGCCACGTGCACATCCGCCGCCGCCAGCCGGTCCAACAGCTCCGCCGGCAGGCCCTGCGGGAAGCCGAGGCTCAGGATATGCGGCGCCCGCACCCGCGCGTCCGGGATCGCGACGCCGGTCTCGGCCAGGCCCGAGGCAAGCCGTGCGGTCAGCGCGGCCAGGCGTTCGCCGATCGCGGCCGGACCCCACCCGGCCACCAGCTCCATCCCGATCGCGGCCATTTCCAGGGAAATGAAATGGTCCCGCTCGCCCATGTCGAACCGCCGCGCGCCGGCGACGTAGCCGGTGTCGGCCAGGTAGGTCGTCTGCTCGGCCCCGACGCCGCGCCGGCCGTAGGCGGTCTGTTCGAGCGGGACACCGTCCTGATGCCGCCGGGCGACGTACAGGAACGCGCGCCCGTAGGGCCCCAGCACCCATTTGTAGGTCGGGAACACCAGGAAGTCCGGATCGAGCGTCCGCACGTCCAGCGGCATCATGCCGGCCGCATGCGTCGCGTCGACCAGCAGCGCCGCCCCGCAGGCGCGCAGGGCGGCGGCCACGCGCGGCAGGTCGATCGCGCCGCCGTCCGACCAATGGATGGAGGAGATGGACGCCAGCGCCGGCGGCGCCACCCCGGGCCGGGCGATCGCGGCCAGCAGCGCCGCGGTCCAGTCGCCGTCCGCCGGCCGTGCCACGGTGTCGATCGCGAGCCCCGCCGCCTCCGCCCGGGTCAGCCACTCCAGCACCGGGGAGGAATGGTCGTCGCCCAGCAGCAGCACCCGGGCGCCGCGCGGCAGTGCCAGCAGTTTCGCCGCGGTCGCGACGCCGTAGCTGACCGAGGAGATCAGCGCGACATCCTCGGCCGCCGCGCCGATCAGCCGCGCGGCGGCGCTGCGGGCGCGCGCGTATTGCCGGGCGGCGAAGTCGGGATCGAGCGTCCAGGGTCGGCCTTTGCGGGCCACGCCGATGCGACCCGCCTCCTGGCTGGCCAGCGGCAACGGCCCCCAGGCGGCGGCGTTCAGGTAGCAGACCTCGCGCGGGATATCGAACAGCGCGCGTTGCGATGGCAGCATGCGGTGGTGTCCTGGTCCCGGATTGCGCCCGGCGTCCGTCGCCTCGGTCCGGGCGGGTTCAGAAGACGAAGGCCGGCTTCGGCAGCAGGCTCGGGATCGGCGGCGCGGCGCAGTCGAACATCGGCCGGGTGCGCAGGCCGAACGGGGTCGCCTCGGCCAGCACCGCCTGTCCCACGGCCCCGGCAAGCTGGCGCACGGCGGCGAGGCGGCCGCCGCCGGCACGCAACTGGGTGGCGTAGGCGGGGGGGATTTCGCGCACCGCGCCCTCGATCAGGATCACGTCGTAGGGTGCCCCGGCCGGCCAGCCGGCGGCGAGCGGGCCGGCGGCCAGTTCCACCCCCGGCGCGGTTTCCGCCAGGGCGCGGCTGGCGAGGGCATAGAGGTCGGGCGTGTCCTCCAACGCCGTGACCCGGGCGCCGCAGGCGGCGAGCAGTGCCGCGCCGTAGCCCGGGCCGGCGGCGACGACCAGCGCGCGTTCGCCCTGTTGCAATGCGAGCAGCTGCACCAGCCGGGCGATCACCATCGGCGCCAGCATCACCCGCCCACCGCCGAGCGCGATGTCGTCGTCGGTATAGGCGAGCGACGCCAGCGCCGGCGGCAGGAAGCGTTCGCGCGGCAGGGCGCGCATCGCGCCCAGGATGCGCGGGTCGGTGACTTTGTTCGGGCGGACCTGGCTGTCCACCATGCGGGTGCGGGCATCGGCGAAGTCGAACGCGGCCAGGTCCATTGCGGTCTCGCGAAATGATCGGGGTGGTGCGGTTTATACGGCGGGCGGCGCGGCGGCGCCAGGGTGCGGGCCGTTGGCGGCGGGGTATTCGGGCGAAATGGGAAAGGGGGCGCCTCTGCCGCCCTGGGCAGGAGAGGTCGGCCCGCGCAGCGGGGTGGGACCTGGCCCGGGGACGTTTGCGGGTCGTATATGTTCCGATATCGTAACGATATGGGCGTGCGAAGACCCGCCCCGCTTCAGCGATCGAAAGTCGAGGGGCGGTAGCCTTGCGGGCCAAACTCGCGGGCCGCCGCGGCGTCGGACAGACGGCGCCGGCGCGCGGCGAGCCGGGCCGGGCTCGGCCCGCGCCGCGGGGGCGGGTCCGGGGCGTCCACTGCGGACGGGGTGGGGGGCGTGAGGCCGAACATCCGGCACAGCGGGCTCAGCGCGCGGCACAGGCGCGGGCTGGACGCCAGCAGCTCCATCATGTCCGGCTGGGCCAGGAAAT
>JABBNW010000384.1 GCA_019352115.1 Pseudomonadota bacterium
CAGCGGTCTGGACCCCTTTGCGGGTAAGCTCTCGCTCTGGCCGAAGGCGGAAGCTGGCAAGTCCCGCAAGCAGAGGCGCAGGGTCAAACAGCTTCACGCCGACCTGGTGGCTCTGGGATACGGCGGATCCTACGGCCGCGTGGCGGCCTTCGCCCGGGCCTGGAAGGCCGACCGGCTGCGGGAGCAGCAGAGCAGCGGGCGAGGCACGTTCGTGCCGCTGGTCTTTCAGCCCGGGGAGGCCTTCCAGTTCGACTGGAGCGAGGACTGGGCGATGCTGGGCGACGAGCGGACCAAGCTGCAGGTCGCGCACGTCAAGCTGTCGCACAGCCGCGCCTTCACCATCCGGGCGTATCCGCTTCAGACGCATGAGATGCTGTTCGACGCCCATTACCACGCGTTCCGGGTTCTGGGCGGCGTGCCGCGGCGCGGGATCTACGACAACATGCGGACCGCGGTGGACCGGGTTGGCCACGGCAAGACGCGTCAGGTCAACGCCCGCTTTCTGGCGATGGCCAGCCACTATCTGTTCGATGCCGAGTTCTGCAATCCGGCGGCGGGCTGGGAAAAGGGGCAGGTCGAGAAGAATGCGGATTCCGACGATGGCGGACGGCGATTCCGATTGAAGCCGGACAGTGATTCCGATCCAAGGCGGACAGGGGTTCCAACCGATCCCGGCCGGGGTCGTCGTCGGCATGGCTATGGGGTCAGGCGGTGGCTTCGGCGTCAAGCGCCAGCGTCTTGGCGGCCCGTTTTCGCAGCGATTCTCCCTTCAGCACCAGGCGGTGGGCGTTGTGAACCAGCCGGTCCAGCACGGCGTCGGCGATGGTCGGGTCGCCGATCACCTCGTGCCAATGATCGACCGGCACCTGGCTGGTGACGATGGTAGAGCCGCGCTCGTGGCGGTCGTCCATGATCTCCAGCAGATCGCGGCGCTGCTCGCCGGTGAGCGGCGCCAAGCCCCAGTCGTCCAGGATCAGCAACTGCACGCGGCCGAGCGTCTTCATCAGCCGCCCGTGGCGCCCGTCGCCACGGGCCAGCGCCAATGCCTCGAGCAGCCGGGGCACCCGGTGATAGACGACCGAGCGGTTATCGCGACAGGCCTTGTGGCCGAGCGCGCAGGCGATCCAGGACTTGCCGACCCCGGTCGGGCCGATGACCAGCAGGTTCTGTTTGCGGTCGATCCAATCGCCGGCGGCCAGCTTCTGGAACAGCGCGCGGTCGAGACCACGGGCCGCGCGCAGGTCGATATCCTCGACGACGGCTTGCTGGCGCAGGGCGGCGAACCGCAGCCGCGTGCCCAACCGCTTGTTCTCGCGCTCCGTCGTCTCCCGGTCGAGCAGCAGCGCGAACCGTTCCTCGAAGCTCAGGGCCGCGATGTCGGGGTGTCGTCGCTGGTCGTCGAGCGCGCGAGCCATGCCGGTCAGGCCGAGGGCAAGCAGGCGTTCCTGGGTGGGGTGGGCGAGCATCGGTTCCTCCTTCAGTGGTAGTAGCCGCGGCCGCGGATGTTCGCGTGCAGCAGGGGAGCGGGGTCGGGCGCTGGATCTTCCTGGAAGGCCCGGTCCAGGCCGGTGCGCAGGATCGAGGCGATCGAGCCGTAGCTCCGCGCCCCGATCGTCAGCCCGCGTTGGCAGGCCGCTTCGAGCCGGGCCTCGCCGTAGGTCTTGGCCAGCCGCAGAATGCCCAGGCAGGCTCGGAAGCCCTGCTCAGGGTGCGGCTTGGTGCGCAGGATCGTCTCCACCAGGGCCGCCGTGCCCGGGCCGACCTCGGCGGCAAAGGACAACAGCCGCGCCGGCGTCCAACTGGCGTAGCGGCGGTGCGCGCTCGGCATGTGCTCCGCGACCGTCGTGTGCCGATGCTTCATCGCCGAGCGCAGATGCGCCGCCACTCGCTTGCCGGCATGGAACATCTCGACCGTGGTGTCGGTGATGCGCGCCTCGACCATTTCGCGGATCAGCCGCGACGGCACCGAGTAGAAGTGGCCATGCACCTCGACGTGGTAGTCAGGCGCCACCCGGCAACGCCGCCACTCGGCGTAGGCATACGGCTCGGGCGGCAAAGGCAGCAGTGCCGGCTGATCGATCGTCGCGAAGAACTCACGGCGGCTGGCGCCAAGCCGGCGCATCAGCCGGGCGTTGAGGTCGCCCAGCACCTCGCGGATCGCCTCGTTCAGCTCACCCAGCGACAGGAAGCGACGGTTGCGCAACCGCGCCAGGATGAACCGCTCCACGATCAGCACCGCGACCTCGACCTTGGCCTTGTCTCGTGGGCGGCGCACCCGACCCGGCAAAACCGCCGTGCCGTAGTGGGCCGCCATCTCCTCGTAGGTGCGGTTGATGCCGGGCTCGTAGCGGCACGCCGCCGTCACCCCGGCGCGCAGGTTGTCGCACACCAGCAGCTTCGGTACCCCGCCGAGGAACGCGAGCGCGTTGACGTGCGCCCCGATCCAGTCCGCCAGCCCCTCGCTCCAGCGCGCCTCGGCATAGGTGTAGTTCGACGCGCCGAGCACGGCGACGAACACGTGCGCCGGCCGCTCCTCGCCGGTCGCCCCAT
>JABBNW010000090.1 GCA_019352115.1 Pseudomonadota bacterium
GCGGATGCTTCGGCTGTCCGACGCCGCGGCGGCCCGCGAGTACGGTCCGCAAGGCTACCGCCCGCCGCTTTTCGGACGCTAGGTCGGGGCGGGGTTTCGCACGTCCATATTATTGCGACATCGTAATGTGATTGCCCCCACAATCGCCCGGGAGGGAGGCCCCCAGTGCCGAAAGCCCCCAGGACGGCCCCCGAAGCTACCCGGGACGGCACTCGGGATGGCGACGGGACCCAGGGGACCACGCCGGCAGACAACGCGCCGCGCGCCGGGCCGCAGCCGCCACGGCCCGGACAGTGCGCCAGAAACCAAGCCTGTATTCCGCCGTCCGCCGGGCCCCTTGAGGCCGGGAACGCTGCCCCTTGGCCTTCCTACCGCGCTGCCAGAACCGTGCGCGCTTCCGCCGCGTCGGCCGCGATCTGGGCACGGAGGGCATCGAGGCTGGGGAACCGGACTTCGGGACGAAGGTAGGCGTGCAGCGCGACGGTGAGTTCCGCGCCGTACAGATCACCGTCGAAATCGAACAGGTTCACTTCCAGCCGGCTTTCCGGGCCGGTGTTCACGGTGGGGCGGCGGCCGATGTTGGCGACGCCGGCATGGGTGGCTCCGTCCGGCAGCCGGACCGTGACGGCATAGACGCCGCGCGCGGGTTCCAGGTGCCGGCCGAGGGCGATGTTGGCGGTGGGGAAGCCGATCGTCCGCCCGCGGGCGTCGCCATGCGCCACGAGGCCGCGGATGGCCCAGGCGCGGCCGAGTTCCTCGGCGGCGCGTTCGGGGTATCCGTCCTGCAGGGCGCGGCGGATGCGGGTGGACGACAGCGGGGCTTCGCTGTCGGCCAGCAGCGGGACGAGGGTGACGCCCATGCCGAGCCGTTCGGCGCGCGCGGTGAGGAAGGCGGTATCGCCGCCGCGCCGGTGGCCGAAGGCGAAATCGTGGCCGGAGACCAGGTGGCGCGCGCCGAGGCCCGCGTGCAGCACGTCGGCCACGAAGGCCTCCGCGCTCATGAGGCTGAAGTCGGGCGTGAACGGCAGTTCATACAGCAGCCCGACGCCGAGGCCGGCGAGCAGGTCCGCGCGTTCGGCCGACAGGGTCAGGCGGAAAGGCGGGTCGTCGGGGCGGAAAACCTCGCGCGGGTGGGGTTCGAAGGTGAGCACCGCGAGGGGCGCTTCGGGCCGCGCCCTATGGGCGGCGCGGATCAGGGCGGCGTGACCGCGGTGGACGCCGTCGAAATTGCCGAGTGCGACGGTGGCGCCGCGTGCGGCGGCAGGCAGGTCGCGCCAGTCGCGGAAGATGTGCATCAGGAGCGTGCGGGAACCTGGACCAGGGCCTCGCCCTCGATCACCACCTCGTCGCCGACCGTGCAAGTGGTTTTGAGCGTGGCGCGGTGTTTTTCCGGGTTCAGCGCAATGATTTCGACGGTTGCGTTCACGGTGGCGCCGATCTTCACCGGGGCACGGAAGCGCAGGGTCTGGCCCATGTAGATCGTGCCGGGGCCGGGCAACTGGGTGCCGAGCACGGCGCTGATGAGCCCGGCCGAGAGCATGCCGTGGGCGATGCGCTCGCCGAAGATGCTGGCCTTGGCTGCCTCGGCATTGATGTGGACGGGGTTGGTGTCGGTGGAGACGGCCGCATACATGAGGATGTCGGCCTCGGTGATCGTCTTGCCGAGGCTGGCGGTCTGGCCGATGGCCAGGTCTTCGAAGCAGGCGAGCGGGGTCATTTTCGCGGTCCGCGTTACGGGCGCCCGGTTGTGCGGGATGGGGCCGGACGGGTCAACCGCGCCCGGGTGCGTCGGTTGCGGGCGCTGTGCCGAGCAGGGCCTGGGCGGCGGGGGCGACGTCGCCCGTTGCGGTGAAGGCGGGGACGATGCGCAGGCCGGCGAGTTCCGTCCCGGCGGCCATGTCTTCGGAGATCATCGCATGGCAGCCGGCGGCCGCGGCGGTGACGATCAGCAGGGCGTCATAGAACTGGAAGCGGCCGGTGGTGGCGGCCTCGACGGCGGTCAGCACGGCAGCGGCGTCGGCGCCCTGGGTGATCGGGAACAGGGCCGCCCACCGGCGCACCTGGCCGGCGGCATCGGGGCGCGGGATCAGGCGCTTGCGGGTGACGACGTGGAAGAACTCGGCCAGGGATTGCGGCGTGAGCAGGCAGTCGCCCAGGTTCGCGCCGCCGATGATGGCGATCGCCGAGTCCCGCCGCCGCGTGTCCCGCCCGTCGGCGGCACAGACCAGGATGTTGCTGTCGAGCGTGAAGCGCACGTCGGGGTTACGGTGTCTTGATGCCGACCGCCTCGTCGTACAGCTCGTTGCGGTCGATCCGCTTGATGCCGAGCGGCCAGCCGCGACGGAGGAACGCCTTGCTCTCGGCCCAGATACGCTCCTGCTCCGGGGTCAGGCGGCGGGCCGCCTGGGGCGCGGGTTCGGGGATGATGCGCGCGACCGGCACGCCGTTGCGGGTGACGGTGAATTCCTTGCCCGCCGCCACTTCGTTCAGCAGGCGGGCGAAATGGTGGTTGGCGTCGCGCGCGGTGACGGTTTCGGCCATGGGATCAAACCTGGGGGGATCAAGCCGGGGGGGATCAAGCCCGGGGGAGAGAGCCCGGATGCGGCGCCGCAACCCTGCGCCAGGGTGTGTCGGACACCATGTAGGACAGCCGCGCCTGCGGGTCCAGGTGGCGGCGCCCCGCCGCGCTCCGATATGGACAACCGTGCGCGCGGAGCGGAAACAGGTTCCTCCCCTCCCGCGCCCGGAGCCCCGCATGCCGCAGACCGAGACCGGCCTCGCCGAAGACCTTCTGGCCGAACTTGCGCAGTGGGTGCGGCTGGAAACGCCGACCACGCACCCGGCGTCGGTGAACCGGCTGATGGATGTGGCAGAGGCGGAGCTGACGGCCGCCGGCGCGCTGATCACCCGCATCCCAGGGCACGACGGGTTCGGCGATACCCTGGTCGCGCGCACGCCGGGGCCGGCGGCGGCGGACGGCAAGTCGATTCTGGTCTCGGGCCATCTCGACACGGTCTGGGATCCGGGCACGATAGAAACGATGCCGTACCGGGTCGATGGCGCCAAGGCACACGGGCCCGGCATCTACGACATGAAGGCGGGCAGCTTCCTCGCGCTGCACGTGCTGCGCGCGATCCTGCGCCAGCGCGTGGCCACCCGCCGCCCGATCACCCTGCTGCTTACGCCCGACGAGGAAGTGGGCAGCCCGACCGCGCGCGAACATATCGAGCGCGAGGCCGCCCGCGCCGCCTTCGTGCTGATACCCGAACCGGCCGGCGCCGGCGGCGCGTGCGTGACCGCGCGCAAGGGTGTCGGGCGGTTCGTGCTGCGGGTGGAAGGACGCGGCGCGCATGCGGGGAACGGGTTCGCCGACGGCGCCTCGGCGGTGGTGGAACTCGCGCACCAGATCCAGGCGATCCATGCGCTGGTGGACGTGGATCGCGGCATCACCCTGAACGCCGCGCCGGTGTGGGGCGGCACCAGGCCGAACGTGATCCCGCCCGAGGCCGGCTGCGAGATCGACCTGCGGGTCGCGACCGAAGCCGACGGCGTGGCGCTGGAGGCCGCGTTGGGGGCGCTGGTTGCGCGCACGCCGGGCTGCCGGATCACGGTGGAGGGCGGGATGAACCGCCCGCCCTTCGCCGAAACCCCGGCGATCACGGCGCTGTACGAAACCGCGCGGGCGATCGCGGCCGGCGTCGGGATCGACCTGCCGAAACAAAGCCGCGGCGGCGGGTCGGACGGGAATTTCACCGCGGCGCTGGGGGTGCCGACGCTCGATGGACTCGGCTGCCCGGGCGGCGGGGCGCATGTGCACAGCGAGCACATCCGCTGGCAGCAGCTTGCCCCGCGCGCGGCGCTGCTGGCGGGGCTGCTGGAGACGTTGGAGTAGGGCGGAATTTTCATTGCGCCCCTGTTTTTTCGTCCGCGCGGACGGGACGAAGGCGGAGGGTGACGTGGTCTGATGGGCCGCTGGCCGCCCTGGCGGAGCGCGGAAGAAATCCAGGGGCGCCCCGCCAAGGGCTCGCCCTTGGAACCCTTCCGTTTTGGCTTGATGCAGGTGGGGGCAGCGGCCCCCACCTGGCCTTGCTTCAATCTCCCGCTGCGGCCACCGCGGAGACCCGCGTATCCCCGTCGGCGTTGATGTCTTCCAGCGACCGCCGCGCGGTTTCCGGGATCACGAACATCGTGCAGGCGGCGCCCACGAGCGACGTCGCGGCCAGCAGCCAGATCACGCCTTGTTCGCCCATCACCCCGAACAGCACCGGGAACACGAAGGCCGCGAACGAGGCCCCGATGCGTCCGCCCACCACCGTGATCGCCTGGCCGACGGAGCGGATGCGGGTCGGGCTCACTTCCACGCCCAGGATGCCAGCGCCCGCCGTCGTTCCGGGGCCGCCGACGATCATGATGTTATAGATCCCGAACAACGCCAGCCCCAGCGCCGGTGCCGCCATCGCCGCATTGTGCAGCCAGGCGAACAGCCCGAGCGAGATCGCCGAGCCGAGGAAACCGAGCATCGTGAGCGGCTTGCGCCCGATCCGGTCGATCAGCAGCGCGCCCGCCGCCGCCGCCGGCAGGATGAACAGCACCGAGACGACCAGCGCGAAGATCGCCGGGCTGATGCCGAGGCTGTGCGCGATCAGGGACGGTCCGAACAGGATGCCCGAGTAGATCACGACGTCGAACAGCATCCAGATCAGTGCGGCGCCGAAGATCGGGCCGGCGTGCTCGGCGAACACCTGGCCGAACGGGCGCTGATCGCGTCCCGGCGGCCGCGCGGCGGGCGCGCCGGAGATGTGTTCCACCACCCGCGCCGCAGCCGCCTCGTCGCCGGCAAGGCGGGAGAGGAAGCGCGCCGTCTCCGGCATCTGGCGCCGCAGGTACAGCACCGACAGGGCCGGCACCGCGCCGAACGCGAGCACGAGCCGCCAGCGCAGATCGGGCGAAACGCCAAGCCCGATCAGCAGCAGAGACAGCAGCGCCGCAACCAGCGCGCCCGATTGCCACATGACGCCGAAGCCGATGGCAATCTTCTTGCCGCGGTCGCGCCGGTTGGAGTGCTCGGCCATGATCGTGGGCGACAGCACGTAGTCGGCACCGACGCCGATGCCAAGCACGAAGCGGATCCCGATCAGCCACCACAGGGTCGGCGCGAAAACCTGCGCGAACGCCATCACCGCCATCAGCATCACGTCGTAGCCGTAGAACTTCTTGCGCCCCGCCTGAGCCAGCGGCCCGAAGATCATGGCGCCGACCGCGGCGCCGACCAGGGCGGAGCCGGCCAGCGCGCCGCTCTCGATCCCGGTCAGGTGGTTCACGCCGAAGCTCGCCAGCACGAGCGGCAGCACGATGCCGATCGAGGACAGATCGTACCCGTCGGTGAACACCCCCATGCCGGTGGTGAACAGCGTCAGCCAGTGGAAGCGCTTGAATTTCTGCTCGTCGAGCACGGCAAAGGGCAAGGCGTCGGGCATCCCCGGTCTCCTGTTGGTCGCGGTGCGCCCCCAGTAGCCGCGAACCGGGTCGGTACCATTGCAGAGCAATGAAGCTTCCATGACGCCGCGCTCGCGCAGGGCGGGGCCGGCCTGCTACAGCCTCGCCGCAGAACACCGCAGCGGAGCCCCGGGATGAGCGAATCGATCGAGCACGCACGCGAGGGAATCGAGCGCGCGCAGCGTGCGCACGAGACCGGCGGCGACAGCGCCGACCGCTGGGTCGCCGTGCTGGTGGCGCTGTTCGCCGCCGCGCTGGCCCTGGCCGAGGTGGGGGAGAAGGCGGCGCAGACCGACTTCCTGATGAACCACATCAGCATGACCGACGATTATGCCTATTACCAGGCGAAGAACCTGCGGGTGGTCTCGCTCGAAAACACCGTCGCGATCCTGCACAGCCTGCCCGATCGCGCCGATCCGGCCGTGCTGGCGCGCATCGCCAGGGCGGAGGCGACCCAGGCGGTGCTGAAGGACGATCCCGCGCACGGCAACGGCATGAAGCAGTTGCTGGTCACCGCGGCACGGCACGAGCGCGCCGCGGCACATGCGCTGGCGCGCGAGCACGGGTTCGCCGGAGCGGCGGGGGCATTGCAGATCTCGATCCTGCTCGCCTCGGTCTCGATCGTGACCCGCATGACGCCGCTGCGCTGGGGCGCCGGCGTGATCGGGGCCGTGGCGATCGGGGTCGGGCTGCTGGTCTGGGCGGGGGTGCTGTAGCGCGCGCCTGCCCGATCACCGCGACATCAGCATCAGTGCGACATCAGCACGGGCAAGGTCATGTGCTGCAGCACGCCGCGGGTCATGCCGCCCAGGGTCAGTTCGCGCACGCGCGAATGGCCGTAGCCGCCCATCACCAGCAGGTCGGCGCCGAGATCGGCGACGTAGCTCAGCAGCGCGTCCGCTTCGGAGATGCTGCCGTCGCTGATGGTGCGCGCGGCGGTCACCGCCAGGCCGTGGCGGGCGAGATGGGCCGCGATCTCCGCGCCCGGGATATCGATCTGCGTGCCCGGGCGGACGATGCTCAGCACCGTGACCGACGCGGCCGGATCGATCAGCGCGAGTGCGTCGCCGGCGGCCCGCGCGGCCTCGCGGGTCTCGCTCCAGGCGATCGCGACCGTGCGGCCGATGGTGGGGAACGTGCCGGCGTAGGGGATGATCAGCAGCGGCCGGCCGGCGGCGAGCAGCAAATCCTCGATCATGCCGCGGCCGGGCGGTGGGCGGCGGTGGTCGGGATCGGCCTGGCCGATCACCGTGAGATCGGCATGGCGGGCGTGGTAGGCGATCGCCGCGGCTACCGGGCCCGCGGGGGCGGCCCAGTCGCCACCGAGCCCCTCGCGGCGGAGGGCGTCGCGGAAGCGCGCCTCGATCGCCGCCGCCATGTCCTTCGCCTGGCTCTGGAGCTGATCGACGGCGGTTTGCAGCGCCATCACCTCCGGATAGCCGCCGAGGACGAAGCCGAAATCGGCCGGCAGCAGGAGCTCGAGCGGGCAGAGACCGGTGAGATGGGCGCCGTTGGTGCGCGCGAGGTCTATCGCGATGTCGAGCACCGCCTGGCTGCGTGGGGTACTGTCGAGCACGACCTGAAGGTCTCGCAGGCGCATCCTTGCCTCCCGTTCCTTGCACGCGTCGCGTCCGGCGCGGCGTGTTCCTTGCCCGCTCATGCCCCCGACGCACGCGGCGCGCATTGACCTGCGTCAACCCGCGTCGCCGATTGCCGATGCGCCCCGCTCCGGTTCGCCCCGCTGGCGACCGGCTATTCGCCCGCGCCCGCGCGGTCGCCGGGGGTGAGGAAGCGGATCAGCCGCGCACTACCGGGCCGGCGCCAGGGGCCGGGGATGGCGAATTCCGCCAAGGCGCTGGTCGGAAAGCCCTCGGCGAGGCGGCGGGCGGCTTCGCCCGGCGTGGTTTCCGCCAGCCGGCGCGCGAGCGCGTGCAGGCCGGGATTATGGCCGATCACCAGGACGCTGCGCACGGTCTCGGCCACGTCGGCGAGCATGGCCGCCAGCGTCGGCGGATCGGCGAGGTAGAGCGGGTCGAGACTGTCGACCAGCGGCGTGTCCTCCCAAGGTTCCAGCGCCGCCAGGGTCTGGCGGGTGCGCAGCGCGGGGGAGACCAGGACGAGGTCGGGCGTGAGGCCGAGGGCGCGCATCGCCTGGCGCAGCGCCGCCGCGTCGGCCCGCCCGCGCGGGGCGAGCGGCCGGTCGCGGTCCGACTGGCCGGGGGCATCGCGGGCGGCCTTGGCGTGGCGGAGCAGCAGCAACTGGTGCATGGGCGCGCAGTCTGCCACGCGGCGGGCAGGTTGTCGTGGCCCGGGGGCGGCCCCCCGCCCGGCGGCGCACGGCCCGAGTCCACCGCGGGTACGGCGGGCCGGGCGCCGCGGCGGGGGATCAGAACTTCGACACCCGCGTCTCCTTGCCGGTGATGAACTCCAGCAGCGCCGGCTTGCCTTCCTCCGTCTGCTCAATCCCGCGCTTGATTGCCGCCGCGATGTCGCCCGGATCGGTCACTCGTTCGCCATAGCCACCGAACGCGCGCGCCATTGCCGCGTAGTCGCCCGAGATATCCGTGGAACGATATTTCTCGGTCGAGATCGGCATCACCTTCAATTCGATCGCCATCGAGAAATTGTTCAGCAGGATCGACAGGATCGGGATCCGCTCGCGCACCGCGGTCTCGAAATCCATCCCCGTGAAGCCGATCGCCGCATCGCCCCAGACGTTGATGCAGAGCTTCTCCGGCCGCGCCAGCTTCGCCCCCATCGCGAGCCCGAGCCCCATGCCGAGCTGGGTCGTCTTGCCCCAGCCGATATACGACATCGGCTCGGTCGAAACCCAGAACGGGGAAAGCTGGTCGCGCGGGCTGCCGGCGTCGTGGGTGATGATGGTATTCGACGGATCGGTCGCGCGCATCAGTTCGGCGATCACCCGATACGGCGACAGCGGCGTGCTGTTCGACTCCAGCAACGGTCGCCATTCCGCCATCCAGGCGTCGCGCACCTCGTTGATCTCGCGCACCACGGCGGCATTGTCGCGCGGGGATTTGATCGTCTGCGACAATTCCCCGATCAGCGCCTCCAGCACCAATCCCGCGTCGCCCAGCAGGGCCGCGACCAGCGGCACGTCCTTGGCCAGATGGTCGGGATCGAGCGTCGCCTGGATGATCTTCTTGCCCTTCGGGAACTTGATCCCGAAATTCGTTTCCGTGAACGAGCAGCCGATGCCGATGATCAGATCGGCATGCGTCACGAAATGATGCACCGGCCCCGGCACCGCGTTGCCGCCCGAGCCGAGCGCCAGCGGATGGTTCTCGGGGAAGGAACTCTTGCCGCCGAGGCTCGTTGTCACCGGCGCGCCCAGCAATTCCGCGAAGCGGCGCAGCGGCGCCCAGGCCTCGGCCCATTGCACCCCCGTCCCGGCGTAGATCACCGGCCGTTTCGCCGCCAGGATCGCTGCCGCCGCCCGGCGCACGTCCTGCGGATCGGGCGCGGTGCGGGCGCGGATCACGGGGGTGTAGTCGAGCTCGCCGATCTCCTCGTTCCACATGTCGGTCGGCACTTCGACGATGCACGGCCCGCCGCGGCCGTTCTTCAGGCGCGAGAAGGCGCGCCGCATGGCGTGCGGCACCTCGGACGGCACGATCGCCCATTCGGCCGATTTGGCGACGCTGCGCATCTCGCGCACCGAGCTGAAATTGGGATCGATCCCGGCGATGCGGCGCGGATAGCCCTGCGGGACGATCAGCAGCGGCACGGACTCGCTGAACGCCTGGGCGACGCCGCCGTAGGCGTTCTCCGCCCCCGGGCCGTGCTGCATGCAGAAGGCGCCGATCTTGTGGCCCGATGTCACGCGGGAAATCGCATCGGCCATGTGCAGACCGATCCGCTCCTGGCGGACGATGATCGGGCGGATGTCGGCCTTGGCGGCGTATTCCAGCAGGTGGTTGACCGGGTAGCCGCAGAGGATCTCGATCCCCTCGCGCTTCATGATCTCCGCAATCGCGTCGCCGACCTTCATCGTTTCCTCCACCCGTTATGACCCGGGTCGGAAGGCTAGGACCGGCCCGGAGCCATGGCAACCGGACGCTGACAGGTGCTTTTGGGGGCCTGGCCATACCGCCGGGCGGCTGCGGCGGTGGACGGCAGCGGGGCGACGGCGCACGCGGTGCTGTCGGCCGCATCGGCGACCCCGCCGTGCTGGCCGGAGATATCGCCCTCCTGCGCGGCACGACGCTGGCGGCGCACGGATTTCAGGACCGCGCCCACCTGGCGTTCGGCCTCGGCCAGCGCGTCATCGACGCCGGTCAACACAGGATCGAACACGACGTGGCCCGGTGGCAACTCGGGCGGCTGGGTGTCCATGATCAGGGGATAGAGGCCGGGCGGAGGGGCGACAAGGCGGGCTGGACGGGGAAGATCGGGGGGACGCCTGGGTCGGCCCCGTGGTCGGGGCCGCATGCGTGGCCGTGGGAGACCCTGTGGCTACCCGGCTACCGGATCGGGCTTTTGGCGGGCTATTTGTTCCGATACCGTAACAATATGGGCATGCGTAAACCGGCCCGGCTCGGTGCCGAATTTGCGTGCCATCCGACAGCTTCGGCCCGGCCCGCCCGCGCCAGCAGATCGGCCGCTTGTCGCGCCGACCGCGAGGCGGGCCGCAGCGTGCGCGATCCACCCCGAGCGTCCGGCCAAACGGGCGCCGGATTGGCCACGGCCGGGGGGCGGCGGCCAGCAGGGCGGCCATCGCAGGATGGCGCAGCAATGCTTCCCGCTGCGCTTCCTTCGGCGTGCGGCCGGTGGTGGGTTGCAGGAACGGCCGCAGCCGCCGGCGCCACGATCGCGGCGGCCGCGGGTGCGGGCGTAGCAGGGGAAAGCGCAGGTGGAGACGGGGGGAACGAATCCCGGTCCAGCCGGCTTGGGAGCGGGCTTTGGGGGGATTCGGGGGTCGACGACGGCGCGGAACCGGGCGGCGAGCGGGGGCAGACGGCCAGCAGGGCGCCGGCGCGCGTGGGGTCCAGGGCCGCTTGATCGTCCTCCGCCTGGTCGAGCGCCGCCTGATCGAGCGCTGCCTGGGCGCGCAAGGCGTTCCGTTCGCGCATCTCGGCGAGGCGCTCGGCCAGCCAGGCGAGGATCGCGGTAAGCTTCTCGATGAAGGGGGCGGGGATCATGTGTGCGAACGTATATAGAACATTTGCCCCGGGCGAGGCAAGAGATTTTTTCGGGCGGGGCAGCGTGGCCGATCCATGGCGGCAGAGGGACGCTCGAGCCTGAACGCGGCCCTGGCCGGCGCGGGCTGTCGTGCGCCCGATCCGGCGGCGGCGATCCGCCGGCGGATTGGCCCGCTCGGCGGGGTGGACCGGGAGCCGCATCCGACGGTGCCGAGCGGGAAGTCGTCCGGGTTCGCGGCGTGCCGGGTTCGCGGCGTGATCGTCCTCGGGGCTGAGGTTGTCGAGGGCCTTCAGCAGCTTCAACAGTTCCCGCCGGTCGGTAGGGAGCGGCGGAAGTTGGCCGGAAGCGGAATGGCGGCTTCTAGACAAGTGAAGCGCCTACGCGGGCACTCGCTTTCGGGTTGCCCGATGGCAGCCTCCGACCCAGAGCCGGCATCGCAGAGGGTGCCGTTACCCAAACGGCATCAACCGATGTTCACGGGGACGAGCGTCATCGTATCGTTGCCGAAGATGTCGATTACCTTCACCGCCACGGTGTAGCGGCCGGGCCGCTGGTAGGTATGCACAGCGGTCATCAGTTCCAGATCGCGGTTTTGTCGGGTGCGGAAACTCTGCCATTCGTTCTCGAAAATATAGCCGCCGGTCCACCGCTCCTCGAAATCCGGCATGGCCAGTTCGCCCTGGGGCGGTTCGAAGCCGGGCAGTGATGCGATCCCGCCGAGGCCCGTCCCGACGGGTACCTTGATGATCTCCTTGCGCTGCAAATAGTCGAAATCTACCGCCCAGTAATCCACCCAATCCGTCCAGTGTTTGGTAAGCCGCTCCTTCCTGACGATTCCGTCCTTGCCCTTGCTCACCTTGTAGAGCTGCCCCTGCTCGCACATGACCTCGCTCTTGCCTTCCTTCATGGCGGCGATCGCGGCCTCGGCGGCACCCTGGGTGTAATAGACCGAGAAGTCGGCGAGCTCGACCCTGAACGCAAGCTTGTTTTTCGGGTCGTACCGTGGCGCGGCCTCGACAAAGCTGACATCGTGGAAGACCACTTGGCCCCTGTCCACCGCGCGCTTGTCGAACACCTCGGCGGGGATGTATTTCGGGGTCAAGTCGATGCCCTTGCCACGCGCTTCTTCCAGCACGGCGGGGAACAGCCCCATCTCGAACTCGAACGCCAGCACATCGACACGCGTTGCACCGCGCTTGCGGCATTCCGTGATGACCTCTTCGACGAATAGCCGGCCAACGGGCAGGTTGATCGGGCCGATCACCACCAGCCGCCCGTTGCGCGCGCCATGGAAAAAGCCATCCTGCGCCTGGGTGCCCCCTGTGCCACCGAAGCCGGTGGCCTTATAGGCACGCAGGATCAAGTCGCGGAACTCGCCTTCTTTCTGGGCGAGGGCTTGCGCCTTCTGCTCGTCCGACAGCCGCCCGCCGACGTTGAGGTAGGCTTGGCGCTCATAGCGGCCGAGGTTCAGCACCTCGAAGGCACGAAATGCCTTTTCGGCAGCCTTCTTCTCTCGCTGTACGCCGATCAGCCGCTTGCGCGTTGTGTGAACAGCAAACTTTCCGAGATCAGTGCTAATCCATTTGCGCCCGAGCTTCTCAGCCACTACGGCGGTGGTACCGGACCCGCAGAAGAAGTCAGCGATGAGATCTCCCTCATTACTCCCTGACCTTATGATACGTTCAAGCAATGCCTCGGGCTTTTGGGTTGCATAGCCCGCCGACTCTTTTGCCTGGGAGTTAATGGGGTTGACATCGAGCCACACGTCTTGCACGGGGACCCCGGGCATTTCGTCCAGGTACCTTTTGTATCGAGGGACTGCGCCTGGACTCGGTTGCACTATGCGACCTTCGTCATAAAGTCGCTGCATCCGGTCGCGTGTAAACCGCCAAAACCGGGTAACACCAAGGAACTCATAGCGAGGATTTCCCTTCCCTGCACCGCCCGGTGCATTTAAGTCGGCAAGCTCGTAGCGCCTGGACGAGCCTTCTTCGATGTTCTTGTAATGAGTCCGGAGATACTCTGCGTCATACGGTGTGTAACCTAGGTTCCATGTGTAATTTTCGCCCTTAGTATAGAGTAGGATCATATCGTGGACACGTCCTAGGTGCTGAGAGCCTTGTCCACTATCACTGTGGGCAGTCTGCCTCTTCCACACAATCTGATTAACGGCACGATCTTTACCGAACACCTCATCCAGGATGCTTCTTACATAGTGCGAGACGCCCCAGCCCATGTGAACGTAGATTGTCCCATCGCTTGTGAGTAAATCCCTCATCAGAATCAGTCGTTCGTAGAGCATCGCAATGAAGCTATCGGCTCCCCGACCCCACGTATCGCGGTAGGCAATCTGCTCTAGTAGGTTGGCTTCTTTGTGGAAAGTCTCTCCGCCAATCTCAATATCCATGCTGAAATCCGCGCCCACGTCGAAGGGCGGGTCGATGTAGATAAGCTTAAGGCCGCCAGCGTCCTCGATCTGCTGGCGCAGCGCGCCCGCCTTCAACGAGGACAAAATTAGCTTATTGTCGCCCCAGATGAGCTTATTTGTCCAGCCCCGCTGCTGCCGGCCGCGGCTGTCGAACAGGTCTTCCTGGGCCTTTGTTTCGGTACGCGGTTCATCGACATGCTCAAGCGTCTGGAATGGCAGCACCGTGGTGCACACGTCGCGCGTCTTGCCATTCCAGACCAGTTCGACCTCGCGCTTGTCCTCGAACAGGATGAAGCGGTATTTCTCCGGCAGGGCCTTCCCCTGCTGAATCAGCGTGGTCAGGTCGCGCTGCTCGGCCTCGCTGAGCTCGTACGATTTCCTGCCCTGACGCGCCATCCTCAGACCTCCTGGTATTCGCGAAATGCGCTCACCAGCCCGGCGAACGACGACGGCCTGTGCTGCTTGAATCCCTCCTGGTCGACATAGACAAATCCATAGCGCGTCCCACCTTCCTGTTCGCTTGCTTCCGTGGCATCGGCGCACCATTGCCGCAGCCGGCGCATCTTCTGCGGCACGTCTAATTCCTCGCGACCCTTGGTCTCGACAATCCACACTACGCCATCCGTCGTGCGCACGATAAAATCGGGCGTGTAGGTGGAAAGATCGCCGCTTGCTTTCACGTAGTCCAGCTTGAATCCTACAGCCATATAGTTCTTGCCGAATGCCTGCACGTCGGGCGCGGTATCCAGGAACCGGGCGAACGCGAGCTCCAGGGCATCCGCATTGGCCTCGCCGACGATCCGGTTGAACACGGAATGTCTGGGGAGCAGAAAGCCGCGCGGCTCGGTGCGGAACGGGCGGGTTTCGCGCAGGCGGATGTGCCCTTCGATACGCGAACTGCCACTGTCGCGGATGGTCAGCGCATTGATGGCAGCGCGAAACTGGTCGAACAGCAGCTTGCCGGCTTCCGGCTCGGAGAGGTTGCGCAGGATCACCGGGTCATCCAGATCAACCGGCGTCGTGAAAAGCTGATCGCGGATGAAATCCCTGACCTTTGGGTAGAGCAGATCGTAACCCCCCACCAGGCGAAGGTCTTTGAGCAGCTGCCGGGCGAAGAAGGCGACCACGGAGCGATAATCCGCCGGGCCGCTGCCGTCGAGCAGGATCGTGTGATCTACCTCGGATTCGAGCATCGTCTTGAAGACGATCTCGCGGGTTTGCTCCGGCGTAAACGGCTTGGTGGGTAGCTTGTCGTTGCCGAACGAAGCGGAGTCCAGCTCCGCCAGGTTCCTAAACTCACGATTGAAGCGGCGGCTGAGGCGCGGCAAGGCGATATCCAGCGCATCCAGGTCCTTGTCGGTAGCTCGCGTGTCCACCTCGACCACCAGGGAGTCTTGTCGCTCCCGCCCCTCTGCCCCACCCATCCGCACGCGATCGAAGGTCACGCCCTCGCTTTGAATCGATTCCACAAAATCCATGAAGGCCGGCGTCCCCATGACGGACACGGTTTCGCGCTGGTCGGTCCCGAAATACATCCGACGCAGGCCGCGTCCCAACGTCTGCTCCGGCAGGATATTGCTCTTGGATGAGTAGGCGCGTAGGCCGACGACCGTGGTGACATTGCGCACGTCCCAGCCTTCCTTGAGTACCAGAACAGATACGATTGCCTTGAAGGGCGATTTCCAGGTGTCAATCGCGTTCGACTGCTCCCGTAACAGATTAAGCTCCTCCTTGCTCTTGCTGGAGGATGCCTCGCTGATCTCGCCATTGGCCTTGGTGTGGATCACCAGCACCGCGCCTTGCAGTTCGGGACAGATCTTTTCAAGATAGGCGCCGACCTCATCGCAATTCCTGGTGTCGTCCACCATCACGAACAGCACGGCCTTCTTGCCAAGCTTCTCGTGCTCGACGTAGCTCTTGTGCCACTCCTCGACGCCCAGATGCAAATAGTCGGCGTATTTCTCGGTGATGAGCGGGCTTTGGTGTTCGTGCAGCCTGGCGCGGCTGACCGCATCCGGCAAGACCGGGTGCTTCACGACGTCCTGTGCAATGGCTTCCACCAGCGGATAGTCGCTGACAGTCTGCACGAAGATTGCACCATCATCGTGCCGCGGCGTGGCGGTCACGTCCACCTGGATGGTCAGTCGCAGGTCCTTCTGCAGCAGGCGATGATGGATGTCCTGGATGCACTTGAACCACGCCATGCGCGGGTCATGAATATGGTGCGCCTCATCGTTGAAGACCGCGAGTTCGTCGATTTCGCGGACGATCTCGCCCAGATCGATGTTGCTGTCGGTGGTCTTGCCAACGGGCTTTGCGCCGAACGGTGCCAGAAAGTAGTCCCGTAGGTCGTCGTCGTTGAGCGACGGTTCCCGCACTTCGCCGAGGTAGACGCGATGGATGTTGGTGAGGAAGATGTTACCGGTCGGCCGTACGATGCGCACGTCATCCTGGATGTGCAACGCGATCTGGAAATCGTCTCGCCAGTTGTGCCCGGCATGGCCGTTGTCCGGCAACACCGGATCGTTGAAAAAGATGCGCAGGCCATCAAAATCGGCGCGCAGGCGGTCAAGCACGATTATGTTCGGCGCGATCACCAGGAAGTTGCGCGATAATGCCGAGTCCGGCTCGTAGAGCTTGTGGAAGTAACTCCAGGCGATCAGCAGCGACAGCACCTTGGTCTTGCCCGCGCCAGTGGCCATCTTGACGACGAAGCGCGGCCAGTCCTCGTCGAACATATTGGCCGATACCACGCCGGATGCGTCGAAGCGCATAAGGTCATATTTGTCGCGCGCACCACGCACATCATACAGCCAAATCACCGTTTCGACCGCTTCGCGTTGCGCGAAATAGTAACGGAACGGCGACTGCGTGCCGGCCGCCTCTTCGATCAAGTGATCGGTGTCAAACCACCAAGTCAACAAAGCACGCGAGGTGGCCGAGGCGCCAACATAACCCGAGTCGCGCCATGCCTTGACCCCTTCCCGAACTCTGGCGACCAGGGGCGGCAGGAGTTTTTCGTAGGCAGTCCTGCGCTGCTCCTCGGGCGCCGGAAACCACCGAACCGCTGGGTCCAGCGTTTCATAGGGGGATCGTGGGAAGTCCGGACGCAATGCCATGGGGCGACTTTTCTGGTTCCTGCGATGTTACTTCGCTTTGGGAGTGGGCGGAAGGCGCCGAATGTCGGCCGCCCCCCCCTTCGCCCTCTTCGCCCGCGCCGCCGCCTTGGCCGGAGACGTCGCCCGCCCAGCCGCGCCCCACCCCGCCCAAACCCGCGGAAACTCTCGGGCAACGCCCCTGCCGCAGACGCCCCGACCGCTCT
>JABBNW010000385.1 GCA_019352115.1 Pseudomonadota bacterium
GACCGCGTGGTGAAGGCGGTGCCGCCGCCTGGATCACGCTTCAAGGGCTACGAGACGTTCGTGGTGCAGGATCTGGTGCTGCACGCCCGGGTCATCCGCTACCGCCGCGAACGCTGGGCGACGCCGGACGGGCAGACGGTGCTGGCGCCGCTGCCATCCGGTGTGGCTGGACATTTCGGCGCGGAGCTGCGCCGCTTCGTGCTCGCCCAGCACCACCACGGGCAGGTGACCGTGGAGCGGCTGACCACACAACTGCGGGCCTTGGGCCTCAGCATCTCCAAACGCCAGGTGATGCGCCTGCTGATCGACCGCCACGATGGGTTCCTCGCCGAAAGCGGTGACGTGCTGCGGGCGGGCTTGCAGAGCGCGTCCTGGGTCAGCGTCGATGACACCGGCGCGCGGCACGCCGGGCGCAACGGCTTCTGCACGCAGATCGGCAACGACAGCTTCACCTGGTTCGGCACGCGGACAAGTAAGAGTCGGCGCAACTTCCTCGACCTGCTGCGCGCCGGTCACAGCGATTACGTCGTCAACGACGCGGCTCTGGCCTACATGCGCTCGCGCTCGCTCGCCGGCCCGGTCATCAGCAGCCTGGCCACCGCGGGGACCGGCCGCTTCGCCGATGCCAACGCCTGGCAAGCCCATCTGCAGCGTCTGGGCATTGCCGACCTGCAGGTCACACCCGACCCCGTGTGCATCGCCACCGAAGGCGCGCTGTGGGGCGCGGTGACGGATCACGGGTTCCTGCGTGGTGCGGTCATCGTCAGCGATGATGCCGGTCAGTTCGACATCGGCCTGCACGCGCTGTGTTGGGTGCATGCGGAGCGGCTGGTGCATAAGCTCGACACCTTCACCGACCTGCATCGTGCCGCCCAGGAGCACATGCGCGCGCTGATCTGGTGGTTCTACGCCGATCTCAAGGCGTATCGTGCCGATCCGAACCCACGCCGCCGCGGCGAGATGCGCGCCCGCTTCGATCGCATCTTTGCCCGCCGCACCGGCTTCACCGTGCTCGATCGCCTGCTGGCGCGGCTGCACGCCAACAAGCCCGAACTGCTGATGGTCCTCGACCGACCGGAAATTCCACTGCACACCAATGGCTCGGAGCGCGACATCCGCTGCCAGGTTATCAAGCGCAAGATCAGCGGCGGCACCCACAGCAGCGCCGGCCGCGACTGCCGCGATGCGTTCCTCGGCCTGATGCATACCTGCGCCAAGCTCGGCATCGTCTTCTGGGACTATCTCGGCAACCGCATCGGCACCCTCGGACAGGCCAACATTCCCCCACTCGACGATCTCATCCGATGCCGCGGACACCCAGCCTGACCCCTGCCGCCCGGGGTTTTGCCCCGGCTACGGATCGACGGTAGTAACACATTGAAAGCGCTACATTTCGCCTTCGCCTGAAGCTAGAAAAACACTGAATTCCTAGACACACGACTGCCTCAGATAGCCCTTGATGGATATGGTATACATGCGTATCATATGGGCATGTATCTGCGAATCACCGAGCGGCGGAACCGCGACGGCTCTACGGTCGCCTACTACGGCTTGGCCGAGAACATCTGGAACGCCCAGGCCAAGCGCTCCGAGACGCGCGTGGTGCACAGCTTCGGCCGCGCCGACCAACTTGACCGTGCCGCCCTGCAGCGGCTGGTCGCCAGCATCAATCGCGTCATCGACGCCGATGTCGCCGATGCCGGTCCGGCTCGTGGCAAGACTGCGCTGCCCGAGATCGATATCGAGGCAGTCTTCGAACTTGGTGTCTTGTTGGCCGCCCGCGGACTGTGGGAGGACCTCGGCATCGGCGAAGCCATCCGTACCCGCATCGCGCGGGCAGAACTGACCGCCCCGCATGAGACCGCGCTGTTCGCCATGGCGGCGCAGCGCCTCGATGAGCCCGCCTCGAAACTTGCCTGTGCCACACGATGGCTGCCCGATATCGCCTGGCTGCCGGAGGCGCAGGGGCTGGCCGTCGACCAACTCTATCGTGCGCTCGACTTCCTCGCGGTCTGGTCCGAGGAGATCGAGCGCGACGTGTTCCTGCGTGCTGCCGACCTGCTGCGGCTGGACGTGGACCTCATCTTCTACGACACCACCACAGCCTATTTCGAGATCGACGAGCCGGACGAAGACGCCGAGCAGTTTGCCGACAAGCTGTATGCGCCGCTGCGTCAGCGCGGCCACAGCAAGGAAGGCCGCGACGCCAACCCGCAAATCATCATTGCACTCGCGGTCACCCGCGACGGCATGCCGGTGCGCTCGTGGGTGCTGCCGGGCAATACCGCCGACGTGGCGACCGTCGCGCGCATTAAGCAGGACCTGCATGCCTGGCGGCTTGGGCGCTGCCTGTTCGTTGCCGATGCCGGGATGTACTCGGCCGACAACCTGGCCGAATTGAGCCGCGGGCTGGGCCGCTACGTCCTGGCGGTGCCGATGCGACGCGTGCAGGACGTCGCGGTCGAGGTGCTGACCCGGCCGGGCCGCTATCGGCAGGTCGCCGACAACCTGCAGGTCAAGGAGGTCTGGGTCGGCGACGG
>JABBNW010000091.1 GCA_019352115.1 Pseudomonadota bacterium
GTCCCGGCGCGTCTGCCGCTCGGCTTCCGCGTTGATCGCCGCCCCCAGCAGCACGACGTACACCGAGAGCCAAAGCCAGGTCAGCAGGACCACCAGCGCCCCGAGCGTGCCGTACGTTTTGTTGTAGGCGCCGAAATGCGCGACGTAGACGGTGAACAGCAGGGACCCGGCGATCCACAGGGCCGTCGCGGCGATCGCGCCGGGTGAGGTCCATTCCCACCTGGGCGCGGCGCGGTCCGGCGCGAACCGGTACAGCACCGCCAGCGTCGCCAGCATGAACACGGCGAGCAGCGGCCATTCCCCGACCAGCGGGATCCATTTGAACGCGCCGCCCACTGTCTGCAAAACTGCGGGCAACACTGCAACCAGCGCGATTGCGACGCTTCCCGCGAGCAACATGACCAGGGTCAGCACGATCGCGGTCAGATTGAAGCGGAGGAAGCCGCGCCGTTCCTCCTCCCCATAGGCGATGTTGAGCGCGCTGATCATGCCGGCCATCCCGCGCGAGGCACTATAGAGCGCGACCAGGATGCCGACCGCGGCACCGACGCCGAGCGCGCCGCTGGAAACCGATACGAGCTGGTGCAGCTCGTCGGAGATCAGCTTCTGGGCGGACGGCACCATCAGGCCAGACATTGCGCCGACTTCGGTCTCGATCTGGTGCGGATTGGCGACCAGGCCGTAGAGCGAGACGAGGGCGGCAAGGCCGGGAAACAGGGCGATCAGGACGTAGTAGGTCACCCCGCCTGCAACCAGGGACAGGTTCTTGGTGCTGCTGTCGCGATAGGCGCGCAGCAATACATCCTTCCAGCCACGCATCGGAATATGCCGGGGGCGATCCGTCTCCCGTCCGTGCTCTGCCTGTCGGCGTGGCGACGCGATCGGGACATCTAGGCGTTCCATGCGCGCTTTCCTCTCAATGCGACCGGGATAGGTCCATGTAGTGTCCTGCCTCTGAAATGCCTTCCCATTTCAGGGGCCAGCAGGCCACTGAAAACAAAGATCTAGTTCCGACGCAGGATGACGATATTTGCGAGTCGGGACACGAGATGCACCGCGGGCGCCTCGTGTAGAGACAAGTGTGAACCATTGAAACGGCGCGGTGGCCCGCCGGGGCGATACCCGCGGAATAGTGAAGTCCCCTGGCGCCGCCGGGCGGCCCGCGCGGGGGCGCGCCCCCGCCAGTGTCCCGGCGCCGATGCCTGGGCGCGGATGCGGGTCGGATCGGATCACGAAACAGAATCTCGTGCCCGGAGCGTTCGCCGGCTGCCGTGTCGTATGCGGATCGAAATCAACCGTTGGCAGTTCGCGCCCGGATCAAGCCCTCGGCCGCGGCATGGCGCCGCGGCATCCGGCCCCCCGCGCCTGCCTAGCTGCCCGCCGGCGTCGGTGCGTCCTTGTGCAGGAGCCCTTCCTGCTTCAACTCCGCCCACAGCGCCGCCGGGATCGGCGCGCGGATCAGCGCCAGGTTGGCGTCGAACTCGGCAGCCGAGCGCGGCCCCGGGATCACGGACGCCACCGCCGGATGCGCCAGCGGGAATTGCAGCGCCGCCGCCGGCAGCGCCACGCCGTGGCGGGCGCATACCGCGCCGATCGCCTGCGCCCGCGCCGCCACCGTCGCCGGAGCCGGCGCGTAGTCCCAGGAATCACGCCCCGCCAGCAGCCCCGAATTGAGCGGCCCGCCGACCACGAGGGACGTGCCGCGCGCCAGGCACAGCGGCAGCAGATCGTCCAACGGCGCCTGTTCCAGCAATGTGTAGCGGCCGGCGAGCAGGAACGCGTCCCACTCGCCCCACGACAGCGCCTCCATCAGCACCGCCGTTTCGTTCACGCCGATACCGAAGGCACCGATCGTGCCCTCCGCCTTGAGCCGGACGAGCGCCCGGTACCCGCTGTCGCGCAGCACCTGCATGTGACCGGCGGCGGCATCGCCGTGCTGGTAGGCGCCGATGTCGTGCACATAAAGGATATCGATCCGCGCCAGGCCGAGGCGCTGGAAGCTGTCCTCGACCGAGCGCAGGATGCCGTCATACGAATAATCGTACTCTACCCGGAACGGAAGCGGCGCCATCCGGCCGTCGGGTGAGGCGCCGCCGTCCGGATTCGGGCGCAGCAGGCGCCCGACCTTGGAGGACAGAACCCAGTCCCCGCGCGGTTCGTCGCGCAGCGCGTCCCCCACGCCCCGCTCGGCGGCGCCGACGCCGTAGAACGGTGCGGTATCGACGTAGCGCACGCCGGCGGCCCAGGCAGCGCGCACCAGGGCCTCCCGGTCCGGCCGGGTCATGGGGACCCGGCTGCCGCCCATGGTGGCGGTACCGAGACCGAGGGTGGTGACCTGCACCTCGGTGCGGCCGAGGCGGCGGGTGGGCCATGCGGTCGGTGCAGTCATGGCTTGCGTCCTTTTTCCTGGTGCGTCCGGCGCGCGAAGGAGCGGCCCCGGGGGCCGCCGCGCAGGCGCATCCTGCACGACCGCCGCGCGCGGTGCGGGCCTGGGCCAGTGTGCCCATCGGCGCGGGATTGCGAAAGGGCGGCCGAACCGACGTCCGCCGTCGCGTCAGATCGGACGACGCTCTGCGAACACGGGCACGGTTTCGAAAATGGCGCGAATACTTACGGAATCGTGACATCAAATCTGTTGAACGACATAAATTATTGCCCTATGACCCACGGCACGAGACATTCGTATCAACAGGGGATCGCAGTCCATGCCAGGCTTCTCGGGAAGGGAACTTTCCTGGCTGATGGCGGGCTCGGCGCGCCTGGAACCCTATGCGCCCGCGCCCATGGTCCCCTTTGCGATGCCGATCCTGCCCGAACGCCCAGCGGTGGCCGTGCCGCACGCGCTCGTGGACAAGGTCGACCGGCTGGTCCAGGCCGCCTACGACGCCGGGGATCGCGGCGCCGGCCGGCGCCTGGCAACCGCGCTCCGCAACCTGCAGGACCGCGCCGGCCGGGGCGGCCCGTCGCCCTCGGCCGCGGCCCGCGGCCGACCGCCCGGCGGCCCATGGAACCCGGTGGCCGCGAACGACCGCTGAGAGTTTGTGAAAGAATGCCCGTCAGCCGCCGAAATCGCCCGAAAAGACGAGAGTTTTCAACGGGCGTTCTTTCACAAGTTCGATTGCTTTTCACGCTCTGAGCGGTACCGCCGGCCGGAACGATCGCACGCGGCGCCCCTGGCCCTCGGCGTGCGCAAAACCTGACCCGCCGACCGGCTGTGCTTATCCCCGTCGCGGCACGATCAGCGCATCCACCGCCACGACCCTCGCGCCCACGCCGATCAGCGGGTTCACATCCAGTTCGGCGATCATGTCGCGATGGTCGGCGGCAAAGCGCGACACGGCGGCGATCACCTCCGACAACCGGTCCCGATCCACCGCCGCGCCGCCCCGGAATCCGTCGAGCAGCCGTGCCCCGCGCAGCCGGTCCAGCAGCGCCCGCGCCTCGGCCGCCGACACCGGCGCCGGTGCCAGCACGGTATCGGCCAACAGCTCGACCAGAATGCCGCCCAGGCCCACCACGAGCAGCGGGCCGAACAGCGGATCGATCCGCGCCCCCACCACCAGTTCCACCCCCGCCGGCACCATCGGCTGCACCAGCACGCCGCGCACCCGCGGGACCGGCTCCATCGCCGCGACGCGCGCCGTAATTTCGGCGTACGCCCCGCGCACGGCATCGGCGTCGCGCAGATCGAGGCGGACGACCCCGGCCTCGGTCTTGTGCAGCAGGTCGGGGGACTCGACCTTCAGCACCGCCGGGTAGCCGAGCGCCCCGGCCGCGGCCACCGCTTCCTCCGCCGTCTGCACCAGGGTTTCGCCCACGACCGGCACGCCATACAGCGCCAGCGCCGCCTTGGCCGCGTGCTCGGTCAGCGGGCGCCCGCCCGCGGCGGCAATCAGGGCGGCGGCCTCGGCGCGCACCGCAGGCGGCGTGGGCGCCGGCGCGGCGGGCGGGGCCGCCAGGTGCGCGGCCCGCTCGGTCCAGGCGGCCAGGGCGGCGAAGCAGGAGGCCATGGAGCGGAACAGCGCCACGTGCTCCGCCGCCTCGGCCTCCGCCGATCCCGGGCCGGCGAGGAATTCGGTGATCCACACGATGCAGATCGGCTTGCCGTGCGCGGCGGCCATCGCGTCGAACACCGGCACCCGCTGGGCCGTCGCGGCATAGGAATAGACCTGCGGAACCACGAGCGCGGCGTAGTCCGCATGCCCGAGCAGCGCGCCGGCGCAGGCGGCGAGGGAGTTCGGATTGGCGATCACCTGCGCGGTGACGTCGCATGGATTGCGGGCGGCGCCGAACTCCGGGATGTGGCTTTCCAGCACCGCGCGCACCGCCGCGTCGGGCTGCGGCATCGGCACACCATGTTGCTCGGCCGCATCGGCCGCCATGATCCCGGCCCCGCCCGAGGTGACCAGCACCGCCGCGCCGCGCGCTTGCGGCGCCCCGGCCTTGGCGAAGAAGGACGCCGTCTCCAGCAGCCGCTCGTAGTCTTCCACCAGCACCGCACCGGCGTGGCGGAAGGCGGCGCGATAGGCCTCGTGCGTGCCGGCGAGCGCGCCGGTATGCGACAGCGCCGCTGCCGCGCCCTCCGACCCGGTCGCCATCTTGTAGACGACCAGCGGCTTGCCGCACTCGGCCGCGAACGCCGCCGCATCCAGGATGCGACCCGGTTCGGACGTGCCTTCGAACACGCAGGCGATGGCGGCGCAGGCGGGGTCCTCGGCCAGGTAGGCGATGTAGTCGGCCATATCGACATCGCAGGAATTGCCCGAGGTCAGCACGTGGCTGACCGACGCGCCGCGCGCCACGCCCTGCGCGAGCGACATCCCAAGCGCGCCCGACTGGCTCACGATCCCGATCGCGCGCCGCCCGGGCGGCGGGATCGGCGTGATGGTCATGAAAGTCGCGCGCGCTTCCAGCTCCGCGTTGACCAGGCCGATGGTATTCGGCCCGGCGATGCGCAGACCGGTGGCGCGCGCGATGGCGGCCAGGCTCTCCTGCTCGGCGCGGCGGTCCGCGCGGCCGGTCTCGGCGTAGCCGGAGGCGAACACGATGGCGCCGCCCGCGCCGGCGGCGGCCGCCTCGCGCACGATCGGCTCCACCGCCTCGCGCGCCGCGGCGATCACCGCGCAGTCGATCGGTGCGCCGATCGCGGCGAGCGTGGCGTGGCAGGGGCGGTCGCCGATCCGCTCGTAGCGCGGGTTCACCGCATGCACCGCGCCGCGGAAATCAATGAGGTTCGCCAGCACCCGTTCCCCGAACGAACCGGCGCGGGGGGAGGCGCCGACCACGGCGATGCTCGCCGGGTGCAGCATCCGGTGCAGCTCGGCATGGCGATAGAACCCGGTACGCGGCGTCGGCATGGGTGCGATCCGTTTGACGTTTCCCCGGACGCGAGCATACTGACCGGTAGCCGCGCCGCGCAAGCTCAGAGCGTGAAAAGCAATCGAACTTGTGAAAGAACGCCCGTTGAAAATGCTCGCCTTTTCGGGCAATTTTGGCGGCTGATGGGCATTCTTTCACAAACTCTCAGGGGAAAACCGATGCCGTCCTTGTTCGACCTCGCCGGAAAAGTTGCCGTCGTGACCGGATCGAGCAAGGGGATCGGCCGCGCCATCGCCGAACGCCTGGCCGAGCACGGCGCGCGGGTGGTCGTGTCGTCGCGCAAGGCGGACGCCTGCGAAACGGTGGCCGCGGGCATCCGCGCCCGCGGCGGGGAGGCGATCGTGGTGCCCTGCCACATCGCCCGCAAGGAGGATTTGCAGGCGCTGGTGGACCGCACCGTCGCGCACTGGGGCGGGATCGACATCCTGGTGTGCAACGCCGCGGTCAACCCGTACCTCGGGCCGGCGGCCGGTGCGTCCGACGAGGTTTACGAGCGCATCATGGGCGCCAACGTGCGCAGCAATTTCTGGCTGTGCAACATGGTGCTGCCGGGGATGGCCGCGCGCGGCGGCGGATCGGTGATCATCGTGTCCTCGATCGGCGGGCTGCGGGGGTCGGCGCAGCTCGGGCTGTATGCGATCTCCAAGGCCGCCGACATGCAGTTGGCGCGCAATATCTGCGTGGAATGGGGGCCGAAGAACATCCGCGCCAACGCGATCGCGCCGGGCCTGATACGGACCGATTTCGCGCGGGCGCTGTGGGAGGACCCGGTGCTGTACCGCAAACGCACCCGGGACACCCCGCTGCAACGGATCGGCGAGCCGGACGAGATCGCCGGCGCGGCCGTGTTCCTGGCGTCCCCCGCCGGCAGTTTCGTCACCGGGCAGACGATCGTGATCGACGGCGGCACGACGACGGGCGCGGTGGCGGCGAAGGACGACTGACGGCGGCGTGCGCCCCGGGGCGCACGGTCCCGGGGGGCGTGGCCGGTGCAACCAGCGCGATCGCCTGGCCCGGAGACTCAGCGCGCGGCGACCTACTACGGAAACGCCTAGTGGAGGGTCTGGCGGCGGCGGCCTTCCCCCTCTCCACCCGCAAGTGCGGGTGGAGAGGGGGGAGAGCGCCGCCGAACCCGCAGTTTTCATAGCCGAGAAGGAGGGCACCACACGTTCGCACGACGACCCTGCCGGTGGCCGATTGCGTGGCCCCCGGTGGTCCGCTAGCCTCGCCGCGGCACATCGTGGGAATTTCCGCCGACATGGCGTACTACACCAAAGTGCTGCAGCCCGATGAGACCGTGCGCTATGTCGGCGGTCTCCATTGGATCATTTATACGCATGCCATCCTGTTCGGCATCCTGGCCCTCGTCGCCGGCGTCTTTGCCCTGGGCCAGTCCGCGACGCAGCCCCCGATCGCCCTCGGCGCGTTCGCGGTCTTCCTGCTGCTGGCACTGATTTCCTTTGTGCGGTCGTGGCTGATCCGGGCGGGCACCGAAATTGTGGTGACCGACAAGCGCATCATCCACAAGGTCGGCTGGCTCTCCCGCCGCACCGAGGAGATGAACATCACGAAGGTCGAAACGGTTGACGTCAGCCAGGACATCACCGGGCGCATCCTCAATTTCGGGACGGTGCTGATCCGCGGCATCGGCGGCAGCTGGGAGCCGCTGCGCCGGGTCTCCGCCCCGCTGGCGCTGCGCAACGCGGTGATCGTCGGCTAGCCTGGCGGAGCGAACCCCTCGCCCCCGCCCTGCCGGGTGATGTAAGAGCGCTCCGGTGGCGCCGCGGGTCACCGGCTGGCCCGGGGTCCTTCCCGGCACGGGCCGGCCTGCGGATCGATCGGAAAGGGGTTCGGTGTGCGTATCGCGATGATCGGCGGCGGCTACGTCGGCCTTGTCTCCGGCGCCTGTTTCGCCGAATTCGGCACCGAGGTCGCGGTGGTCGAAACCGACCCCACCCGGCTCGCCGCCCTCGCCGCCGGGCGGATGCCGATTTACGAACCCGGCCTCGATCGGCTGGTGGCCGACAACGTCGCCGCCGGGCGCCTGCGTTTCGGCGGTGATCTGGCCGCCGCGCTGGACGGCGCGGAAGCGGTGTTCATCGCCGTCGGAACCCCCACCCGCCGCGGCGACGGTCATGCCGACCTAAGCTACGTCTACGCCGCCGCCGAACAGGTGGCCCGCGCGCTGACCGGCTACGCCGTGATCGTGACCAAATCCACCGTCCCCGTCGGCACCGGCCGGCGCATCGCCGAGATCGTACGCGCCACCCGCCCGGACCTCGATTTCGACGTCGCCTCCAACCCCGAATTCCTGCGCGAGGGCAACGCGATCGGCGATTTCATGCGCCCCGACCGGGTGGTGATCGGCGCCGAGACCGACCGCGCGCGGGAGGTGATGCGCCGCCTGTATCGCCCGCTGTACCTGATCGAAGCGCCGATCGTGTTCACCGCGATCGAGACCGCCGAGCTCACGAAATACGCCGCCAACGCCTTCCTGGCGATGAAGGTCACCTTCATCAACGAGATCGCCGACCTGTGCGAGAAGACCGGCGCCGACGTGCACGATCTGGCGCGCGGCATCGGTCTCGACGGCCGCATCGGGCGCAAATTCCTGCATCCCGGTCCCGGTTTCGGCGGCTCCTGCTTCCCCAAGGACACGCTCGCGCTGGTGCGCATCGCGCAGGAATACGGCGCGCCCACCCGGCTGGTGGAAGCGACCATGGCGGTGAACGACGCGCGCAAGGCGGCGATGGCCGGGCGGGTGGTGGCGGCCTGCGGCGGGTCGGTGCGCGGCAAGACCATCGCCGTGCTCGGCCTGACCTTCAAGCCGGAGACCGACGACATGCGCGAGGCCCCCGCGGTGCCGCTGATCTGGCATCTGGCCGGGGACGGCGCCACCATCCGCGCCTTCGACCCGGAGGGGATGGACCAGGCCCGCCCGCTGCTGCCCGAGACCGTGACCTTCTGCCGCGACGCGCCCGACGCCGCCGCCGGCGCCGACGCGCTGGTCCTGGTCACGGAATGGAACGAATTCCGCGCCCTCGCACCCGAACGCCTGGCCGCCGCCATGCGCGGACGAGTGATGGTCGATCTGCGCAACGTGTACGACCCGGCCGCCATGCGTGCCGCCGGCTTTGCCTACCACGGCATCGGCCGGCCGCACGTCTGACCGGTGCGTCGCCCCGCGCGCTAACCATTCGGCAACCCCGGCGCCCTATCCAGGCAGGCCATGCCGGGGCCCGAACTCAGCGTCTGCATCTGCACGCATAACCGGCCGGAGGACGTGCGCCTCTGCCTCGATGGTCTGCGGGCACAGACCTTGCCGGCGGAGCGGTGGGAAATCCTGGTCGTCGACAGCGCCTCCGCCCCCGCCCAGGCGGCGGCCCTGGCACGGATGGTCGCGGATCACGGCGCCGCGCGGCTGATCCGGCTCGACATCCCGGGCCTCAGCCTGGCGCGCAATGCCGGCGCGGCGGCGGCGCGGGCGCCGTGGATCGCCTATCTGGACGACGACGCCGTGCCGACTGCGGACTGGGGCGCCCAGGCGCTCGCCGCGCTGGCCGCCCCCGGGGCGCCGCCGGCCCTGCTGGGCGGGCGGGTGCTGCCGGTGTGGGGGGCGCCGTTGCCCGGCTGGTGGCCCCCCCGGCTGCGCGGCGTGCTGTCGATCGTGGAGGCGGCGGGCGCCGGCGCGTATCGCAGCCCCGGCCTGCCCCGCGGGCTGGAACCATGCGGCGCCAACCTGATCGTGGACGTGGCCGCGCTCCGCGCCGTGGGCGGTTTCTGCCCGGCGATCGGCCGGCGCGGGAGCCTGCTGCTGTCGGACGAGGAGGTGCACCTCGCCCGGCGCTTGCAGGCGGCGGGCTATCGGACCCGCTACGACGCGCGGCTGGCGGTGCACCACCGCATCCCGGCGTCGCGCCTCACCCCGGAATGGCTGCTCGCCCGGCTGTACTGGCAGGGGGTCTCAGCCGTGCTGACCCACCGGCTGCTCGGCGAGCGCGGGGCCGTCTGGCGGGAACTGCCGCGCCGCATGGCGGTGGCGGCGCTTTGCGCGCCGACGGCCCTGCTCCCCCGCGCCAGCACACGCCTGCTGGGCTGGCGCTGGCGGCTGGCCTACGCGCTGGGGTTCCTCCGCGCCGCGCTCGGACCGGAGGGGAGAGGCGCGACGGCAGAATGGGCAACGGCGGACCGGGCGACAGCAGACGGGGCGCGCGACCCCGAAACCGCGGTGCCCGGCAGCCTGCCGCGCCGGCTCATCCCGGGATGAGGCCGAGGGGCCCGCCGCCGACGCCTGCGGCCGGGCATCGGCCCCACGCGGGGCTGGGCCGCGCCGGACGCCCCACACATCGCTGGCGGTGCGCCGAAGCATTCCGATATGGAGAGCTGTCGGCCGCTGGGCTATGGCAGAGGTCGCCACCCCGCGTCCCCGCGTGAAAGAGCGTCCCATGACCCCCTCCTCCTGGCCTTCCGAGGTCATTTCGCCGGCACCGACCTGGCCGGTCCCGTCGCTCGCCACCGCGATCGGCCGCGGCCTGCTGGGGCATTGCCCCGCCTGCGGGGAGCGGCATTTGTTCAACGGCTACCTCAAGGTCGCGCCGGAATGCCGCCGCTGCGGCGCGCCGCTGGGTCTCGCGCGCGCCGACGACGCGCCGCCCTATTTCACGATCCTGGTCGTGGGCCACATCGTCATTCCCCTGATGCTGGTCATGCAGCGCATGAGCAACCCGCCGACCTGGGAACTGTCGGCCATCTTCATCCCGCTCACGCTCGCGCTCGCGCTCGGCCTGCTGCGCCCGATCAAGGGGGGCACCGTCGGGCTGATGCTCACCATGGGAATGCTGAAGCCGAACCCCGCGCCGGGATGACCGCCGCGCCGCCGCCCGACGCGCCGGGGCGACCGAAGGCAGGCCAGCCCGCGGCCGAGCCGGGTGGGGCGGAACACCGGCTGATCCGCGTGGTGCTGGCCGAGGAAACCCGCCTGTCGCCGTTGCAGGAAGCCGACCGGGCGCAGGCGGTGGCCGACCTCGCCGCGGAGAGCCGGTTCGCCCCGCTCCCTCCCGCCGGCGCCCGCCAGCCCATGCCGGCCGGGCCGTTCGTGCTGCATCTCGGGGTGCAGGACGGCAAGCTGGTGTTCGACATCCGCGACCCGGACGACGCGCCGCTTGCCGGCGTCGGCCTCGCGCTCGGGCCGTTCCGGACCCTGATGAAGGACTACGCCCTGGTGGTGGAGAGCTACGCCAAGGCGATGTCGGAGGGGCGGGAGGCACGCATTCAGGCGATCGACATGGGCCGGCGCGGTCTGCACGACGAAGGCGCGCGGCTGCTGATGGCCCGCCTCGCCGGCAAGATCGCGATCGACTTCGCTACGGCCCGGCGGCTGTTCACTCTGCTCTGCGTGCTGCACCGCCGGGGCTGACGGCCCGGCGTGCCCTCGTCTTACGGGACGGCGCGGTTCACCACCCGTTCGATCTCCGCCCGCACCAGCCGCTCCACCAGGTCCGGCAGATTGGCGTCCAGCCACTCCTTCAGCAGCGGGCGCAAGCTCTGGCGCACGATATCCTCGATCGTGGGGCCGCCGGTGCGCACCTGCAACGCGCGGTCGGCGGCGAGGGTGCGCAGCAGCCCCGCAACCGAGGCGGCCGCCGCGGCCGCCGCCTCCGGCGCCACCAGGTCGCGGGATGATTCGGCCAGGAGGGGCTCGGCCAAGGGCGGCTCAGCACTGTCTTCCGCAATGGCCGGTGGCGGCAAAGCAGGGAGAACAGGGGCGACCGCGGGCGGGGCGGCGGCGACCGGTTCGGCCACCGCGCTGGGCAGTTCGGGCGCCGGGGGCGCGATCGCCGCCACGGCCGCGGGTTCCGCCGGCGCCAGCATCGACTCGTCCAGCACCAGGACATCCGCATCCGCCGCGGTTTCGGTGGCGGGCGGCGCCTCTTCCTCGCTCAGGATGCGGCGGATGGAGGCGAGGATGTCCTCCATCGACGGGTCGCCGCCGGCATGCGGGGCGGCTTCGGGCTTGCTGGGTCCGCTCACTCTGTTACGTCCTTCGCTCTCGCGCGCCGCGGCCGGCCTTCAGCGCCCGGGCTGGTGCGGACCGGGGTCGCCGAGACCGAACCACCGGTTGTCGACGGCATGATAATACGCCGTCTCGTCGTAAAGCGGCACTTGAAGATGCAGGTCCCGCGCGGTCAGCCGCCCGACCGCCGAGGCCACGGCGTAGGAGGCCGTGACCAGGTTGGAGAGGTTCTGCACCAGGGTCACGCGCGAATTGAGCAGCGCCTGCTGCGCGTTCAGGACGTCGAGCGTGGTGCGGGTGCCGACCAGGTGCTCGCGTTCCACGCCGACCAGGGCGATCTCGTTGGCACGCACCGCGAGCCGCGTGCTGCCGGCGGCGGCGCGGGCGGCGGAATAGGTCTGCCAGGCGTTGACGGCGGCCTGGACCGCGGTGCGGCGTGCATCGGCGACCAGCCGCGCATCCTGCTCCTCGGTCTGGCGCGCCTGGCGCACCGCAGCGTATTCCGAGCCTCCCTGATACAAGGGCACCGACAAATTGAGCAGCGCGGTGTAGCCGTTCGTATCGGAGCTGCGGGCGCTGGAGTTGTTCGACTGGAACGCCTGTGCCTGCAAGCTGAGCTGCGGCAGCAACTGGCCGATCGCCGCGGCCACCGCGTTCTTGGCCGCCGCGTCGTCGAACTGCGCGGCGACGACGTTCGGGTTGTTCGCCCCGGCCATGCTCGTCGCCGCCTGCAAGCTCGTCACCGGCAAGGACAGCGGCTGCGGCGACACCAGGCCCTGCGGCGGCGCATAGCCGATGATCTGGAGGTAGGTGGCGCGCGCGGTCGCCAGATTGCCCTCCGAGGTCTCCCGCTGCGCTTCCGCGCCGGCCAGCGCGGCCTGCGCCTGCGCGACGTCGGTGCGGGTGACCTCGCCCACCTGGAACTGGTCGTTGGTCGCTTGCAGCTGCTGACGCAGCACCTGCTCGTTGTTGATGTTGAGGGCGAGCAGCTGCTTCGCCTGGATCACGCCGACATAGGCGTTGACCGCGTTGGTGAAGCTCGTTTCCTCCTGCGCGATCAGCTTTGCGCGCTCGGCCATCACGAGGTCCTTGGCGCGATGCACGTTGGCCGTCGTGCGCCCGCCGGTATAGAGCGGCTGGGTCAGGGTGGCCTGGGCTGTGGCGACGTCTCGGTCGGTCTGGGTCTTGATCCAGCCGTTGAGGAACGCCGTGTAGCTGCGGGACAGCCCATCGCCGTAGCCGGCGCTGCCGGCGATCACGACGGTCGGTCGCCAGCCGGCCAGCGCCTGCGGCACGTCCTCGTCCGTGGCGCGTAACTTGGCGCGCTCGGCCTGCAGGATGGGTTGTTGCAGGTAGGTGGCGGCCAGCGCCTGGTCGAGCGTGATCGGCGCGCCGGGCGGGGCGGCGGACGGCGGCGGCGCCGCACGGACGCTCCCGGAAGCGGCGAGCAGTACCGCGAACCCACACATCAGTGCCGAACCCAGTCTCATGCGGTGGTCCCCGTTGCGAGCGATCCCCATCTCATGTGCCACATCGCCCCTGCCGACGCCAAGCGCGGGCTGCGCGGCGCAGGGTCGCACCGCCGCCCGCCGATGCGTGGGCGGATCATGGAATCTGGTTCACCGACACCGCCGGGGCGTGCGCCACGGCGCGGTGATAGGTGACCTCGTACAGCACCACGCTCGCTCCCATGATCCCCACGATCATGGCCACGAACCCGAGCAGCCCCAGCACCACCCGCCGGTTCGACGCCCGCTGGCGCGCCAGCCAGGCGGCCCGGTCGGTGCCGGGATGCAGGCGGGGGCCGCGCAGCCGATCCTCCTCCCGCGCCCAGCGGAAGATCACCACCATGGCGGCGACGCCGATCATCGCGGTGTCGCACAGCCACAGGGTCTGCCCGCCGTACATCTGGTTCGCCAGCGGGGTCAGTCCCCACAGCAGCCCGTGCGCGGCGTAGGCGCGATAGAGCGGCAGGCTCGTGTAGGTCAGGAAATAGCCGAGCAGGATGTTGCCGAGCTCCGCCCCCCAGACCATCAGCAGCCGCGTGCCGATGGTGGGCCCCGCCGGCTCCGCCCGCAGGTCGAACAGGGCGCGGAAGAAGGCCAGCCCGCTCAGCACGAACGACAGGTCCATCGCCCCGCGCATCCACGGGTCGAGCAACGCCCCATCGCGCGCCGCCGGCCAGGCCCAGACATAGGCGGTGCCGACATAGAGCGCGGTCGCCGGCAGCGGGCGCGACAGCCCGTCCGCCAGCGCCCGCAGCGCGCGGTGAGCGCCCCGGCGTGCGGCCCAAAGTGCCCCGCTGGGGGGGGCCTGCGCGCCCGCCACCTGCGCGTTGCCGGCGCGCACTCCGCGCCGCAGCGCCTCCATCGGCGCCGCCATCGCCAGCAACGCCGGGGCGACGGTGCGCAGGAGCATCTGCCCCACCGCATCGAGCGCGAAGGATCGCGACGCCATGCTGAAGATCGGCGATTGCAGTGCCAAGGTCAGCGCCGCGATCGCCCCCAGGAACGCCGCCTGCCGCCCGGCCGAGGGCGCCGGCGCCGACCGGGCCCCGCGCAGATAGACCGCGGCGCACAGGACCAGCGGCACGGCGATCGCCGGGTCGAGCGGCCAGACCTCCCACGGGGCGCTGTGCAGCAGCCCCGGGCTGTCCGGCAGCAGCCCCGCGACCAGCGCGATCGCGGCCCAGGCCAGCAGCGCCCAGGCAAGGATGATCCCGCCGCCGAGCCGGCGGCCCGCGGCCATGCTGTCCATGCGCGAGGTCCATTCGATCGGGTCGCGCCGCCGCGCTGCCGGCAATCGGCACGCAGGGCGCGATATCCGGGTCTTACCGGCGGGTCATCCAGGCCGAAAGTGAATCCCGGTCCATGGCGCCCGGCTACCCGAGGTCGGGGACCGGGCTCAGCCGACTCGCCCGCAGCCGACCGGACCTTAGTCGCCTCGCCCTCAGCCTGCCGGCCGGGTCAATTCGAGCCAGCCGGAGGCCGCGACGGTCGCGGTCCACCCGGGGCCGACCAGGGTGGACGTTTCCGCCTCGGCGACGATCGCCGGGCCATCGACCCGGGAGCCGGGGGGCAGCGCGGCGCGCTCGTGCACCGCCCAGTCGCCGACCTCCCCGGTGGTGGTATCGCGCACCGCCTGGCGGCGCTCCGCGCGCGCGGCGGCGCCGGGCGGGAGCGGCGACACCGCGGGCGATGGCGCGGTCGCGGTCGCCACCAGCACCGCATAGCTCATGATCTCCACGTCCGATCCCGGCACCGGGCGGTCGTAGAACCGGCTGTAGGCGGCATCGTAGGCGCTGCGGATGACCGCCGCCGAGTCCGGGCCGAGCGCGCCTGGCGGCAGCGGCACCGGGATCTCGTGCCCCTGGCCGACATAGCGCATGAACGCCACCCGCCGTTCCGACACCGGCGCGCCGAAGCTGCCCGCGGCCACCACCGCTTGCGCTTCCGCCGCCATCGCGTCGAGCAGCGCCGTCACCGCCGCCGGATCGAAGCTGGACAGGCGCTGATACAGGCTGCGCACCACCTCGTAGGCGACCGGCGCGCGCAGGAAGCCGATCGCGCTGCCCACGCCCGCGCCCTGCGGCACCAGCACCCGGGCGATGCCGAGCTTCTCGGCGATACGGCACGCATGCACCGGCCCGCCGCCGCCGAAGGCGATCAGGGCCCGGCCGGCGAAGGAGGTGCCGGATTCCACCGCGTGCACCCGCGCGGCGTTGGCCATGGTCTCGTCCACCATCTCGATCACGCCGAGCGCGCCCAGCTCCGGCGTCAACCCCAGCGGACCGCCGACCGAGGCTGCCATCGCCGCCCGCGCCGCGTCCGCATCGAGCGCCAGGCTGCCGCCGGCGAACCGCGCGGGATCGTAACGGCCGAGCAGCAGGTTGGCGTCCGTCACCGCGGGCGCCGTGCCGCCGCGGCCGTAGCAGGCCGGTCCGGGATCGGCGCCGGCGCTGTCCGGCCCGACCGCGATCCGCCCCAGCGTATCCACCCGCGCGAGCGAACCGCCGCCGGCGCCGATCTCCACCATCTCGATCACCGGGATGCGCAGGGGCAGGCCGGAGCCCTTGCGGAAGCGCCCGATCCGCGCGACCTCGAAATTGCGCGCGGTCTGCGGCTGGCCGTCGTCGATCAGGCAGATTTTCGCCGTGGTGCCGCCCATGTCGAACGAAACCACCCGATCGAGCCCGGCCGCGCGCGCCAGGCCGGCGGCGAAGATCGCGCCCCCCGCCGGGCCGCTTTCCACCAGCCGGATCGGGAAGCGGCAGGCGGTTTCCACCGTGGTCAGGCCGCCGCCCGACAGCATCAGGAACAGCGGCGCCGCCACCCCGCGATCGCGCAGCCCGGTTTCCAGACGGCGCAGGTAGCGCGCCATCAGCGGTTGCACGTAGGCGTTGGCGGCGGTGGTGGAGAAGCGCTCCCATTCGCGCATCTCCGGCGAGACCTCAGACGACAGCGACACCGGGATATCGGGCAGCGCGGCGGCAAGAATCTCGCGCGTGCGCAGCTCGTGCGCCGGATTGACGAAGGCGTGCAGGTAGCCGACCGCGATCGCCTCCACCTGTTCGCGCCGCAGCAGGGGGATCAGCGCGTGCAGCGCCGCTTCGTCGAGCGGGCGGAGCACCTGGCCCTCGTTGTCGAGCCGCTCCGGCACCGGCAGGCGCAGATGGCGCGGGACCAGCGGTTCGGGCAGCACGATATTCAGGTCGTACTGGTCGTAACGGCTCTCGTTGCCCATCGCCAGCACGTCGCGGAAGCCCTCGGTCGTCAGCAGCGCGGTGCACGCGCCCTTGCGCTCGATGATCGCGTTGGTGGCGAGCGTGGTGCCGTGGATGACGAGATCGAGCGCCGCCGGCGCCAGACCGGCCTGGGCGAGCACCCGGTCGAGCCCCGCCAGCACCGCCTGTTCGGGCGCGGCGGG
>JABBNW010000092.1 GCA_019352115.1 Pseudomonadota bacterium
AGTACCCGCCGACCCGATCAGCCGCGCCCTACCCGACCGGGGGATGAGCAGATACCCGAATGTGGTCTGCCAGCCGTCGCGGGCCAGCATCCTGACCGGGCTGCTGCCGCGCACCCACGGGGTGTGGGACAACGGCATCGACCTCGACGACGCGACCGGGGCGGCGGGGTTCGCCGGCCAGTTCGGCCGCGCTGGCTACCGGACCGGCTTCGTCGGCAAGGCGCATTTCTCGACCTTCCACACGTTTCACCCGACCGGCAAGCCCGAGAACCGGGCCAGCACGCAGCTGTACGGTCCCGACTGGTTCGGCCCCTACATGGCGTTCGACCATGTCGAGCTGATGGTAGGCGGCCACAACATCCACCTGCCGCAACATCCCCCCGAAGGCCAGCACTACGAGCGCTGGTACCATGCGGATGGCAGGGGGGAGGAGAGGAACCGGCTCTATTCCACCCATCTGCCGCCCGACGTGGGCGCAGCGCAGACCTGGCACTCGGCGCTGCCAGCGGCCTGGCACAACTCCACATGGTGTGGCGACCGCACGATCGACTTCCTGCGCCGCAACCGCGAGGAGCCGTTCCTTCTGTGGGCGTCGTTTCCGGACCCGCACCATCCGTTCGATGCGCCGGAGCCATGGAGCCGGATGCACCATCCGGACGACGTCGATCTGCCGGCGTTCCGCGAGCTCGACCTCGAACGGCGGCCGTGGTGGCACAAGGCCAGCCTGGAATCGACGCCGCAGCTGGCCGAGACCGGCCTGCGCGCGTTCCGCGAGCGTTACTCGCGCACGCCGCGGCAGACCGATGTGCAGTTGCGTCACCTGATCGCCAACTATTACGGCATGATCTCGCTGATCGACCACAACGTCGGGCGCATCCTGATCGCGCTCGACGAGCTTGGCCTACGCGACGATACCATCGTGGTCTACACCACCGATCACGGCGACTGGCTGGGTGATCACGGGATCATCCTGAAGGGGCCGATGATGTACGAGGGGCTACTGCGCATCGGCTGCATCTTCCGCGGCCCCGGAATCCCGGCCGGGCAGGTGGTCGGCGATCCGGTGTCCACCCTCGATCTGTCGGCCACCTACTACGACTATGCCGGGCTCTCGCCGGCAGCGCCGCTGCACGGGCGCAGCCTGCGCCCGCTGATCGAGCGGCGGGAAGGCCGCGACTACGCCTATAACGAGTGGGATCTGCACCCCTCGCGCTGCGGCGTCGGCCTGCAACTGCGGACCGTGCGCACACGTACCCACAAGCTCACGCTGGAGCTGGGATCGGGCGCCGGCGAGATGTACGATCTAGCCAACGACCCGCACGAGATGGACAATCTGTTCGATGATGCGGGCGCCCGCGCCATCCGCCGGGAACTGACCGACATGATTCGCGCCCGGCCTGACGATGCGATGGCGCACCTGCCGGAACCGGTCGGCATGGCATAGACGGGCCGCGCCCGGTCGACCGCGTCCGGCCCGGACAACAAACAACCTGGGAGCGGGACGAACCCACGCAAGGAGGAAAGCGATGAGTTGGAGCAGATTCGGGTCGCCACGCGCGGCCCGCGGGACGAGCGGGAAGTTGCTGACCACGCTGACCGTGGCGGCGCTGTTGGCCCTCGCGTCGTGGAACACGGGACATGCGGCGGAGGCGAAATACACCTTGCGCGTCGCCTCCTGGGGCTCGCCAACGGCGCCGCAGGTTTCGGCGTTCGTCCCGGCCTTCATTCGCCAGGTGGAGGCGGGCAGCAAGGGGCAGATAGCGGTGCAGTCCTTCCCCGCCGGCGCCCTGGTGAAGGAACAGGATGTGCCCTCTGCCATCGAGACGCACGTGGTCGACATCTCGCTGTCGGTGATCGGCGGCTGGTCCTCGATCTCGCCGGCCGCGGCGCTGATGAATTCGGTGCTGTTCCGGCCGACGGACGCGAATTTCCAGGCCTTCGCCGGCGCCGGCACGCCGGTGTTCGCGGCGCTTGCGAAATCGCTTCGCAAGCATGGGGTGGTCCTGCTGGCGGTGCTCGACAATGGTCCGCCGATGGTGGTCTCGCGGAGCCGGATGACCACGCCGGCGGATTTCAAGGGCAAGGTGATTCGGACCTACGACAAAGCGACGTCGGAGCTCATCCACACGCTGGGCGGGGCTCCGTCCACCATGCCGGTCAGCGAGGTCTATCCGGCGCTGCAACGTGGAACCGTGCAGGCGGCGATCGGCGGGATCCAGGGCATCAGTGGCCTGAAGGAATACGAAGTCACGAAATATCTGCTGAATGGCAACGGAGCATTCGGCGTCGGCGTCACGCTCTATGTCATGAACGCGGCCGCGCTGGACGCGCTGCCGCCCGCCCTGCAGAAGGTCGTGATCAAGGCCGGCGCGGCGGCCGAGCGGGTCGCCAACACCGCAATCGTCGCCTCCTTCGCCCGGGACATCCGGCAGATGCGCAGCCACGGGATGCAGGTGACGGAGCTGCAACCGGGCACGCCGGCCTACCAAGCCTTCATCCGGGCCCTCGCCCCGCTCGCCAAGGCGGAAGAAAGCCATTATCCGGCCGCCCTGATCAGGACGATGCTCGATGTGCGGCAGTGACGAGCCGCGCCGCGGCTGCCGACGGTCGCGGTCGTGACGACCGGCTCGCCGGCGGAAATCGTCGCGGCGTGGCTCACCCGGTTCACCCGCTGGATGTGCATCGCCGCCGCGGTGCTGGCCGTGCTGCTGCCACTGCCGGTCGCCTACGAGGTGGTGATGGATCAGCTGCAGATGCCGCCCACCTGGGTGTTCGAGACCTCGGGCTACGCGATCATCATGATCGCCTTCGCGGCCAGCGGCTACGGCCTCAATTCGGGCCATCATTTCCGTGTCACCTTGCTGCCCGACCGGTTTCCCCGCCTCGCGCGGCCGCTGGCCCGCTTCTCCGGCGTGCTGGAAGCGATCTTCGGCCTGGTCCTGCTGGGGGCCGGATCGCATCAGGTCTATATCGACTACGTGCAGGGGCTGCGGTCGGACACCTTGCTGGCGGTGCCGCAGTACCTGCCCCAGCTCGCCTTCCCGATCGGCGGTCTGGTCATCACCTTGCAGGGCTTGGCCCAGATTCTGGTTCCTTCGGTCCCGCGGAGGCTTGATGCCGTTCGGGGGTGACGCGGGCTTCTTCCTGATCGTCCTCGTGATGTTCGGGTTGATGGCGGCAAGCGTGCCGATCTTCGTCGCCATCGGCATCGCCGCGATGGCGGGGCTCTGCATGGTGTTCGGCCTGCAGCAGGCGATGGTGGATTTCACTTCGTTCCTTTGGCAGAGCCTGAGCAGCTTCGAGCTAGTGACCATTCCGCTGTTCGTGCTCGCCGCCATGCTGGTCCAGGAATCGGATGCCGGCACCGAGCTGTTCGACTTCGCCAAGGTCTGGGTCGGCTCGATCCCGAACGGCCTCGGTGCTGCCGTCATCGTCACCTGTGCGATCTTTGCGGGCATCTGCGGATCGAGCCCGGTGACCGCCGTCACGATCGGCCTGATCGCGCTGCCGGTGCTGGGGCGCGAGGGCTATTCGGACCGCAGCCGCGGGGCCATGGTGGCGGCCGGCGGCACGCTCGGGATCCTGATGCCGCCGAGCCTGCCGCTGATCATCTACGGCGTGCTGACCGAGACCTCGATCGGCAGCCTGTTCATGGCGACCGTCATCCCGGGTCTGCTGCTGGCGACCGCCTTCGGCATCTATGTCACGCTGGCCGCCGGCCACCGGGTCCGGGCGCAGGCGTCCAGCTGGGCCGAACGCATGACGGCGCTGCGGCGCGCGCTGCCGGTGGTCGTGCTGCCGGTGTTCATCATCGTCGCGATCTATCTGGGGCTCGTGACGCCGGCCGAGACCGGGGCGGTCGCCGTGGTCTACCTGCTGGTGCTCGGTCTGGTGCGCCGGCAGCTCGACCTGCGCAAGATCGCCCGCGCGGCGTTCCTGTCCGCGCTCACCTCCGCGATGCTGCTGATGATCTTCGGCACCGGCTCGGTGTTCGCGCGCTACAGCGCGATCCTGCAGCTGCCGCAGCGGCTGGCCCAGACGGTCGGGCATATCCAGGGCGGACCGCTGATGGTGTTCACCGGGATCGTCGTCACCGACCTGATCCTCGGGACGTTCCTCGAATCCGGCGCGCTGACCATCCTGACCATTCCGATCTTCTTTCCGATCGCCATGGCGATCGGCCTGAGCCCGGTGCAGTTCGGGGTGATGATCGCGGTGAACCAGGAGATCGCCCAGATCCATCCGCCGGCCGGGCTCAATCTGGTCACCGTGTCGTCGATCTCCGGCATCCCGCTCACCCGCATGATGCTGAGCATCCTGCCCTACATCCTGATCGAGCTCACGATGGTGTACCTGCTCTATTTCATACCACAACTGACGCTGTTCCTGCCGGCCCACATGAGCATGCGCTGACGCACGATCCGAGCCGACCGGTGGACCAGAAGGAAACCTGCCCCGATGCCATATGCGAACTACCTGGCCGAGCACATGGGTTCGGCCTCGATCGCCCCGGAAGGGCCGTTCGAGGCCGGATCGCTGGCCGCCCTCACGCTGACCTACGTCGCCGGAAAGTTCGGGATCGACGACAGCGGCCACCTGAAGATCGCCTGGCGTGGCACCTCCGACATGGCCAAGCCGCAGTTCCGCGACCCGACGGCGCCGAACTACACCACCGTCGAGGCCAGCAACGGCGCTGTGCTGGACGTGCGGGTTGACCGGATCAACATCCGCCCCTGGGTGAACACCCTGTTCATTCGGGTCAACCGCGGGTTCCTGCGCCAGGGGGATACGATCACGGTCCGGTTCGGCGACCGCCGGCAGGGGGCGCCCGGGCTGCGCCTGCAGACCAACACCGAGCCGACCTTCGAGTTCAAGGTCCTGGTGGACGCTTTCGCCACCTACGAGTTCACCGAGCTGGCGCGGTCTCCCGAGATCGCCCTGGTGGCCGGCGCCCCGGCGCGGTGGAAGGCGATCTGGCCGACGCTCGCCGTGGCGGGCGCGCCGTTCCGCCTTGCCGTGCTGACCGAGGATGCCTGGGGCAACCCGACCGACCGGGCCGACGAAACGCTGCAGCTGCTGCCCTCCCGCCCGGTTGCCGGGTTGCCCGAACAGGTGACCGTGCGGCCGGGCGAGGGCGCCATCGTGTGCGATGATCTGCGCGTGCAGGAGCCCGGGGACCTCACCCTGCGGGTGCTCGACCGGGCCGGCCGGTTGCTGTGCACCGCCAACCCGCTGCGCGTCGCCGCCGCGGCGGAGCTGCGGCATTTCTGGGGCGACCTGCACGGACAGAGCGAGGAGACGATCGGCACCAATTCCGTCGAAGACTATTTCCACTACGCCCGCGACAAGGCGTTCCTGGATATCGTCGGGCATCAGGGGAACGACTTCCAGATCACCGACGCGTTCTGGGAGCGGCTGAACAGCATCACCCGCGCCTTCGACGTGCCCGGCCGCTTCGTCGCGGTACCGGGCTACGAGTGGTCCGGCAACACCGGCATGGGCGGCGACCGCAACGTCTTCTTCCGCCGGGAGGGCCGGCCGATCCGCCGCTCGTCCAGCATCCTGGTCGAGCCGGGCACGCCGCGCGACAGCGATTGCCACACCGCCGCCGAGCTGTTCGCGGCGCTGGAGGGCGAGGATGCCGTGGTGATCGCGCATGTCGGCGGCCGCTACGCCGATATCCGCATGGCGCACGACGGCCGGCTGGAGCGGGCGGTGGAAGTGCACTCCACCTGGGGCACGTTCGAGTGGCTGCTGCACGACGCCTTCGATCTCGGCTACCGGCCGGGCGTGGTCTGTCACAGCGACGACCACAAGGGCAGGCCGGGCGCCACCCGGCCGGGCGCCTCCCACTTCGGCGCGATCGGCGGGCTCACCTGCTATCTGATGCCCGACCTCTCGCGGGCGTCGCTGTTCGATGCGTTGCGGCGGCGGCACCACTACGGCACCACGGGAACGCGGATGTTCCTGTCGGTGACCGGAACCTTCGCGACGCCGGTCGCGGTGTTCGACGACGATCCGGCGTTCACGGCGACCACTGCGCGGCGCGCGACCGGGGTGCTGATGGGCGACATCGTGCAGCCCGGCGCGACGCCGATGCAGCTGCAGGTGGAAGCCGTCGGGTCGGCACCGATCGAGCGCATCGACCTGTTCCACGGCAAGGATCTGGTCCGCACCGTCCGCCCCTTCGCCGCGACCGAGCTCGGCCGGCGCATCCGGGTGATGTGGCAGGGGGCGGAATATCGCGGGCGTGGCCGGGAGGTGCCCTGGCAGGGCACGCTTTCCATCGAGGGTGGGCGGTTCGAGCGCGCCGAGCCGGTCAATTTCCTGAACCCCGAGAACCCGCTTGAGGTGCAGGAGGCCGGCAAGCGGCTCGCCTGGCGCTCGGTCACCACCGGCAATATGGCCGGGATCGACCTCTGGCTCACGGACGGGCGGGCGGAGGAGCTCCGGCTCGACACCAACCTCGCCAGCGGGCGGTTCAGCGCGGCAGAGATCGGCTTCGAGGATCTGGTGCTGCCGGCCGGCGGGCTGGGCCGGCAGATCCGCCTGTTCCGGCTGCCCGACCACCTGCCGCACCGGGTGGCGTTCGCGCACGACGTCGCCTTGACGGGGGCGGCCGACCTGCCCGTCTTCGTGCGGGTGACCCAGGCGGATGGAAACCAGGCATGGTCGAGCCCGATCTATTTGATCGCCCCGCCGGTGTCGCCGTGACGTCCGAGACCTTGGATCAGGAGGCGGTGGCGGCGGCGCTGGCGGTCCTCGACCACCACATGGCGGCGCTGAACGCGCGCGACCAGGTCGCGCTCGCCGCGACGCTCCACTTCCCGCACTATCGCCTGGCGGGCGGCCACATGCGGGTGTGGAACGAGCCCGATACCTATTTCGCGGACTTCCTGGCACGGGCGGGGGACGGCTGGCACCACAGCGCCTGGGGCGTGCGTACACCCGTCGCCGCCGCGGCCGGGAAGGTCCATCTCGACGTGACCTTCACCCGTTATCGGATCGACGGCACCGAACTTGGCCGGTTCCGCTCGCTGTGGATCGTCGCGCGGATCGCGGGGCGCTGGGCGGCGCAGGTCCGCTCGAGTTTCGCCGCATGAGGCGCCACAGAAGTGCGGGGTCCGGCAGCGGCCGGACCGCGGACGCAACAGGGAGCAGACGATGCTGAGGCTGGACGACGAGGCGGAGGCGATGCGCCGTGGCGCGCTCGGGCCGGCGCGACAATGGGCGATCGAACACCAGCTTCGGGTCGGCGCCTATCTCGGGGCGCCCGACCTGGTGCAGGTGAGCCAGGCGCACATCATGGCCGATACGGAATCGCTCGGCGCGGCGGGAGTCGCGTGGCTGGAGCGCTTCGCCGCCATGCCGGAGCGGGAACGTCGCGTGCGCGTTCCGACCATCACGGACCCGCGCGGAACCGACTTCACCGCGGCCAAGCGGCTGAAGCAGCAGGACTACATGGTCGCGCTGGAGCGGCGAACGGTGGCGGCCTTCGAGGCGCTCGGCATCCTGATGACCGACACCTGCGTCAACTACCAGACGATCATGCCGCCGATACGGGGCGAGCATGTGGCGTATGGCGACACCGGCGTCGTGATCTACTGCAACAGCGTGCTTGGTGCCCGGTCGAATTTCGAAGGCGGCCCCTCGGCGCTCGCCGCCGCGCTCACCGGGCGCACGCCACGCTACGGCTATCATCTCGACGAGCGGCGCGGCGGCTCCCTGCTGATCGAGGTGAGCATGACACCGCGCCGCCTGCATGAATGGGGCGCGCTCGGGGGTGTGGTCGGCCGGCTGGCCGGGGATTACTGGCGGGTGCCGGTGCTGACCGGGCTCGACCGGGTGCCTGGCTCGGACGAGCTCAAGCATTTTGGCGCCGCGATGGCGAGCTTCGGTTCGGTGGCGATGTTCCACATCGAGGGGGTGACGCCGGAAGCCGACTCGCTCGCCGGGCTGTTCCGCGGCGGGGCGCCGGCGCCGGTCCGGGTGGGCGCGGCCGAGGTGGGCGCGCTGCTCGCCAGCTACGCCGACGCCGCCGGCGCGGCCGACGGGGTGGACGTGGTGGTGTTCTCGGCCCCGCAGCTCAGCCTGATGGAGATGCAGACCCTGGCCGGGTTGCTGGACGGCCGGCGTGTGACGGTTCCGCTGCTTGCGGTCACCAGTCCGCAGGTGAAACCCGATGCCGACCGCATGGGGCTGAGCGCCCGGATCGAGGCGGCCGGCGGAACGGTGCTGTCGGGCATGTGCTTCTATCAGAGCTACGCCCGCGAGCTGGGCGAGGCAAACGGCTGGAAGCGCCTTGTTACCAACTCGGCGAAGCTGACCAACATCATCGGCGGCTATGGCTACCGGCCTATGCTGCTGTCGATGGAGGCGTGCGTGGACGCTGCGTGCACGGGGAGGCTGGCATGAGCGGGGTGCAGGAATTCGCCGCGAGTGCGGCGATGGGGGAGAAGGTCCGCGGCCTCGCGGTGGTGGCGAGCGACGGCTTCTCCGCCCGCTACGACCTCGACCGCATCGCCGGCATCTTCTCGCGGCCGGAACACAAGCTGGCCGGTCGGTCCTATGTCGGACTGATCCTGGTGCTCGACCGCCCGAAGGGCGGCGTCGCCACCGCCTGGATGCTGCATGAAATGGCGGCGCGTGGGGTAGTGCCCGCGGCCCTGGTGTTTAATACCGTGAACCCGATCATGGTGCAGGGCGCCGCGCTGGCCGGAACGACGATGATGTCCGGGTTCGCGGTGGACATCACCAAGGCGGTGCCGGACGGCGCACTGGTCGAGCTCGACCCCACGGCGACGCCGCCGGTGCTGCGGCTCGTGCCGGAGGCGAGCAGCCCGGACGTGGGCCCCGGAGCCTGAAAAATGCGCCTCCTCGACGCCACGAATGGAACCACGGCTGTGCTCGGGTCAAGGATTCTACCACCGTGGGTAGCGCAGATGAGCTGCGGTCTTTTGCTGATGCGGCGCCTGTGGATATGTGGGCAACGCTCTTGCGTTGTCCCCATATCCACAGGCGTTCTCGTTGGATTCCGATGTGCTAACCCATGGGTGCCCGGGGCCAGTCGCGCGCGCATGGGGCACAACCCATGCGCGAAACCGCGCCATTCCAGGTGCGCGATACGGCCCTCATCCTGGTCTTTCAATCCACTTGAGACGTCGAGGAGCCAGTACCGCCCTGCAACTCCCGCAGCACCAAGGCGGCAGGCTGGGCGCTGTGGTAGTCCACCTCTGGCTTGGGATGGACACGGCGCCCAATCAGGGGTCATGACAAGAGCTGTGCGTAGCTGTACGACATAGAAGAACGAATTGGCAACTATGTCGGTATCCCGCGCGCCTTCCTTGGGATTCCATCAGCAGCAGCCAACCGGAAACCTGGGATGGGCGGCGACGGCAGTCCACCTCGATCTGCCGATCGGCGGCCCCTGCTGGTGGCCCGGTGATAGCCAAGATAGATGGCTAATTGTGACATAGCCAACTTACATCGGCTTGGGCATTCTTGGCTGTACCGTCCATAACTCAGCCAAGTTCGGTATACCCATCTTGGCCAGTGGATTCATGGTCGCCGCCTGATCCGCGAAGCCAGGTGTTTCTACTACGTTCTGTGGTGTCGTACAGCTACGCACAGCTCTTGTCGTGACCCCCGCTTCCGGATCGCCGCGGATGGACGACTGCACCAGTTCTTTCAAGGCGGCCAGAAGCCCAGGCTGGGTCTCGGTCGCCGGCTTGCCGCCGCCACCGCGGCGGTGGACCCGCGGGCTGAACATCACCGCGCCCGAGCGCAGGTCCGCCAGGCCACGGCCGATCGTGCTGCGCGCAATCCCGGTCGCACGCGCGACCGCCACCACTCCGCCATGCCCGGCCGCGCGCGCTTAACTGGCCGCAAACAGCCGCCGCCCCCTCTCGTCCAGGACCGGCGCAAGCGCCTCGAAGCGGGCCTTGATGGGAGCGGTGTCGATCACCCGGTCAGGATAGACGCTCCAGTCCCCAGGTCACGCCGGACTCGGGGTCACTACACGATTTGTACAAAATCGTGTAGTGACCCCGAGTCGCGGAGGAACGCATCGATCGTCGCGTGTCGCTTGAGCGCAACGGATTCATCGATATCCAGGAACAACAGCCATTCCACCTCGCCCACCATGGATTTCAGGAAGTGCTTGTACATCGCCGTCTGCAGGCCGGGCAGCGCGTAGTGCAGGAAGGTTACGAACGGGGCTGCGCCGTCGGTCAGGGGGCACAGCTTCTCGTAAAGCTCCGCCGGATCATCGTCGTTGCAATAGACGTAGATGTGCTCGAACCCCAGCGATCTGTGGTACGTGACCCATTCGAGAATGCTGTCGGTCTCCCAACGGGCACAGGCGACGATCGCGGTCCGGTATTTCGGGGAGGCCGGAGCAGCACGGGCGGCGGGCGAGGACGGCGACTGAGGCTCCCCCAGCCCTGCCCTCAGACGCTGGATCTCCGCGGCGGCCCGGCCCTCCAGGGTGCCGGCCAGCCAGCTCTGCACGGCCGAGGGAGCAATGACCGTGACACCGGCGTCCTGCCGCAGGCGCTGAAGCGCGTGTTGCCGCAGTTCGTCCTCGATATTGGCGGTCATCCGCCCGCGCCGGAGCGGCGGGCAGCACGGGCACGGGTCCGCGTGTGCGGTAGCGTCATGAGGGGGCCAGTCACCGGGGTGAGGGGGCATGAGACCGTCCAGAAGCTGGGGGGACTTACGCTGCTTTATAGAACGGACGGCGCCCCCATGCGCCCCGCAGTGGCATGGTCCTTGTTGAAGGTTCCATTCACGACCGCGGTTCGGACCTTCAGCATCAGATGCGCGCCTCTCGGTGACCAGCGCATCTGTTGATTGGCGCCCATCCGGCGATGCAGCAGCCACTGCACTGTACTCTCCGTCGTCGCCGTCGATATCGGCTCATCGCTGCCCAGCGCCGTTGCGTAATCGATGATCAGCTCGGATTGCCCGGACACATATGTCTCGAGGCCACGAAGCACGCCGACCATTTTGCCCGCCGCCGCGGCGTTTGGCGTCGCCGTTTTGGCCGTCGCCTCGATCATCGCCAGGGTTTCGCCGATGAGATCGAGAGCCCGCCGCACCTGACCGTGCCAAAGACGCCTATGGATATGCTCGATGGTGTCGGCAAGGCGGGCACCTTCCTTACGCTCGGCCAAACTGGCGTCCGGCCAGCTCTTGGCGGGCTGAGCGACATGCTGAATGCGCATGGCGAGATGAAACCAATCGAGTACGTGGTGGGTCGGACCGACGCTTGCCGCCTCGCCCAGGGCACGCGGCCCGTCGGCGCCGTCGCTCAGGATGGTGACCGGCGTTCGCGCTGTCGCGCTAAGGTCATGCAGCACGCCGCGCAACTGCCGCGCCTGCCGATCGGCCTCGGCCGGCATGCTGCTGAACACGACCTGGTTGCCTTCGTCATTGCTGATCTGTGCGACGAAAACCTCGAAGGACCGTGCCTGATAGCTGCGCACCGCTTTCACGTGTCCCCCATCGATGGCGAGTGCGATCGATTGCGCTTCGGTCGGCGGAGCGGACGTCGGTGGCGCCACTGCCTGCCTCTCGAGTCTGGCGCCGACATGCAGGGTCCGCTGGCGGATCGTCTCCACCTCCGGGGCCTCGCCGAGCGGGAAGAACTCCTCCAGCAGCGAACGAGCGCGACGATACGGCAGCAAGGCGCCCATCTTGGCGACGGTGCGTTCATACTCCGGCGTGCAGCGGTCGGGCATGATCTCTGCGACCGGGGTGATGGTCCGGCGCGACGCCACACCGCATCGGCAGGGACCGAAACGGGGGGCACGAACCTCCACGACGTCAAACAACGACGTCAGCCGTCGGGGACGGATGTCCTTGAGCGGGCATCGCGCGCCACGCTGCTCGCAGCGGCGTCGGCTCCGGCAATGCTCTTCCGTCTGCGCCTGGACCAGATGGCGCTGTAGTGCCGCCAGCGTTTTCTTGCCCTCCGCCACCGTCAACCCAAGCGTTTCTGCCGAATAGGCGCCCGTCGCACACTCGCCGACGCTGACCTCGCGCAACTCAAGGGAACCCTCCGCTCCGCCCAGTTCCACCATCACCCGCCACTTCATCTCGCCCTCCCGGCCCAGCGCCAGCAGGTCGCTCCATACACCCTCAATTGGACCGTCCGCGGCCGATCATGCCGGGGGTTGGAGCCAGCGTCCGTTCCGTTTGGCAATCTAACCACCCCCAGCTTCTGGACGGTCTCGCCGTATGATCCGTCCGGCTGATCTTGACCGCCGCCCCCATCCGATGCCTCCGTTCGCGCAAGCCGATGAACAGACGCACCGAATCGTACTTCGCCAGCGATTCCTAGCCCCCCTATGAGAGTCGGTGGTTCCGACGGTTGGTATTAATTATCGCCGGTAAATCAATGAATTGGCCCTCGCGCCGAGCCGCCGCCAGCACCGAAAACGCGACAGAGCCCCAATTGGACGCCGATTCACAACCTGTCAGGCGGCAGCATCCGCAGTGCGATCCCGGAACAGGGGCGCGTAGATGCGATCAAGCCGCGCCTCCCGGATCGTGTCCTGGATCAGGTGGACATCGGCGGCCCCAGGCATCTTGCCTTCCCCCCGGGCGGGCTTGGTGAAAAGGTCCGGCCGCTGCATCGCCAAACGCAACAGCCTCTGCGTCGGCTTCGACGGGGGGATCTGGGCGGTCTCATACTTCTCGAACGACTTCTCCCCGGTGCCGAACAGCTCGCCGGCGTCCCGCTGCGATAGCCCGCAACGCAGCCGGATCGCGCGGATCAGCACCGGCGGGAATGCCTCGCCCTTGGCGATCGCCCGAGCCGTACGACGCGCCATCTCGGAAACCAGATTGTCTTCGTCGACCAACTGGCCATCGAGATCGTCCGGATCATCCAGGGAGCACCACCAGCCGGGCTGGCGATATTCAAAGGTCTGGCCGTCGACCTTCAAGGTGACGAGCTTCTCGCCGCGCATCATCGGCCGTCCGCTCTCGGGGCTGGTCATCGTCTCGGGGTAGTCCCTCGGCATCTTTGCCATGTTCATGCCTCCTTGAAGCTAATCAGGAACAACGCCTTGCGGGCATCGAGCGTGAACTTCACGTACAGCTCGGTGCCGGCGGCCTTGGGCCTGTAAACGTCCTGCCAGACTCGATGATCGGCGTGGGAGGTCATCGATTTCTCGAAATCCGCCATACCAAGGGTCTGGATCGTCGCTACGACTGCGGCATCATCCATCCCCAGTGCATCGGCTCCCTGCTTGGACACGAACGACCGGTTGAGTTTCGCCGGATCAGCGAAGGCCGCCTTGACGTCCGCCACGGCGTAATGCGGCTTGCGCTTCTCCATTGCCCCCCATGATGGGGGTTGGCATGGCGGAAAGCAAGCGAATCCCCCCCTGGTGGGGGCATATTCAAGCTCGGGAGCTGGCGCCTTCCTTCCGGCCGGGCTGTCGGGCTGCGCCCCGCTGGATCAGGCTCTGCTCTCGGCCCGTGCGAGCGAGAAGGAGGCGGTGCTTCTGCCAAGAGATCCGATACTCTTCAAGGGACCCGATCAGATCGTCCTCAAACTGACATGGTTCCCGGGTGTCGCGGCCGATGATCCTGGTACGCCGCCCTGCCGGGCGATCCGGTGTGCGGGGTCTTCCGCCCGCCTGCGGCTGCGGAGGGGCGGTGATCAGCCGGGGCTGCCGAGGCGGTCCGGCCGAGTCCGGCTGCGGTCCCCGCCGGTACACGCCCAGGAACAGATCCCCGAGGGCGTTGCGCAGCCGGTAGGTGATGTGCCGCTGTGCGAGGTGATGGGGCCGGTCGTGGATCAGGTGGCAGCGCTGGCAGAGGCCCTTGAGGTTGCGCAGGCGGTTGTTGGCGGGATCGTGGTCGAGATGCGCCGCGGCGAGGATGACGCGGGTGGTGCGCAGGCCGATGGCCGCCTCGAGGTCGGGCCAGCGGGCCGGCCGGCCGCGCCCGTCGCGCCAGGTCCTGGCTGCGGGGTCGAACCAGCGCCCGTCCGGCAGGCAGCGGAGGAGCGCGCCGTGCGGGCGGCCGCAGCGCTGGCAGCGGCCGCCCGCGCGTTCGAACCGCACCCGGTGACTGAGGGCGCGCCAGTGCGGTGGGTACAACGGGCGCAGCTCGGGCCGGATCGGCATCAGACCGCCTCCTGTTCGTCCGGCCCGGGTGCGGGCTGGAACAGCCGGGCGGTGACGTTGTTGCGCCAGAGTTCGGCCGGGCGGAGGTAGCCGAGCGCGACCTCGGTGGATTTGTGCCGGGTCTGGCGCATCAGCTCGGCGAGCCCGGCGCCGGCGTCGCCGGCGGCGGTGGCGAGGCCGGCGCGCAGGGAGTGGCCGGAGTAGCGGGTGGGATCGAGGCCGGCGGCGAGGGCGGCCTGTTTGACCAGGCGGGCGACCGCCTTGTCGGACAGCGGCGCGCCGGTGGGCCGGCCGGATTTGGTGACGGCGCAGAACAGCGGCCGCGCGCCGGCGTCGGGGCCGGTGCGGTCGGCGACCTGGTGGCGATGGAGAAGCCAGCGGTCGAGCGCCGCGGCCGGACAGAAATCCGGCTCGGCCGGGTTGGCCCAGACCGCGACCGTCTGGCCCTTGCCGTGCGGGTCGGTCTTCGACTGCCGGACCCGCACGTGCAGGCCGCGGCCGGGGATGGTTTCGACGTCGTCGCGGCGCAGGCCGACCAGTTCGGCGCGCCGCAGCGCCGCTCCGAAGCCGAGCAGCAGCAGGGCGCGATCGCGTGCGCCGAGTGCGGTGGCGGGGTCCGGGCGGGTGGCGAGCAGCCGGCGCAGGATGTCGGGGACGGCCGGGGCGGCCTGGCGGCGCGGGCGCAGCCCGGTGGCGCGGGTGATGCCGTCGAGCACCAGGGCGAGGCGCGGATGGCGCAGGTCGAGCGGGATGGAGGCGAGCAGATGGGCGGTACGGATGGCGGCGAGGGCGACCCGGATGGTGCTGACGGCGCAGCCGTCGTCGGCGCGGCGCACGACGTACATGGCGATGGTGTCGGGATCGGCGGCGAGCGGTTCGCGGCCGAGCGCATGGCACCAGGCGGTGTAGTGCCGCCAAGCGGAGCGGTAGGTGCGGCGGGTGCCGTCGCCGCGGGCGCGGCTGGCGTAGAGGGTGACGCGCCGGGCGAGGGCCTCGAGTTCGGCCGCGCGGGGGGCGCCGTCGGGCACGACGAGCGGGCCGAGCAGGTCGGTGTCGAGCACGAACGCGCCGGTGGCCGGGGCGGGCGCGTCGGCCGGGGCGACTGGGGCGGCGCTCATGCGGGTGCCCGGAACGGGTTGCGGATGGTGAGCCGGCCGTCGATCACCTGGCCGTGGTGGAGGTCCTCGGAGAACAGGATGGTGCAACCGGCCTCCAGCGCGGCAGCGATGATCATCGCGTCGTAGAGCTGGTAGCCGGTGCGGGCGGCGAGGGCGAGGCCGGCCTCGTGGATCGCGAGGGTGAGGGGCCGCGGCGCCGGGCAGAGCACGCGGATGGCGGCCAGCGCGCGGGTGATTTCCGGCCAGGGCCGGCGCAGCTTGCGCGCGGCCACGTTCGCGAATTCGTTCAGCACCTGGACGCTGATGGTGCCGCGCTGGGCGAGCAGGGCGCGGGCCGCCTCCGAGCGCGGGTCGGGCTGCAGGCTGGCGTAGAGCAGCACGTTGGTGTCGAGGAAGGGGGGCGGCGGGGTCATGCGCCGCGGGCGTTGGCGTCGTCGCGGTCGAAGCGGACATCCGCGGGCAGGCTCCAGCCGAGGCTGCGCAGCGTTTCCAGCGCATCGTCGCGGCTGGGGTCGCGGGCGAGGCGGAAGTGGCGGCGGTCGGCGACCTCGATGGTGATGTCGTCGCCGTCCTGGAGGCCGAGGGCGGCGACCACGGCGGCGGGCAGGCGGATGGCGAGGCTGTTGCCCCAGCGGCTGACCTGCATGGTTGGCTCCGGGTCTGGATACACTGAAGGATTGTATATCACATGCCAGCGGGATGGCAAGGTCATTCTGTCCGCAAAGGATGCTTAGCGGACGTAATCCTGCGCCCCAAGCCGCCCCATCCTCGCCTGGGAAATCGG
>JABBNW010000093.1 GCA_019352115.1 Pseudomonadota bacterium
AGGGGTCCAGGGGACTAGTCCCCTGGCGGGGTCCAGGGGCAGCGCCCCTGGCCTTCCTGTCCCTTGGTCGCCTTTCATACCGCCCGCATGTTCGAGCGCCTGACCGAGGTCGGGCTGTTCCTACTGCCGTTCGCGGCGTTCCTGGCGTTGCGGCTGGCGGCGGCGCGGGGGTGGCCGTCGGGGTTCGTGCTGGGGTGGGCCGGGGGGGCGTTGCTGGTGTTGCTGGTGGGGCTGTTCTGGTTTGCCCAGGCGCATCGGTTGCCGCCGGATGCGACGTATGTGCCGGCGCGGGTGTCCGATGGGCGGATCCGACCGGGGTATGGGTCGCCGTGAGCACGGACGCGCCGGCTCTGCGTGTGCCGCCGCCGGCATTTCTGGCCGATCCGGCGTTGTGTGCGGTGCTCGATGCGTTGCCGGGGGCGCGGGTGGTGGGCGGCGCGGTGCGGGATGCGCTGCTTGGGCAGCCGGTTGCCGATGTGGATCTGGCGACGCCGTGGCCGCCGGAGCAGGTCGTGGCGGCGCTGCGCGGGACCGGGTTGCAGGTGGTGCCGACCGGGCTTGCGCACGGCACCGTCACGGCGGTCTCCGGCGGGCGGGGGTTCGAGGTCACGACCTTGCGCCGCGATATGGAAACGGACGGCCGCCATGCCGTGGTGGCGTTCACCGCCGACTGGCGGGCGGACGCGGCACGGCGCGATTTCACCTTGAATGCGCTGTCCATGAGCCGGGACGGCGCGGTGTTCGACTATTGGGGCGGTCTGGCCGACCTGCGCGCCGGCATCGTGCGCTTCGTCGGCGATCCGGCGGCGCGCATGGCCGAGGATTACCTCCGCATCCTGCGCTTTTTCCGCTTTTTCGCCCGCTACGGACAGGTTCCCCCCGATGCCGCCACGGCGGCGGCGCTGCGGGCCGGCGTGCCGGGCTTGGCGCGGCTGGCGCCGGAGCGGGTGTGGAAGGAGTTGGCGGGCCTGCTGGCCGCGCCCGACCCGCGCGCGGCGGTCGCGTTGATGGCCGAGCTTGGCGTGCTGGATGCGATGCTGGCCGAGGGGGCCGCGCCGGCGCGCCTGGCCCGGCTGGTGGCGGCGGGGGCGCCGGCCGATCCGCTGCTGCGGCTCGCGGCCCTGGCCGAGGCCGATCCGGCGCGCCTTGCCGCGCGGCTGCGGTTTTCCGCCGCCGAGCAGACCCGGCTGGTGGCCCTGCGGGCCGGCCCGGTGCCGACGCCGGGAGCGGACGATGACACGCTGCGGCGGATGCTGGCCAGGCTCGATCCGCGCATGGATGCCGCGGTGCTGATCGGGCGGGTGTGGCTTGCCGAGGCCGAGGCGGCGGACCCGCCGGGCTGGACGGCGCTGCGCGCCCGCCTCGCGCAGCTACCGCGGCCGGTGTTTCCGCTGGCGGGCCGGGACGTCGTGCGGCTTGGCGTGCCGCCGGGTCCGGCGGTCGGGGGGTTGCTGGGGGCCGTACGGGACTGGTGGCTGGCCGGCGGCTGCACGGCGGATCAGGCGGCGTGCCTGGCGCGGCTGGCTGCGCTGGTGTCCTGACCGGGATTCGGTGATGTCCGGGGGGATTTCCGCGCCGACGGCGCCGATCCGGGCGGCGCCCGGCCGGCGCCGGTCACCTTGCGCGGACCTGCTCACGTGCGATCGCCAGTTCGACGGGCTGGCCGGCGGGCATTTTCTGCCCAGATCCGCGGCCTGACGGCGCCCCCGGGCCGCCCCTGGCGTTTCCCGCCCACCTGCGCTCCACTCCTCCGGTTCCGCAGGAGCCCACGATGTCCCACGACGCCAGCCCGCTCGCCCAGATCCAGCGCCAGATCATGTGGAATCGCCTGATCGCGGTGGTCGAGGAACAAGCCCAGACCATGATCCGCACCGCCTTCTCCACCACCGTGCGCGAAGCGGGCGATCTGTCGGCCGGCATCTTCGACCTCACCGGGCGCATGATGGCCCAGGCCGTCACCGGCACCCCCGGCCACGTGAATTCCATGGCCGAGAGCGTCGGCCACTTCCTTGCCAAGTTCCCGGCCGCGACCATGCGCCCGGGCGATCACTACATCACCAACGATCCCTGGCTCGGCACCGGCCATCTGCACGACCTGACGGTGGTCACCCCCGCCTTCCGCCGCGGTGCCGTCGTCGGGCTGTTCGCCAACACCGCGCATGTGATCGACGTCGGCGGCCTCGGGATGGGACCCGAAGGGCGATCGGTATTCGAGGAAGGGATGTATATCCCGATCGTCAAAGCCTTCGACGCGGGCCGCCCGAACGAGACCTTCTTCGACTTCCTGCGCGCCGGCTCCCGCCTGCCGATCGAGCTGGAAGGCGACGTCTATTCGCTGTGCGCCTGCAACGATGCGGGGGCGAAGCGGCTGGTCGAGATGATGGACGAGTTCGCGATGGACAGTCTCGACCCGCTCGCCGACTTCATCTTCCAGGCCTCGCGCGCGGCGACCCTGGCCGAGATCGCGCGTCTGCCGCGCGGCACCTGGTCGGCCGAGATCTGGTCGGACGGCTACGAGGAACCGATCCGCCTCGCCGCCGCGCTGAGTACCGAAGCCGATACGATCACGGTCGATTTCGCCGGCACCTCGGGCCTGTCGGGCCGCGGGATCAACGTGCCCCCCGCCTATTGCCGCGCCTACGCGAGTTTCGGCATCAAATGCGTGGTGGCGCCGGAAGTGCCGAACAACTGGGCCTCCCTGGCGCCGTTCCGCATGACGATCCCCGAGGGCTGCATCCTGAATGCGCCGCGGCCGTATCCGGTTTCAGTGCGCCACGTGATCGGCCACCTGCTGCCGGACCTGGTGATGGGCTGCCTGTTCCAGGCGGTGCCGGATCGGGTGACCGCGGAGGGCGCCTCGGCGCTGTGGAACCCGCCGTTGCGCGGCGGCGCGTCGGTGTCCGGCCAGGCCCGGCCGAACCGGCCGGTGATCGGGGAGTTCGACGTCACAACCTTCAACTCCGGCGGCACCGGCGCGCGGCCGGAGCGCGACGGGCTGGATGCGACGGCGTTCCCGTCCGGCGTGCGCACGATGCCGGTGGAGGCGACCGAGAACGTCGCCCCGGTGATCTTCTGGCGCAAGGAACTGCGCCCGGATTCCGGTGGCGCCGGGCGGATGCGCGGCGGCGTCGGGCAGATCATGGAGATCGCGACCAAGGGCGATCTTGCGTTCGCGGTGAACGCGATCTTCGACCGGGTGGCGCATGCGCCGAAAGGGCGGGCCGGCGGGGCGGACGGCGCGGCGGGAGCGGTGCGGCTGAAATCGGGAGCGAAGCTGCGCACCAAGGGGTATCAGGTCATTCCGGACGGCGACCGGCTGATCCTGGAGCTGCCGGGCGGCGGCGGCTTCGGTGATCCGGCGGCGCGCGATCCGGCGGCGCTGGCGCGGGATGTGCGCGACGGGCTGGTGACGGAGGGGGCGACGGTCCAGGCGTAACTTCGATTGTGCGGTGCGGCGCGCGGCAACCCGCCGCGCGCACCATGCGATCACCGCTCGCGTTCGCCATGCGAGTCGAGGCGCACGCGTTCGACCGGTTCGTCGTCAGGTGTGCGCTGGATGATCGCGGGCTCGGAGCGCCGTTTCGGTCGGGGGGAGGAAATCGCCGCCACCACCCTGTTGCTCGCCGGACCGAACGGGGGCTTCTATATCGGCGCCTGCCTGTCGCCGAACGGCGGGGACGTGATGCATCAGGGGTCCGATGCCGACGCCCGCTCCTGCCGTGTCGGCTGAATCGGCTCACAAAATCAAGCCCGCGCGCCGGCGCACGCCACGGAGGAACCGCCATGCCGCCGATCGTCGCCGTGATCGCCCCAGGCTCGATGGGCAGCGCCGTCGCCGCCCGCCTCACCGCGCACGGGGTGGAGGTGCGCACGTCACTCGCCGGCCGTTCCCCCGCCTCCGCCGCCCGCGCCGCCAAGGCGGGCATGCACGCGACCGACGATGCAGGGATCGTTGCTGCCGACATCATCCTGTCGATCGTGCCGCCGGGCGAAGCGGTGGCGCTCGCCGAACGCCTCGCGCCGGCGTTGACGGTGGCGGCGCGCAAGCCGGTCTATGCCGATTGCAACGCGATCAGCCCGGCCACGATGGCGCGCATCGCCGCGGTGCTCGCTCCCACCGGCTGCGCCTGCGTCGATGCCGGCATCGTCGGGCCGCCGCCCACCGCCGACACGCACGCCACCCGCATCTATCTGTCCGGACCGGAGGCGCATCGGGTTGCGGTCCTCGGCGCCTACGGGCTCGACCTGCCGGTGCTGGAGGGGCCGATCGGTTTCGCCTCGGCGATGAAACTGTCCTACGCCGGCATCACCAAGGGCTTCACCGCGCTGGGCGCGATGATGCTGCTCGCCGCCACCCGCGCCGGCACCGCCGGGCCGCTGCGCGCGGAACTGGCGCAGAGCCAGCCGCAGTTGCTCGCCTGGCTGACCCGCCAGGTCCCGCGCATGCCCGACAAGGCGTATCGCTGGGTCGCAGAGATGGAGGAGATCGCGTCCTTCACCGAAGCCGATCCCGCCGCCGCAGCGCTGTTCACGGCCGCTGCCCGTCTGTACGACCGGATCGCCGCCGACCAGGCCGCCGAGGGGCCGGAGACCGCCGCCCTGCTGGCCTTCCTCGCCCCCTGATCGATCGGAACCCGTCATGAAGCCCGGCATCCACCGCTTCCCCGACATGGATCGCGTCGTCTACGGCGCCGCGTTCGACACTGCCGCGGCGCGCGAGGTCGAACGTCTCGATGCGCGCGCCGTCTTCGTGCTGGCGAGCAACACGTTGGCGCGCCAGACCGACCTGCTGGACCGGCTGCGCACCGCGCTCGGTCCGCGCATCGCCGGCGTGTGGACGCGGATGGCGCCGCACACGCCGCGCACCGATGTGGTCGATGCGGCCAATGCGGCGCGCGCTGCGGGGGCGGACCTGCTGCTGACCCTGGGCGGCGGATCGCTGACGGATGCGGCGAAAATGATCGGGCTCTGCCTCGGCAACGATGTCACCGAGCCGGCCGGGCTCGATGCGTTCCGCGCCCGGATCGAGGCCGACGGGTCCACCCGCCGCCCGCCGACCCGTCCGCCCGGGGTGCGCGCGATCGCGGTGCCCACCACCCTGTCGGCCGGGGAATACACCGCCTTCGCCGGCTGCACCGATCCGGTGCGGGAGGTGAAGGAAAGCTTCGGCCAGGCGCTGATGGTCCCGCGCGTCGTGATCCTCGATCCCGCCATCACCGTGCACACGCCGGAATGGCTGTTCCTGTCCACCGGCATCCGCGCGGTGGATCATGCGGTCGAGGATCTGTGCGCGATCAACGCCGCGCCGTTCTCCGATGCGACGTCCTTGCACGCGCTGCGGCTGCTGGCGCGCGCGTTGCCGGCGGTGAAGGCGGATGCGGGGGATGTGCCGGCGCGGCTCGATTGTCAGGTGGGCGCGTGGCTGTCGGTGGTGGGCTCGCAGAACGGGGTGAGCAAGGGCGCGAGCCACGGCATCGGCCATGTGCTCGGCGGCACCGCCGGGGTGGCGCACGGCTATACGTCCTGCATCATGCTGCCGCATGTGCTGCGGTTCAACGCGGAGGCGACGGCGGAACGGCAGCGCTGGATGAGCGAGGCGATGGGCCGTCCGGGCGAGCCGGCGGCGGATGTGGTGGCGGCGCTGGTCGCGGCGCTCGGGCTGCCGGGGCGGCTGCGGGATGTGGGGGTGCAGGAGGACCAGTTGGACCTGATCGCGCGGGAGTCGATGCATGATCGGTGGGTGCACACGAACCCGCGGCGGATCGAGGGGCCGGCGACGGTGCGGGGGTTGTTGGACGCGGCGTTCTGAGGGGGGATGCCGGGTCGGGCCTGGATGTGAGCTTCACTTTTCAGGCGGGACGCGAACGGGCTGGCGTGCCGCGCCGTGGCCGCACGCCGCGGCACGCCAGCGCCCGGCCTCGACAGGATGTACTTCGAGCTGGGACTGGCGCGGCGGCGGATGCAGGAGATGCAGGCATGAGCAGCAGGAAGAACCCGCATTGGGGCACCACCTTGGACGCGTTCCTCGCCGAGGATGGCATGCGCGAGGCCGCGAAGGACGCGCTCGCCGAACGCATGCGTACCAGCCGCGCCCAGGTGGACCGCATCCTGGAACGTCGCGCCGAGGACAACGCGGTAGTCATCGATGTCCCGGCAAAGCCTGCGACAGAGTAGAAATCCCCGCCGGATCGCTAAACCGCGGCGTGGAGACTTGCTGCCTCACCGCCTGAGATGCGGAAAGTCGAGCTGAGGGCACGCGGGGGGAAAACGCGTGCGCCATATCGCTCCGGTACAATAACCATAAAGCCCCTCCCCCGCTTGCCCTGCCGCCCGCCCTGCCCCAGTTTCCCCCCATGTCGAACCGACCCTGGCCCCCCGGGACCACCACCGCCAGCCCGGCGGACCGAGGCAAGACCGTCGCCCTCGCCCTGCAAGGCGGCGGCGCGCACGGCGCCTTCACCTGGGGCGCGCTCGATCGCCTGCTGGAAGACGGGCTCGCCGTCGATCGCATCTCCGGCGTCTCCTCCGGCGCCATCACCGGCGCCCTGCTCGCCCAGGGCCTGGTGCGCGGCGGGCCGGAAGCCGCCCGCGCAGACCTGCGCCGCCTGTGGGACCGGGTCGCCGGCGCCCACGCGCTCAGCCCGCTGCGCGCCGGCCCGCTCGACCGCTGGCTTTGGGGCTGGGACATCTCCAACACCCCCGCCTGGTGGGGGCTCGATATGGCAATGCGGGTGTTCGGCCCGGCGCAGATGAACCCGCTCGGCCTCAACCCGCTGCGCGGCGTGCTGGCCGACCTGCTCGACCGCCGCCTGCTCGCCGACCCCGCCGCCCCGCGCCTGACCGTGGCGGCGACGGAGGTCGCGACCGGCCAGGCGCTCCTGTTCGACAACGCGGCCATCACCGTGGACGTTCTGCTCGCGTCGGCCTGCATCCCGTTCGTCTTCCCGCCGGTGGAGCTGGACGGCCGCCCGTGCTGGGACGGCGGCTACGCCGGCAACCCGCCGCTCGCCCCCCTGCTCGCCCCCACCATCCCCGACATCCTGGTCCTGATCCGCGCCCAGGCCAGCCGCCGCCCCGGCCTGCCGGGGTCACAGGCGGACATCGCCAACCGCCTGACCGAAATCGCCGGTCAGAACCTGCTCGCCGCCGAGCTCGCCGCCCTGCCCCCCGGCGTCCAGGTGCGGGAAATCGATGCGGACACTGCGCTGACCGACCTCCCCGTCTCGTCCAAATTCAACGGGGAGGCGGCGTTCCTGGCCGAATTATTCGCCGCCGGCCGGGCCGCGGCGGCGCGGACTGTTGCCGCGGCGCCGGCACCGGCATAGTGACGCAACCGGTCCCGCCGCGGGACCAGGACCCGCCCGGGCGACCGGCGCCAAGAAGGAACGAGGTGGTGGAGATGGACATGCAAGCGCAGGACTGGCTGACCCTGCTCGGCACGGCGGTCGTTGCAGTGATCGCCCTGGTGCTGATCTCGACGGCGGGCGAGGTGTACGGCCTCGGCATCGCGCTGTTCCTGGTGGCCGTGGTCTATGGATTCCGCACGATCAAGCGGGTGTTCGACCGGATCGACGCCGGCCGGCACTGAGATATGGCGGCGACCAGTTGGGACCCGGGCCAGTACCTGCGCTTCGCCGATGCGCGGCTGCGCCCCGCGCTCGATCTGCTGGCGCAGGTGCCGCTTGAGGCGCCGGCGCGTGTGGTGGACCTCGGCTGCGGCCCCGGCACCGTCACCCGCATCCTGAAATCCCGCTTCCCCAGCGCCGCCGTGACCGGGATCGACAGCTCCGCGGCGATGCTGGCGCAAGCCCGGGACGCCGCCCCCGGGTGCACCTTCGCGCAGGCCGATTTCGCCACCTGGGCACCGGATACGCCGCCCGATCTGATCTACTCCAACGCCGCCCTGCACTGGACCGGCGGGCACGGGACCTTGTTTCCCCGCCTGCTCGACCGGCTCGCTCCCGGCGGGGTGCTGGCGGTGCAGATGCCGGCGATGCACGACGCCCCGCTGCGCCGCCTCCAGATCACGGTGGCGGCCGAGGGGCCCTGGGCCGCGCGGCTGGCCGATGCGGCCGGGGTGGCGCGCGATATCCTGTCGCCCGGCGCCTACTGGGACATCCTGCGCCCGCACGCGGCCGGTCTGGAATTGTGGGAAACGACCTATCTGCACGCCCTGACCGGGGTTGATCCGGTCGTGGAATGGGCGGCCGGCACCAGCCTGCGCCCGTATCTCGATCCGCTGCCGCCCGACCAGCAGGCCAACTTCCGCGCCGCCTACGCCGCGGCGCTGCGCCCGCACTACCCGCGCCGCGCCGACGGGACGACCCTGCTGCCGTTCCGCCGCCTGTTCCTGATCGCCCGGCGGGCCTGATCTCAGCCCTTCACGCTGCCTGCCAGCAGCCCGGCCACGAACCAGCGTTGCAGGATCAGATAGACGACCATCGGCACCACCGCGATCAGGGTCAGCACCGCGAACAGCTTGCCCGGATCGGTCATGTAGGGGCCTTCGTAATACAGCGGCGCGAGCGGCAGGGTCTTCAGCGAATTGCGCGTCATCACCACCAGGGCGAGGAAGAACTCGTTCCAGGAGAACAGGAACTGCCACACCGCGACCACGATCAAGGACGGGCGGATCAGCGGCACGACGATCCGCCACAGCACGGTGAAGGACCCGGCGCCATCAATCACCGCGGCTTCCTCCAGCGCGACCGGGATCTCGTCCATTGCGCCCTTCACGATCACGGTGCCGAACGGGATGCCCAACGCCGTCTCCGGCCCGATCAGGCCGAACCAGGAATTGGTCATGTGCAGCTCGCGCAGCAGCACGGTGATCGGAATCAGCAACGACGCCAAAGGCAGCAGCAGGGCCGAGACCACCGCGAGCAGCATCAGATGCCCGAAACGGATTTTCAGGCGGGAAATGGCGAACGCAAGCCCGGTGACGGCGATCAGGGTCAGGCTCACGGTGCCGGCCGCGACGATCACGCTGTTGGCGAAGAACCGCGCCAGATGCCCGCCGTGCAGCACGGTGACGTAGTTCGCCAACGTCGGGTGCGCGGCGAACAGCACCGGGGCGAAACTGTCGTCGCTGGTGCGCAGCGACATGTCGATCATGTAGATCGTCGGCACCAGGCTGATTGCGGTCGCGACCGTCAGCACGGCACCGGCGATCAGGCGGCCACGGCGCTCAGACATCGGCGCGCCGCCGGCGCGGCAGGCGCACCGTGCCCGTCAGCGCGTATTCCACCGCGACGAAGATCAGCGCCAGCGCGAACAGCACGACCGCGACGGCGGAGGCATACGGCATCTCGTTCTCCACGAACCCGGTCTGGAAGATGTAGGTCGCCAGCGTCTGCGACGCGTTGGCCGGACCGCCTTGGGTCATCAGCCAGATCAGCGGAAATTGCTGCAACGCCTGGATGGTGCCGAGCACGATCAGCGAAACATGGGTCGACCGCACCAGCGGCCAGACGACGTAGCGCACGCGCGCGAAGCCGGTGGCGCCGTCGATCGCCGCCGCCGCCAGCAACTCGCTGTCCACCTGCGCGATGCCGACGCAATAGAGCAGTACGAAGAACCCGCACCACTGCCAGACATTCACCGCAACAAGCCCCAAGGTCGCGGTGCGCGGATCGCCCAAAATCGCAGGGAACCAGGCGGCCAGGCCCAGGCTGCCGAACACGCCTGACAGCAGTCCGTAATCGGGCGCGTAGAGGGTGGTGAACACCAGCGCGATGACCGACGGCGTGATCACCATCGGCAGGAACAGCAAGGTGCGGAAGCCGGTGCGGAAGCGATGGATCGACAGCTCGATCAGCACGCCGAGGGTGAAGCCGATCGCGATCTCCCCGATCACGCACAGCGCGACCCAGAGCACGGAATTGCCGAGCGCGGTCCAGAACACCGGATCGGCGGCGGCCTGGCTGTACCGGGTGACGGTCACGCCGCCGTGGCGCGCGGTCAGGCTGGCCAGGATATTGGCAACGATCGGATAGACGGTGAAGGTCACGAACAGCACTGCCGCCGGCAGCACGTAAAGAACGCTGCCGCGTGAGGATCGGCCGAGGACGGAGATTTCCCGCGCCCCCCGCGCACGCGACGCGGGGCGCGCGGAGGCGGCCTCGACCGCCCCCGCTGTCAGCACCGCCCTACTTGCCCTGCTGGGCGAGCGCGGTCTTCTGCACCGCTGCCATCGCCGCCTGCGGCGTCTCGCTGCCGGCGCCGATCGCCTGCAACCCGCTCACCAGCGCCTGGAACACCACCGGGTTGCCGACCGCATGGGTGTGCGCGATCGCCAGTTCCTTCATGTAGGTGTCGTACAGACTTTGCAGATGCGGGCTGAGGGTCTGCTGCGGCTTCATGCCGGCGAACGCCGGCAGGTCGTTGAGCTGGTTCAACGCGACCTGCTCGCCCACGCCGCTGATCAGCTCCTTCATGACGATCTTCGCCGCCGCCTCCACCGCCGGTGACTTCGCCGCGGTCTTGGTCAGGCCCCAGCCGATGTCGATGCCGCCGAGCGGCGGGCTCGCCTTCCCCTTCGCGCTCAGTGCGGGGAAGAAGAACTTGCCGTAGCCCGACATGGTCTTGAGCGCCGGGTTGGACGCGAGCCCGGTCTCCTGCAACCACCACGACCCGAGCGAGATCATCCCGACCCGCCCGGCCGCGAACAGGTTGGCCCCGGTCGGATATTGCAGCGCCGACAGCGCGCCGGGCTGCACGACATGGGCGGTGAACAGCCGCTGCCAGGCGCGGGCCGCGGCGATCATGCCGGGCTTGTTCCAGACCGGCGCGCCCTGCTGGGCCGCGAGCAGGTCGGGCAGGTCCGTCTGCGCCGCGATCTGCATGAACATCCAGCCGTCGAACAGGCCGGTGGCGCCGCCCTGGTAGAACGGGATGTAGCCCTTGGACCGCAGCTTGGCGGCGTCGGCGATCATCTGGTCGAACGTGCGCGGCGGACCGGCGATGCCGACCTTCTTGAACACGTCGCGGTTGTACCAGATGTTGATGACCTGGGCTTCCTGCGGCAGCATGTAGAAAGCCGCATCGCCTTTCGGGTTGCCGAGCCGCGCCTCACTCAGCAGCGCCGGGGCGAAATGCGTCTGCCAATTCTTGCCCCAGGCACCTTCCGCGGTCGCGGTCAGGTCCTGCAGGTCCGGACGGTATTCCTGGGTATAGGCGCCGGGCGGCAGGCCGATGATGTCGGGCAAGGTGCCGGACGCGGCGGCGGCCTTCATCGCCGTGAAATCGGCAGTGTGCGGCTGGATGGTGGCGCGCACTTCGATGCCCGGGTGCGCCTTCTCGATCGCGGCGACCATGGCTTTCATGGTCGGCGTCACCGGGGTCCACGACCACAGGGTCACGACGACGGGCGGCGCGGCGGTCGCCGGCCCCGCGGCCAGGCCGAGGGCAAGCAGCCCGGCGGCGGCGAGGCCGATGCGGCGGAGAGTTCGTTTCACTGGTATCCTCCCTTTGGTCATTTCGGATCTCCTTTCGGATGGCGGCGTGCCGGCGATGTGGCAGCCGGTTCGCTCCTGGCTCATGCGCGCGCGTCCCCGGCACCGGGTGCCGGCGCTTCGCGCCGGTATTCCAGCCGATAGACGCCGCGCACGATCTCCCCCGCCCCGGCCGCCACCAGCCGTGCTGCCGGCAGCAGGCGGGTCAGCGCGGCGGCGTCGGTCGCCTCGACCAGCGCGAACCAGCCAGGCGGGGCGCGCAGGTCGGTTCGGCCGCGACTTTCCGCGGTGGCGGCGCCGGAGCCTTCGGTGTCGGTGCGGCAGAGATGCGCGCCGGTAACCCGGGGCGCCGTCGCCGCCGCGGCCAGCAGCGCGCTGAGCGCGCCGGCGGCCCGATCCGGCGCCGCGAACCGGACCGTCAGCAGCATCCCGCCCAGGCCGGGACCGCGGCTTTCGATCACCTGCGCCATCGCGCGCACGGTGTCGCGGAACTGCGCCGTCACCTGCCGTGTGACCAGGGTCGGCGCGTTCAGCCGCGCGGCATAGTCCGGGCCGCGCAGCACTTGGGGCGAAGCCGCCTCGTAGAGGGTGAAGTACTGCGGCGCGGTCGCCTTGCGGGTCGCGACGTAACGCGCGCCGCGGCGAAAGCCCGGGATCGCGACCCGCTCGGGAATGTGCTCGTGGAGGTGCCAGTCGTAGAACGCCGCCCGCGCCGACGGCACGATATCGTTCCAGATCGCCACCACGGCGGTGCCTGCCGGCATCACGCTACGAGGTCGCCCGGCCGCCGGAGAGGTCGAACACCGCCCCGGTGGAAAAGCTGCACTCCGGGCCGCACAGCCAGGAAACCATCGCCGCCACCTCCGCGGGTTCCAGGAAGCGAGCGAGCGGGATGCGCGCCAGCAGGTCGGCCCGCCGGGCGGGATCGATCCCACGCTCCATCGCCGTGCGCACCACCGTGGGCGTGACCGCGTTCACCAGGATGCCGTGCGGGGCCAGTTCCTTGCCGGCGGTCTTCGCCAGCGCAATCAGTCCAGCCTTGGACGCGGCATAGGCACCGGAAAGCGGCGTGCCTTCCTTCGCCTGCACCGAGCTCATGAGCACGATCCGCCCGCGCCCGCCGCCCGGCAGCGCCGGCGCGGGATTGGCCAGCATCATCGGCACCACCGCGTGCAGGGTCAGGAAGGCCGACAGCAGGTTGGTGTCGAGGACCCGGCGGATTTCCGCCTCCCCCGGTTCCCAGCAGGGCGCGACCGGGCCAAGAATGCCGGCGTTGACGATCAGCGCGCCCGGCGTGCCGACCCGGGCCTCGGTCTCCGCCGCGGCTGCGGCGAGCGAGGCGGCGCTGGTCACGTCCGCCACCAGGGCCAGCTCGGCGCCCGGGGCGTCGGCCGAAAGGTCCCACGAGACAGTGCGCCAGCCGTCGGCGCCGAGGCGGGCGAGCACTGCCCGGCCGATACCGCCGGCACCGCCCGTGACGACCGCGACCGGCGCAGCGGCTGTCTCGGCCTCCCCGCCCGGGGCGCGGGACGCGCGGGCGCGCACCGGCCCACGCGCGGGCGCAACCCGGCGGGTCGGTGCGGGGGCTGTGGGGGCAGGACGACGGCGCGGAGCCTGGGACGGCGGCACGGTTGACGTTCCTCAATCGATTTGGAACACTGTTCCAGATCGAAATCGGAGTCAAGATGCCCGTCGCCTCCCTCGACCGCGCTCTGGACCTGATCGAGACCCTGGCGGCGGCGCCGGACGGGCTGCCGCTGAGCGCGCTCGCACGCCGCCTCGGCATGCCCAAGAGCGCCGCGCACCGGCTGCTCACGACCTTGAGCGCGCGCGGCTACGTGGCGCAGGATCCGGCGGCGCAGACCTACGGGCTGTCCTTGCGGCTGGCGGGGCTGGCGTTCGCAATGCTCGACCGCCGCCGCCTGCCCGACCTGGCGCAGGGAGTGCTCGACGATCTGGCGCGGCGCACGCGCGAATACTGCCGCCTGGCGCTGGTGGAGGGCCGCGACCTCGTGTGGGTGGCGCGCGCGCAGGGTGCCACCCAGGCGCTGCGCTACGAGCCGGAGATGGGCCAAACCGTCGTCCTGCACGCCACCGCAACCGGCAAGGCCTGGCTCGCCACCATTCCGGAGGGCGACGCGCTCGCTCTGGTGGAAGCCCGCGGCTTCACGGTGCCGCCGCATTTCGGCCCGCGCGCGGTGCGCGACCGGGCGGCCCTCGCCGCGCATCTGGCAACGACCCGCGCGCAGGGCTACGGCCTGGCGGTGGACGAGGGCGAGCCGGGTACGGTCGCCCTGGCGGTGACGTTCCGCGCCTGGGATGGCCCGGACGCACCGGTGGCGGGCACGCTCAGCGTCGCCGGCCCGCTCGCCCGCCTGCCGCCGGATGCCTATCCCACGATCGTCGCCGCCTTGCGGCTGGCGGCGGAGCGGATGGCCGAGCTCTGGCCGCTGCGGCGGCGCGCGATGGGCGGGATGGAGCGGCGCGGGGACCCGGCCGGCTGAAGTCCGGCCCCGGCGACGCGCGGGATCAGTGCTCCGGGAACAGCCCGGCGAGCCCTGCGGCGCTGGCGGGACAGCAGCCGCGCTCGGTGATGAAGCCGGTGACCAGCCGCGCCGGCGTGACGTCAAAGGCGGGGTTGGCGGCGGCGCTCCCGTCCGGAACCACCCGCACGGTCGTCACCGTCCCGTCCGGGGCGCGGCCGGTCAGGGTGGCGACTTCGGCTTCCGCCCGTTCCTCGATGGGGATTTCGGCGATGCCGTCGGCAAGCGTCCAGTCGATGCTGCTGGACGGCACCGCGACATGGAACTTCACGCCGGTATCCTGCGCCGCCAGCGCCTTCAGATAGGTGCCGATCTTGTTCGCGACATCGCCGCGGCGGGTGACCCGGTCGGCGCCGACGATCGCGAGATCGACCTTGCCGTGCTGCATCAGATGCCCGCCGGCGTTGTCGGCCACGACCGTGTGCGCCACCCCGTGCTTGCCGAGTTCGTAGGCCGTCAGCGCTGCCCCCTGGTTGCGCGGCCGCGTCTCGTCCACCCACACGTGCACGGGAATGCCGGCGGCGTGCGCGGCGTAGATCGGCGCGATCGCGGTGCCCCAGTCCACGGTTGCGAGCCAGCCGGCGTTGCAATGGGTCAGCACGTTCACCGGGCTGCCGGGGCGCGCGCGCGCCACCGCCGCGATCAGGCCCAGCCCATGGCGGCCGATCGCCTGGTTCTGCGCCACGTCCTCATCGGCGATGCGCGCGGCTTCGGCATAGGCGATCGCGACCCGCTCGGCCGGGGCGGTGTTGCGCAGCACCGTCAGCATCCGATCGAGCGCCCAGCGCAGGTTCACCGCCGTCGGCCTGGTGGCGGCGAGTTGCGCGGCGGCGGCCTCCATCGCCGCCGTCCCCGGATCGACGCGCAGCCCGAGGCACAGGCCATACGCCGCGGTGGCCCCGATCAGCGGCGCGCCGCGCACCAGCATGGCGCGGATCGCGTGCGCGGCTTCGGTGGCCGTCGTCAGGCGGACGATCTCGAGCGCCCAGGGCAGTTTCGTCTGGTCGATGATGCGGATCGACCAGCCGTCTTCCGGGTCGAGCCAGATGGTGCGATAGGCGCGGCCGTCGATCTGCATGCGGAGCCTCCTTGCGGCGGATGCGGCTTGCCGCAAGCGCGCCGGCGGGGCAAGCGCCGCGCCCGTGCTCTGAGACCAGTCCGGGAAATGTTTGACCCATCGCCAGCAAGGCCAAGGGGCTTCGCCCCCTGGACCCCCACCAAGGGCTAGCCCTTGGAACCCTTCTGTCGGTTCCTCGCGTGTGGGGGACTTGTCCCCTGATGGGGGTCCAGGGGGCGAAGCCCCTTGGCCTTGCTTCCGAGGAGTCGAACCATTCGCGAGTTGGTTTCGCGGGCAGATTCAGCCGGCGCCGGCATCGGACGGCTACCGCCCCATGCCGTACAGCCGGTCCCGATGCGCCGTCGCCAGCGGGTCCAGCAGCACCGGGCCGACGCCGAGCTTGCGCAGCTCGGCTGCCGGAATGACCTCGGGCGCCCCGCAGGCGGCCACGACATGCGGCAGGGTTGGGAATTCCAGCGCCAGCCCATTCGCCTGCGCATCGGGCCAGAGCTGGAAGACAAGCGCGCCAAATTGCCCTTTGCCGCTCAGGACCTCGGCGCATTGCTTGTCGTACCCGGTGTCGGCCGCCGCGATCCGCCGGAATGTCGCCGCCAGCGCGGGTGATGTCACGAGGCCTTCGGTCGTGTCATCGCTCGCGGTGTTGGTCGTCGTGCCGGTCAGCATCCCCCGCGGCAGCAGGCGCGCCCAGTCCACTGGCGCGCCGGTGCGCAGATCGTAGACCAGCGCGACCTGATCGGTGTCCGGATAGGCGCCGCAATCCCATTCATTGCTCGCCAGCAGACTGAGGTAGCGCGGACCGCGCATGGTCACGGTGATGGCCCTGGTCCAGCCGTCGCGCCCCTGCGCCTTGTCGGGCGTGCAGCCACCCGCGGCAGTTTTCGCCCGCGCGTCCGCCTTGGCCAGCGCCGCGTTGATCCGCGCCGCCGCGCGATCGCCCGGCGGGG
>JABBNW010000094.1:0-4469 GCA_019352115.1 Pseudomonadota bacterium
TGGTGAAGAACAAGCTGGCGCCGCCGTTCCGCCAGGTCGAATTCGACATCATGTACGGCGAAGGCATCAGCAAGGTGGGTGAGCTGATCGACCTCGGCGTGAAAGCCGGCGTGGTGGAGAAATCCGGCGCCTGGTTCAGCGCCAGCAGCCAGCGCATCGGCCAGGGCCGCGAGAACGCCAAGCAGTTCCTGCGCGACCACCCCGATGTCGCCGACGCGATCGAGGTCAAGGTGCGCGAACTGTCGGGCGTAGTCGCCAACACCATGCTGGCCAGCGCCGACGACACCGAGGAAACGGCGGAAGCGGCGGAGTAATCCAGCGGCGGAGGAGGAGGCCGGGGGCAGCGCTTCTGGCCTTCTGCCGCCCGCGGACCGCCGGCCTCCGGCGCAAGCTTCTGTCTGCTCGGCCCCCTGCTCGTGATCGAAACGCCCCGATGTGCGCCGCAGCATCGGCGGGAAAATGGCGAATTGCGCGCCCCGCCGCGTAACCGCTTGGCAGGACGGCCGAAAACGCCCCATGTTTGCCTGCGCGGCCGTGTTCCCGGCCGCGAGGGGATGGTCCATGGATATCGGTCTCGCGCGCCCGCCGCTTACGCTCGACAGCCGCTACGTCGACCTTGACCAGCCGGTCCTGCTGTCCGGCGTGCAGGCCCTGGTGCGGGTGCTGCTGGAGCAGGCGCGCCTCGATCGCGCCGCGGGGCATCATACCGGCGGGCTGGTGTCGGGCTATCGCGGCTCGCCGCTGGGCGGGTTCGATCTCGAACTGTGGCGGCAGGGCAAGTTGCTGGCCGCGCACGACATCCGTTTCCAGCCAGGTTTGAACGAGGACATGGCGGCGACCATGCTGTGGGGCACGCAGCAGCTCGATGCGTTTCCCGGCGCGAAATTCGCCGGCGTGTTCGGCCTGTGGTACGGCAAGGGGCCCGGCGTCGATCGGTCCGGCGATGCGTTCCGTTGTGCGAACATGCTGGGCACGCATCGGTTGGGCGGCGTGCTCGCGGTCGCCGGCGACGACCACGGCGCGCAATCCTCCACCTACCCGCACCAGACCGAGCACGTGTTCCAGGGCGTGCAGATGCCGATCCTGAACCCGGCCTCGGTGCAGGACATCCTGGATTTCGGCCTGGCCGGCCTGGCGCTGTCGCGCTACTGCGGCCTTTGGACCGCGCTCAAGACGACCGCCGAGACCGCCGAGCAGGCCGCCACCGTCCTGGTTCCCGCCGGGCGCGCGTTCGCCGTGCCCGAGCATGTTCTGCCCACCCATCCGATCGGCTACGATCCCACCCTGACCTTCCCCGCCGACCGGTTCGAGCTGGAACGGCGGGTGATGGACGAACGGATGCCCGCGTTCGCCGCCTGGGTGCGCGCCAATCCGTTCGATCGCCACGTGTTCGGTGCCGCCGACGCCCCGATCGGCCTGATTACCGTCGGCCGCGCGCATATGGACACCTTGCACGCGCTGCGCCGGCTTGGCCTGACGGATCATCCGCAACTTGCGCTCTATAAGGTCGGCATGTCCTGGCCGCTGGAAACCGAGGGACTGCGTGATTTCGCGCGCGGCAAGCGCGCGCTGCTGGTGATCGAGGAGAAGCGCAGCTTCGTCGAATCCCAGCTCCGCGACGCGCTGTATCATCTTCCCGCCGCGCAACGTCCGGATATCGCCGGCAAGACCGACGCCGCCGGCGCGCCGCTGCTCTCGCCGCTGCTGGAGGTTTCGCCCGAAACGGTGGGCGCCGCGCTCGCCCGCTTCCTGACCGCCTACGGGTTGAACGTGCGCGAACCGCCGGCGACGCCGCATCCCGAACGCCCGGCCGGCCTGCTGCGCCGCATTCCCGCGTTCTGCGCCGGCTGCCCGCATGCGACATCGACCGTGCTGCCGGAGGGCTCGATCGCCACCGCCGGCATCGGCTGTCATTTCATGGCACAGGATCGCGGACCGGAAACCCGCACCTTCACGCATATGGGCGGCGAGGGGGTCACCTGGGTCGGGCTCGCGCCGTTCACCGACATCCCGCATCTGTTCGCCAATCTCGGCGACGGGACCTACACCCATTCGGGCATTCTCGCGATCCGCCAGGCGATCGCGGCGAAGGCGCGCATCACCTATAAGATCCTGGTCAACGATGCGGTCGCGATGACCGGCGGCCAGCCCGCCGAGGGCGGCTTCACTACCGCCGACATCGCCGCCCAGATGCGCGCCGAAGGCGTGCAGCGCATCGCCGTGGTGGCCGACGAGGCCGACCGGCTGCCGCCCGCCACCGCCCTGCCGCCGGGCACGACCCGGCATACCCGCGGCGAACTGGACGCCGTGCAGCGCGACCTGCGCGCCACCGAGGGCGTGTCCGTCCTGCTGTATGATCAGGTCTGCGCCACCGAAAAACGCCGCCGGCGCAAGCGCGGCAAGCTCGCGGACGCGACCCGCAGCGTCACCATCAACCCCGAGGTGTGCGAGAACTGCGGCGATTGCTCCACCCAGTCCGGTTGCATCGCGATCGAACCGATGGAAACCGCGCTCGGGCGCAAGCGGCGGATCAACCCGACCGCGTGCAACGTCGATCTGTCCTGCCTGAAAGGCTTCTGCCCAAGTTTCGTCACCGTCGCCGGCGCCCCGGCCGCGCCCGCCGCCGACAAGCGCTGGGCGGCGCGCGAAGCGGAGTTCGCCGCTGCGTTGCCGAGCCCGGAGCTGCCCGGGAAGACCCCGTGGCGGGCGTTGTTCGCCGGCATCGGCGGCGGCGGGATCGTGACCTCCGGCGCGGTGCTGGCGATGGCCGCGCATCTGGAAGGGCGCGCGGTGCGCACGCTCGATTTCACCGGGCTGGCGCAGAAGAACGGCGCCGTCGTTGCGCATGTGCAGATCGGCGACGACCCCGATCTCGACGTGGTGCGCATCCCGCTTGGGGAGGCCGACGTGATGCTGGCCGCCGACCTCGCCGTCGGCGCCGGGGCCGGCGTGCTGGAACGCTGTGCGCCGGGTTGTGCGGTGATCGGCAACCTCGATCTGGTGGCCACCGCGGCGTTCAAGGCGGACCCGCGGCTGGTGATCGATGCGGGGCTGCACCGGCGCACCATCGAGCGCACCACCGATCCCGCTGCCGGGGTCTATCTGCACGCGGTGCGGCTGGCGGAAACCCTGTTCGGCAACGCGCAGGCGATGAACACGATGCTGCTCGGGATTGCCTGGCAGCGCGGCCTGGTTCCGGTGGCCGAGGCGTCGATCCTGCGCGCGATCGAACTGAATGCCGCCGCCGTCGCGGTGAACCGGCGCGCGTTCCTCTGGGGCCGCATCCTGGCGCACCGGCCGGAACTGGCCGACGAGATCCTGACCCACCCGGCCGAAGCCCCGCCGGCCGACCTGGCCGCGCTGATCGCAGACCGCACCGCCCGGCTGACGGAGTACCAGAACGCCGCCTGTGCCGCCCGCTACCGCACGCTGGCCGAGGCCGCCGCCACCCGCGAAGCCGCCGTCTTCGGCGCCCCCGGCCGCTTCGCCCGCGCGGTCGCCGAGAACCTGTTCCGCGCCACGGCCATCAAGGACGAATACGAAGTCGCCCGCCTGCACGCCGCCGCCAGCTACGGCGCACAGCCGGTCTTCCACCTCGCCCCGCCGCTGCTCACCGGCATCGATCCCGCCACCGGTCGACGCCGCAAGATCGCCATCCCGGGCTGGCTTGCGCTGCCGCTGTTCCGCGCGCTGCGGCACGGCAAACGGCTACGCGGCACCGCGCTCGACCCGTTCGGCCGCCAGGCCGAACGCCAGGCCGAGCGCGCCCTGCTCGCCCAATACGAAGCCGATATCCAAGCCGTGCTGGACCACCTCAGCCCCGCGACCCTGGAGGCCGCAATCGGCCTGGCGGAAATCCCCGACCTGATCCGCGGCTTCGGGCCGGTGAAAGACGCCAACCGCGCCAAAGCCATGATCCAGCGCCAAGCGCTCCGCGACCGGTTGCACACACCACCGCCGGGGGCGCTCATCTCGCGCTCCAGCCAATCGGCGTATGCTCCCTCACCCCCGGCAGGTTGACGCCGGCGGGGGCAGGGGGCCAGATTTCCCCTTCGCGTGCGTCCGGGGAGGGGTGGGATGGATTTGTCGTTCACGACTGCCGAGCTTGCGTTTCGCGACGAGGCGCGGCGGTTCTTTCGCAGTGCGGTGCCGGAGCGCATTCGGGCGAAGTTGCGGGATGGCGAGCATCTCGGCAAGGACGACATGGTTGCGTCGCAGCGCATTCTGAATGCGCGCGGCTGGGCGACGCCGAACTGGCCGGTGGCGTGGGGTGGGCAGGACTGGTCGCCGGTGCAGGTCTATTTGTATCAGGACGAGCTGCAGCAGGCGTATGTGCCGCCGCCGATCGCCTTCAATGTTTCGATGGTGGGTCCGGTCATCGCGCAGTTCGGGAACGATGCGCAGAAGCGTCGTTTCCTGCCGCGCGCGGCCAATGCCGACGATTTCTGGTGCCAGGGATTTTCCGAGCC
>JABBNW010000094.1:4713-15751 GCA_019352115.1 Pseudomonadota bacterium
GAGGTGTTTTTCGACGCGGTCGAGGTGCCGGCGGAAAACCTCGTGGGCCAGGAGAACAAGGGTTGGGACTACGCGAAGTTCCTGCTCGGCAACGAGCGCACCGGCATCGCCCGGGTCGGCACCTCGAAGGCGCGGGTGGCGCGGATCAAGCAGCTGGCGGCGCTGGAGCGGATCGGCGACCTGCCGCTGATCGAGGACGCGCGGTTCCGCGAGAAGCTCGCCGCCGTCGAGATCGAACTGAAGGCGCTGGAGATGACCCAGTTGCGGGTCGTCTCTGAAGAAAGAAAGAACGTGAAGGGCAGGCCCAATCCGGCCTCGTCGATCCTGAAGCTGAAGGGTTCGGTGATCCAGCAGCAGCTGACCGAACTGACGATGGAGGTGGTGGGGCCGTATGTGATGCCCTGGCAGGCGCCGGACCAGGGGCAGAACGAGCCTTTCGTCGGTCCCGACTATGCCGCCGCCGCGGGGCCGGCGTATTTCAACATGCGCAAGGTTTCGATCTACGGCGGATCGAACGAGATCCAGCGCAACATCGTGGCGAAGGCGATCCTCGGCCTGTAGCCCGGGTTTTCAGGCGGCGGTGGACTGGATCATTTCGCGCAGGCGCGGATAGACCTCGTTTGCCCAGCGCCGGCCGCTGAACACGCCGTAGTGGCCGACTCCGGTCTGCAAATGGTGCCGTTTCATCCCCGGATGGATGCCGGTACACAGGTCCAGCGCGGCGACGGTCTGGCCGATGGCGCAGATGTCGTCGCGCTCGCCTTCCACCGTCAGCAGCGCGGTGCGGCGGATCGCGCCGGGGCGGACCAGTTCGCCGCGGAATTTCAGCCGGCCGAGCGGCAGGTCGTGGTCCTGGAACACCCGCTGCACGGTTTCCAGGTAGAATTCCGCGGGCAGGTCCATCACTGCGTTGTATTCGTCGTAGAAGTTGCGATGCGCCGCCGCGCTGGCGACATCGCCGCCGACCAGGGCGCGGAAATGGTTGAAATGGGCGCCGACGTGGCGTTCCAGGTTCATGGTCATGAAGGCGGTGAGCTGCAGGAAGCCCGGATAGACCCGCCGCCATGCGCCGCGGTAGCGCCAGGGGACGACGCCGATCAGGGTCTTCTCGAACCATTCGATCGGCCGGCCGGAGGCGAGTTCGTTCACCTTGGTCGGGTTGATCCGCGTATCGATCGGCCCGGCCATCAGGGTCATGCTGCGCGGCTGCGCCGGGTCGCCCGCCTGCGCCAGCAGCGCCACCGCGGCGAGCACCGCGACGGCCGGCTGGCACACCGCGATCACGTGCGCGCCGGGGCCCATGGTGCGCAGGAAGCGCATGATGTGTTCGATGAACTCGTCCATCCCGAACGTGCCGTCTTCGCGCGGGATGTCGCGCGCGTTGTGCCAGTCGGTGATGTAGACGTCGTTTTCCGCCAGCAGCACCTTCACGGTGCCGCGCAGCAGGGTCGCGAAATGGCCCGACATCGGCGCGACCAGCAGTACCTTCGGCTGCACCGGCGCCGTGTCCTTGCGGAAATGCAGCAGGGTGCCGAAGGGGGTCGTATCCGCCGCCTCCTCGGTGATCGTCGCGGTGTCGTTGCCGACCCGGACCTCCTCGAAGCCGAACGGCGGCCGATGGTGGGTGAGCCCGCCGGCGGTCAGGACGTCGCAGGCGGCGAGCATCTGGCGTAGCGCCGGCGGCGTCGCCGCGCCGATATCGGCCGGGCGCAGCAGGCCGGCGGTGAGGGCGGCGGCGCGGCGCAGCGGGGCCAGCAGGTCCGCCTGGGTCTGGTAGAGCTGGTAGATCATCGGCGTGATGGCGGCACTCCTGGCTGGAGGATTTTGTCCCGGTCGGCCCGCCATTGTGGTACATTGCACCGCAGCATCGCAAGTCGCGCGGGAAGGGGACGCCATGGCAGAGGCCACCAGTTCGGATACCACGTTGCTCATCAGCAGCAAGAACTACTCCTCCTGGTCGTTGCGCGGGTTCCTGCTCGCGCGGCTGTCCGGCCTGCCGTTCCGCGAGCAGGTGGTCGCGGCGGACGACCCGGCGACGCGGGCGGAGTTGCTGTTGCAGTCGTCCTCGATCCTGGTGCCCTGCCTCGTGCATGAGGGCGTGCGCGTGTGGGACACGATGGCGATCGCCGAATACCTGCACGAGATCCGGCCGAAGGCGGGGATGTATCCGCTCGACCGGCCGGCGCGGGCGCGCTGCCGGTCGATCTCGGGGGAGATGCATTCCGGGTTTTCCGCCCTGCGCTCGTCCCTGCCGATGAACCTGCGCGGCCGGCGCCCGGGGTTCACGGTCTGGTCGGGCGCGCGGGCCGACATCACCCGCATCCTCGCGATCTGGGAGGAGTGCCTGGACACCTGGGGCGGCCCGTACCTGTTCGGCCGGCGCCTGACCGTCGCCGATGCGATGTACGCCCCGGTGGTGACGCGGTTCGTCACCTACGACGTGACATTGGAGGGTGCGGCGGCGGACTACGCCGCACGCATCCAGGAGTGGCCCGACCTCCGCGAATGGACCGCGGCGGCCGAGGCCGAACCCGAGCAGATCGAGGATCTGGAAGTCGAATTCTGACCGCCCGCCTCATGCCCCCGGCCAGGGCGTGGGCGCGGGCACCGCGACCGGGTAGGCGACGTCGATGGTGGCGAAATCCGCCGGGGCGACGACTTCCAGGTATTCCATGTCGGGCGAGTAGTCGAACAGGTAGTGGGTGATGCCCGGACGCTGGTGCACGCAGTCGCCGGCGGCGACCAGGTGTTCCTTGTCCTCGTACATGAACCTGGCCCAGCCCTTCAGCATCAGCACGATGTGGAATTCGGCGACGTGGTGGTGCCAGCCGGTGCCCTCCTCGGGGGCGCGGGCGGCCTTCACCAATTGGGCGAGCACCCGCCCGCCGGTCGCCTCGGCCACGCCGAGGTCCTTGTACAGGAAGAAATCGCGCAGCCCGTCGACCTTCCATTCGGTATCGCCGGGCTTGATGTGCGCGAACAGATTGACCAGGGGATGGTCCAGCCCGGGGGGATGGTCCAGCATCGGCGCGTCCTCCATGACGGGGCCGCGGCTCGGGGCGCGCGGCCGGGTTGCGCGAAGCCCTGCTGACTGGTGGTTCCCGCCCGGAGGCGCCGGGGCGCGGGTCGTGCCCCGGCCGTATGTTGCGATGCAAGGTCGCATGGCGGCGGGCGGGGGGCAACTGGATTCGGCGCCACGGGATTGGCCGAGGGCCGCGCCGCTTGCCGGGCACGGCGGGGGCAGGCTAGAAGGCGGCGCCGGCGGAACGGGCGCGTAGCTCAGCGGAAGAGCACTACCTTGACACGGTAGGGGTCACAGGTTCGATCCCTGTCGCGCCCACCATTCCCCCGCCGCGGGCCAGCCTTCGCCTTGCCGCGCTGGCCCGCTGGTGGTCTCCTTCCCCGGCCGCAGCCGGAGACGGAGTACCCCGATGACCAACCTGCCACCCAGCGAGCGCGAACGCGCCCTGATCGAGACCGCGCGCCGGGTGCTGCCCGGCGGCAGCTTCGGCAACATGCCGGGCGACCTCATCATCGCCGAGGGCCTCGGCGGCCGGGTGCGCGACATCAGCGGCAACGAATACGTCGATTTCCTGTTGGGCTCCGGCCCGATGTTCGTGGGCCACGGCCACCCCGAAGTGCTGGAGGCGGTGCGCGGGCAACTCCCCCGCGGCACCACCTTCTTCGCCAACAACGAGCCGGGGATCCGCCTCGCCGCCGAGATCGTCGCGGCGATGGCCTGCGCCGACCAGGTGCGCTTCGTCTCCTCCGGCAGCGAGGCCGACCTGTACGCGATGCGCCTCGCCCGCGCCTTTCGCGGCCGCGACAAGATCCTGAAATTCGAGGGCGGCTACCACGGCATGAGCGACTATTCGCTGATGAGCTTGGCCCCCCAGCGCCCCGGCAATTTCCCCCGCCCGGTGCCCGATTCCCCCGGCATCCCGGCGAGCGTGGCCGACGAGGTGCTGGTCGCGCCGTTCAACGACGCCGATGCGGCGGAGGCCCTGATCCGCGCCCGCCACGACGAGCTGGGCGGGGTGATCGTCGAGCCGTTCCAGCGCCTGCTGCCGCCGGCGCCCGGGTTCCTCGCCCGCCTGCGCGCGGTGACCGCGGAGTACGGCATCCCTCTGATCTTCGACGAGGTCGTGACGGGCTTCCGTTTCGCCTACGGCGGCGCGCAGGAATATTACGGCGTGACGCCAGATATCTGCACCCTGGGCAAGATCATCGGCGGCGGCTTCCCGCTGGCCGCGATCGCCGGGCGGGCCGACATCATGGCCTTGTTCGATCACGAAACGGTGGGGGCCGACCGCTTCCTGATGCAGATCGGCACCCTGTCGGGCAATCCGGTCGCCGCTGCCGCCGGTCTCGCGACGCTTGCGATCCTGCGTCGGCCGGGCGCCTACGAGCAGGTGTTCGCCACCGGGCGTGCGCTGATGGCGGGCATGGGCGACATCCTGCGCCGCTCCGGCCTGCCGGCGCAGCTTTCCGGCGAGCCGCCGCTGTTCGACGTCGTGTTCACAGATTCACCGCCGCATGACTATCGCGGCGTGCTGCGTGCCGATGTCGAGCGGGCGCGGCGGGTCAACCGGCGGCTGCGCGCGGCCGGCGTGCTGAAGGGGGAAAGCAAATACTACGTCTCGCTCGCGCATGATGCGGCCGACGTCGCGCATGTGCTGGCGGCGTTCGCCAGCGCGATCGAGGCCGAAGCGGCGGGGGGCTAGGGGAATGCGCTTCACCGACCAGGTCGCCGTCATCACCGCCGCGGCGAGCGGCATCGGGCGCGCCACCGCCGAGATCATCGCGCGCGAGGGCGGCGTGGTCGTCGCCGTCGATACCGATGCAGAACGGTTGGAATCCCTGCTCGACGCGGTCGCGGACTCCGGCGGCCGGGTCGCCGGACGGGTGGCGGACGCGCTCGACCCCGAGCAGGTGGCCGAGGTGGTCGAATGGACCGCGCGCGAGGTGGGCGCGATCGATATCCTGGTGAACGCGGTCGGCGGCAGCACCATCGTCAACCGCCCGGCGGCGACGGTGGAACAACTGACGTTCGCCGACTGGCAGCGGCTGATCGATTTCAACCTTAACGGAACGTTCCTGTTCTGCCACGAGGTCGTCCCGGTGATGAAGCGCCAGCGGCACGGCAGGATCGTGAACCTCGCCTCCATCGCCGGGCGGGGGCTGAGCCTGTCCAGTTCGTGCGCCTACGCCGCGGCCAAGGGCGGGATCATCGCGTTCACGAAGAAGCTCGCGACCGAGCTCGGCCCGCACGGGATCACGGTGAACGCGATCGCGCCGAGCCTCACGTTGACCGAGCGTATCCGCCCGCACTGGAACCAGCGCCCGCCGGAGGACCGCGCGGCGGAGCTGGCGCGCACCCCGCTGCGCCGGGTGGCGGAGGCGGTGGACCAGGCCCGCGTGATCGCGTTCCTGGCCTCGGCGGATGCGGATTTCGTGACCGGGGTGACGATCGATGTGACCGGCGGGGTATAGCGCCGCTGACTTCTCCCCTCCCCTTGCGGGAGGGGCCGGGGGAGGGGGCCGGCGGCACGGGTGGCGGGATGGCATGTTTTTAGAGTTCAACCGCGACACATGATTGAGCACCGCCGATCGGGCGGGCTGCCAAGGTAGCGTACCAACAGGGGACTCCGTGCAAGACGCATAAGGCGGCGGTTATCCGAACCGGCATCGATTTTCTTCGCGTGCCCCACCCCCCGGCAATTCCTGCCGGGCTGTTAACCCCCCGCTAACCCGCACACCCGAGAGTGCCGCGAGGCAGATCCCGTGTTGGCGATGATCCCGTTCCGCTCCCCCCCAGGCCCGCTCGCGCCGGCCGCACGCCAATGAAAGCCCTGCTCGACGGGCTGAAAGCGCTCGGCCCCGCCCGTCTCGGCGCGCTTGCCGCCGTTGGGCTCGGCACGCTCGCCCTGCTCGCTTTGCTCGTGCTCAGCAGCGGCGCCCAGCCGATGTCGCTGCTTTACGGAGATCTCGCGCTGCGCGATTCCGGCCAGATGACGGAAGCCCTCGGGCGCGCCCATGTCCCCTACCGGCTTGCCGCCGGCGGGTCCGAGATCATGGTCCCGGAAGACCAGGTGCCGGCCGCGCGCGTGCTGCTCGCCCGCCAGGGCCTGCCTTCGGGCGGCACCGTCGGCTACGGCATCTTCGACCACGCGGACATGCTCGGCATGACCCCGTTCCAGGAACGCATCGACGAAACCCGGGCGATGGAAGGCGAGCTTGCCCGCACGATCGAGGCGATCCAGGGCGTGCGCGCCGCCCGCGTCCACCTCGTGCTGTCGCATCGCGCCCCGTTCGCGCGCGCATCCCGTGCCGCGCAAGCGAGCGTGCTGCTCACCATGCAAGGGGCCGCGACGCTCGACCGCGACGGCGTGCAGGCGATCCTGAACCTTATCGCCGCCGCGGTGCCGGGCCTCAAGCCGCAGAACATCGCCATCGTCGATTCCCGCGGGGACCTGCTCGCGCGCGCTGGCGCCCCGGTAGGTGCTGCCGGCGTGGCGCTGTCGGACGACGGGATCCGCCGTGCCACGGAGCTGCGCCTGGCGCGCGCGGTGGAACGGATGCTGGCGCGCAGCCTCGGCCCCGACCACGTGCGTGCGGAAGCCGCCGTGCAGATGGATTTCGACCAGGTGCACGAGACGGCGGAGACCTTCGATCCCAACGGCCAGGTCGCGCTCAGCGAGCAGAGCATCACCAAGAAAAGCCAATCGACCCGCGCCGCGCCGAGTGTTTCCGTGCAGAACAACCTGCCGAACGCCCCGGCCGCGCAGTCCGGGCCGGGCACCACGCGGAGCAGCCGACAGGACACGACCAACTACCAGATCAGCAAGACCGTCCGCACCCTGATCCATCAGCAGCCGAAGATCACCCGCATCAGCCTGGCGGTGATGGTCGATGCGGCGCGCGCACACACGCCGGCGGAGCTGGCGCGGATCACCGACCTCGTGAAGACCGCGATCGGCTTCGATGCGAAGCGCGGCGACACGGTGCAGGTGGTGGCGATGCCGTTCGCCGGGTCCGGGCTTGCGCCGGTGAAACCCGTGCCGCACGGCTGGCTCGCGGTGCGGCTCGACAAGGCCGACATCCTGCGGCTGGCGGAAAGCGGAATCATCGGGCTGATCGGGCTGCTCGCGCTGCTGCTCGTGCTGCGCCCGATGGTGCTGCGGCTGACCGCGCCGCTGCCAGCCGGCGCAGGCCTGCCCCAACTGGCCGGGGGCGGGGCGTTGCCGATGGGCGCGGTGCCGGCGCTGCCCGGCGTGCCGGGCGGGGCGGCGCCGGCGGGGGCCGACATGGCGCTGCTGGAAGACGAAAGCATGGTCAACGTGGCGCAGATCGAAGGCCAGATCCGCGCCTCCTCCATCCGTCGCATTTCCGAAATGGCCGAGAAGCACCCGTCGGAGACCCTGTCGATCGTGCGCGGCTGGATGGCCCAAGAGCATGGTTAGCGCGGGGGCACTTGAGCGATGATGAAGGCGGAGGACTGGCGCGCGATCTCGGGGGCGCAGAAGGCGGCGATCCTGATGCTGGCGCTGGGGGAGGAGCAGTGCGGCCGCCTGCTCGCGCTCATGCACGAGGACGAGATCAAGGACGTTTCTGCCGCCATGTCTCAGTTGGGCCCGGTGCGCGCCGAGGTGGTGGAGCGGCTGTGTGCCGATTTCACCGAGAACATGGGTAACGCCGGCAATCTCGTCGGAAGTTTCGAAAGCACCGAACGCCTGCTGCAGAAATCCCTGCCGCGTGAACGCGCGCTGCAGATCATGGAGGAAATCCGCGGCCCCGCCGGGCGTACCATGTGGGACAAGCTCGGCAACGTGAACGAGGCGGTGCTGGCGAACTACCTCAAGAACGAATACCCGCAGACCGTCGCCGTCGTGCTGTCGAAGGTAAAGTCCGAACACGCCGCCCGCGTGCTCGTGCTGCTGCCGGAAAGCTTCGCGATGGAAGTGGTCATGCGCATGCTGCGCATGGAAAGCGTGCAGAAGGACGTGCTGGAAGGCGTCGAGCGCACCCTGCGCGCCGAGTTCATGTCCAACCTCGCGCGCAGCGCCCGGCGCGACGCGCACGAGCTGATGGCCGACATCTTCAACAACCTCGATCGCCAGTCGGAGACCCGCTTCATCGCCGCGCTGGAGGAACGCAACCGCGACGCCGCGGAGCGGATCAAGGCGCTGATGTTCACCTTCGACGACCTCCAGCGCCTCGGCGCGCCGGCCGTGCAGGTGCTGCTGCGCGAGGTGGAGAAGGACAAGCTGCCGCTGGCGCTGAAAGGCGCGTCGGAGAAGCTGCGCACCCTGTTCTTCGGTGCGCTGTCGGAACGGGCCGGCAAGATGCTGCGCGAGGAGATCGAGGCGCTCGGCCCGGTGAAGCTGCGCCAGGTCGACGAAGCGCAGGCCGCGATCGTCGCCACCGCCAAGGACCTTGCCGCGCAGGGCAAGATCGAGATCGGCGAAGGCAAGGATGAGGAGGTGGTGTACTAGTGTCCCATTTCCGAAATTCGCCGCCGCATTTTCGGGACACTTGTTCCTTATTTTCAGTGGCCTGCCGGTCCCTGAAATGGGAAGGCACTTCAGGGGCAGGACATTAGCATGGACGGTCTGTTCGACATCCCCGCCGCCGCCGCCCGCTCGGGCGCCCCCGCCGGCGTCCTGTTCGCCGAAGATTTCGACCTGCCGGAGGATGCCGCCCCGCCCGTGCCGGAGGCCGCCCGCCCCTGCTTCACCGCCGACGAGCTCGCCGACGTGCGCGCCACCGCCTATGCCGAAGGCCGCGAGCTTGGCTTCGCCGAAGCCGCCGGGGAGCACGAGGTGGCGCTGGAAACCGCGGCCCGCGCCGTCGCCGCGCAGCTCGCCGCGCTGCGCACCGACGCGCACGCGGCCGCCGAAGCCGCCGCGTACACGGTCGCGCAACTCCTGCTCGACAGCCTGGGCGCGCTGTTCCCGACCCTCTGCGCCCGCCACGGCGCCGCGGAGGCGCAAGCGGTGCTGCGCGCGATCCTGCCCGGGCTCGGCTGCGAACCCGCGCTGACCTTGCGCGCCAACCCGCGCATTCTGCCCGCGCTGCGCACCGAACTCACCCGGCTCGACCCCGAGCTGGCGGGGCGGACCCAATTCGTCCCCAGCGAAATCGCGGCGATCGGCGATATCGCCATGAGCTGGCAACACGGCAGCGCCACCCGCGATGCCGCCGCGCTGTGGTCGGCGGTGGCCGACGCGCTCGGGCTCGCCGCGTTGCACCTTGCCCCCTTACCGGAGACCGTGGATGCCTGACGATCTGGACCTCGCCGAACTGCCGGACGCCGGCACGGGCGGCGATCCCGCCGGCCCGCGCGGCGCCCGCGACCTGGAGGCGGTGTACGACATCCCTGTCACCGTCAGCGCCGTGCTCGGCAAGGCCACGATGCAAGTGAGCCAGCTGTTGAAACTCGGCCGCGGCGCGGTGGTCGAACTCGACCGCAAGCTGGGCGAGGCGATCGATATCTATGTGAACAATCGCCTGGTCGCGCGCGGCGAGGTGGTGATGGTGGATGACAGCCGGCTCGGCGTGACGATGACGGAAATCGTCAAGGCCGATCGGACCGGTTGAGGGAGGCCCCGCCGCCATGCGTGTGCTGATCATCGGCTCGCTCGCGGGCGAACTGGGCCAGGCGGCGCGCATCGCCATGGCGCGCGGCGCGAAGCTCGACCAAGCGGACGACGCTGAGACGGCGCTCGCCCGGCTGCGCGCCGACGCGCGCGTGGACCTCGTGCTGTGCGAGCTGTCGCACGACGTCGGCGCGGTGGTGCGCGCGCTCGCCGCCGAACGCATCGCCGTGCCGGTGGTGGCCTGCGGCAGCAATGCCGATCCGGACGCCGCGGTGGCCGCGATCCGCGCCGGCGCGCGCGAATTCCTGCCGCTGCCGCCCGACCCCGAGCTGATCGCGGCGATCCTGGAAGCCGCCGCGGGGGAAACCCACGCGCTGATCGTGCGCGACCCCGCCATGGAAGCCGCGGTCCGCCGTGCCGAGCAGGTGGCGGCCGCGGACGCCTCCGTCCTGATCACCGGGGAATCGGGCACCGGCAAGGAAGTGCTGGCGCGCCACATCCACCGCCGTTCCCGCCGCGCCGCGGGCGCGTTCGTGGCGCTGAACTGCGCCGCGATCCCCGATAATCTTCTGGAATCGGAACTGTTCGGCCACGAGAAGGGCGCCTTCTCCGGCGCCATCGCCCGCCGGGTGGGCAAGTTCGAAGCGGCCGACGGCGGCACCCTGCTGCTCGACGAGATCAGCGAGATGGACATCCGCCTGCAGGCCAAGCTGCTGCGCGCCTTGCAGGAACGCGAGATCGACCGGCTCGGCGGCGCCGCGCCGGTGCGGGTGAACGTGCGCATCCTGGCCACCACCAACCGGGATCTGCCGGCGGAAGTCACGCGCGGTACGTTCCGCGAGGACCTCTATTTCCGCCTGAACGTCATCAGCCTGCGTATCCCCCCCTTGCGCGAACGCCCCGGCGACATCGTCGCACTGGCCGAACATTTCGCCCGTCGCTACGCCGAGGTAAACGGGCTCGCCTATCGCGCCCTGTCACCCGCCGCACTCGCCCGCCTCGGCGGCCATGCCTGGCGCGGCAACGTAAGGGAGCTGGAAAACACCATCCACCGCGCCGTGCTGCTCGCCGAGGGGCCGCAGATCGGCAGCGAAGCGATCGAAGTCGGCCCGCAAGGCCAAACCCCGACGGCGCCACACATCCCGGGCGGGATCAGCGGCCTGGTGGGCCGCACCATGCAGGCCGTGGAACGCGACCTGATCCTGGAAACCCTGGGCCATACACTCGGCAACCGAACCCATGCCGCAACGATCCTCGGCATCTCGATCCGCGCCCTGCGCAACAAACTCCGCGACTACGCGGCACAGGGCATGCCGGTGCCGCCGCCGGGGGCGGGGGTGGCGGCGTGAGGGAGGAAGCAAGCAAGGCCAGGGGCTCTGCCCCTGGACCCCGCCAAGGGCAGGGCCCTTGGAACCCAAAAGAAGGGGTCCAGGGGACTA
>JABBNW010000095.1 GCA_019352115.1 Pseudomonadota bacterium
CGGCACGGTCCACCACTTCCCGCATCGGCTGCCCAGCCACGAACCGTCCCAGGTTCTCCGCAAACAGCCGCGCCACCACCTTGTCCCGCTGCGGGTGCATGCCGCCGATATGCGGCAGCACGGTGATCCCCTCGGTGGTCCAGAACGGATGTTCCGGCGGCAACGGTTCCTGGCGGAACACGTCCAGCATCGCGCCGGCGATCCGTTTCGCCTGCACCGCGGCGATCAGGTCGGCATCCGCGATCAGGTGCCCACGCCCGAAATTCAGCAGCCAGGCGCCGGGTTTCATCATCGCCAGCCGCCGCGCGTCGATGAAGTTCTCGGTCTCCGGCGTCGCCGGCAGCAGCAGCACGACGAAATCGGCCGCGGCCAGGACCTCGTCCGTCCGTTCCGGCGGGAACACCTCCGCCAGCCCCGGCAGCTTCGCGCCGCCGCGCCGCGTGCCGATCACCTGCATCCCCACCGCGCCGGCGAGGCGGGCCACTTCCTGCCCGATCGCGCCCAGCCCCAGGATGCCCAAGGTCTGGCCATTCAGCGGCGTCGCCACCCGCCGCGCCCAGTGCCGGCGCTTCTGGTCCTCGGCCGCCGCGGCGAACGGCTTGGTGAGGTAGAACAGCGCGCCCAGTATGTTCTCCGGCATCGATTCCCGGTGCGTCCCGCGCGCGCAGGTCAGGGTCAGCCCCGCCGGCAGGTCGGGCAGCGCGAGCCAGCCCTCCACCCCCGCGGTCAGCGCCTGCACCCAGCGCAGTTTCTCCATCCGCGGCAGCAGCCCCGGCGGCGCGCCCCAGCCGAGCATCGCCTCGGTGCCCGCCATCTGCGCAGCGGACGGCGTTTCGCCCCGCCCCAGGGTCTCGACCGCCACCCGCCCGTCGAGCCCCGCCGCGGCGATCGCGGCAAGATAGGCGGTCGGGGTGTCGGTCCACAGCAGAACGCGGGTCGGCGCGGGCATGGCGGGGCTCCTTGGAAGTTGCCACCACGGTACAGACCGCCGGCCGCGAAGGCCACACGGATCGCCTTCCCCTCTTGCCCCGGGGCGCGCCGCGCCCTAACCACCGCGCGCACACAGGTCGGAGGGCATCCCCATGGCGGACGACGCATCCATCATCGCGGCACTGAGGCACGTGTCCTCGGCCACCATCACGACCTTGCTGCTCAAGAAAGGCCTGCGCAACATCTGGATGCGCGGACCGAAGCCGCTGCGCGCCGACCAGCCGCGCCTGATCGGCCGCGCCTTCACGATGCGCTTCGTCCCGGCGCGCGAAGACCTGGCGACCCCGGAATCCTGGTCCTCCCCGCGCTCTACCCGCGCCGCGATCGAGGCGATGCCGGACGGGGCGATCGCCGTCGTCGATGCGATGGGCGTGACCGACGCCGGCATCTTCGGCGACATCCTGTGCGCGCGCATGGCCAAGCGCGGCATCACCGCACTGGTGACGGACGGCGCGGTACGCGACCTCGCCGGCGTGCTCGGCACCGGCCTGCCGGTATGGTGCGCGGGCGCCGCGGCCCCGCCCTCGGTCGCCGGCCTAACCTTCGTGAACTGGGACGAGCCGATCGGCTGCGGCGGCGTCGCCGTGTTCCCGAACGACCTCATCCTGGCCGACGCCGATGGCGCCGTGGTGATCCCGGCGGCCTTCGTGGACGAGATCGCCGCCGGCGGCGCCGAGCAGGAGCGCCTGGAAGCCTGGATCATGGAGGAGGTGGGCAAGGGCCTGCCCCTGCCCGGTCTCTATCCGCCCAACGCGGAACACAAGGCGCGCTACGAGGCCTCCAAAAACCGCTGACCTAAGCCGCCGCCCGCGCGGCACGCACGAGATCGGCGCCCTTCTCGCCGATCATGATGACGGCAGCATTGGTGTTGCCCGAAACCATGGTCGGCATGATGGAGGCGTCGATCACGCGCAGCCGCGCGATCCCGTGCACGCGCAGCTGATCGTCGACCACCGCCATCGGATCCTGCCCCATCTTGCAGGTGCCGACCACGTGGTAGGTGGTCTGGCCGTTGTTGCGGGCGAATTCCAGCCACTCGGCGTCGGTCTGCACCAGTTCGCCTGGATTCATTTCGAATGCACGATAACGATCCATTAGCGCGTGGTCGATGATGCGCCGGCCGAGCTTCATGCCGGCGACGACGGTCTGGCGGTCGATCTCCTCGGCCAGAAAATTGGGCCGGATCGCCGGCGCGCTGGTGGGATCGGGGGATATGGCGTGGATCGATCCGCGCGATTCCGGCCGGCACTGATACACCGTGAGCGTCATGCCGGGCGTCGTGTCCAGCACGCGCTTCGCCGCGGTGGCGTAGCTCGCGTGGGCGAAATGATACTGCACGTCGGGTGCGGCCAGCTCCGGCCGGGTCCTGACGAAGCCGTACACGATCCCGGCGGTGAAAGTCAGGATGCCGCGGCCGAAGGCAAAATACTTCACGACCTCGCGGGCCAGATTGAAGCCCCGCACCTGCTCGTTCAGGGTGATCGGCAGCTTCACCCGCCAGTTCATGCGCGGAGCGAAATGGTCGCGGTAGTTCTCCCCCACCCCGGGCAGTGCGTGCGCCACGGGGATGCCGAGCGCGGCCAGTCGCTCCGGCTGGCCGATGCCAGACAGTTCCAGCAGATGCGGCGACTTCACCGCGCCGGCGGCCAGCAGCACCTCCCCGCTCGCGCGGGCTTCATGGACCTGCCCGCCCTGCGTGTAGCGCACGCCGACGGCGCGCGCCCCGTCCAGCAGCACGGCGGTGGTCAATGCCTCGGTCTCGATGCGGAGGTTGGGGCGTGACCGGGCGGGGTCGAGGAAGGCGCGCGCGGTGGACCAGCGGCGGCCGTTCTTCTGCGTCACCTGGTAGTAGTTGAACCCTTCCTGGCTGCCGTTGTTGTAGTCGGGGTTGGTGGGCCAGCCCTCGGCGGCGGCAGCGGCGATCACGGCATCGCAGATCTCGTGGCGCTCGCGCATCGGCATCACGTTGAGCGGGCCGCCGTGGCCGCGGGTGTCGTCGCTGCCACCTTCGTAGTGCTCGGATTTGCGGAAATAGGGCAGCACCGATTCATACGACCAGCCGCGGTTGCCGAATTGCGACCAGGTGTCGTAGTCGAGCGGGTTGCCGCGCACGTACAGCATCCCGTTGATGGAGCTCGATCCGCCCAGGGTGCGCCCGCGCGGGATCGGGATGCGCCGGCCGCGCACGTTGTCCTCCGGCTCGGTCTCGAAGCACCAGTTGTAGCGGGTGTCGTTCATCAGCTTGTTGAAGCCGGCCGGGATCTGGATCCAGAAATTATTGTCCCGCGGGCCGGCTTCCAGCAGCAACACGCGGACCGAGGGGTCCTCGGTCAGCCGGTTGGCCAGCACGCAGCCGGCCGAGCCGGCCCCCACCACGATGTAGTCCCACGCCGTCATCGGCACGTTTCCCCCGCCTCGCCGCCGCACGCCCGGGCGCGGCCGGAGCGATCAGGGCGGAAAATCCGCATCGGCGCAAGGCCGGCACCATACCCGTCCCGCATCGTCACCATAGGCAAACGGCATTTCCGCGCCGAATCTCCGCTGCGTAGGGTGCGTCCGCAGCCAACCAACAGGAGGATTTCATGCTGAACGCAGCCAGGCTCTTCGCCGTCGCCGCCCTCGCACTCGGTGTCGCCGCCGCCGCCCCCGCGCCGCTCGCCTTCGTGCCTGCCGCGTTCGCGCATGGCATGTCCCAGCATACGATGTGGCGATCCAGCCAGCTGGTCGGCACGCCGGTCTTCAACGACCAGCACCAGCAGATCGGCACCGTGACCGACGTGCTGGTCTCGCCGGCCGGCACGTCCGCCGAAGCCGTGCTGTCGGTCGGCGGGTTCGTCGGCGGACGCAAGCTCGTCGCTGTGCCGCTCGCGCATTTGGCGATGATGACAGGGCACAACACCATGATGATGCATGGCGCCACCAAGGCGATGCTCCAGGCTCTGCCCCCCTATGTCGGCGGCGGCAGCGGCTGATCCCGGGGCGGAGCGGGGAGCCGCCTCCCCGCTCCGGTGCCCCCGCTCCGGCGTCGGTCAGACGGGCAGCAGCGCAATCCCGTCGCCAACTGCGAAGCGGCCGCCCTCGATCACCTCGGCATGCACGCCGAGGTCGCTGTGCCCATAAAATTGTCGCAGTTCGGCCACCGGATCGGCGTCGCGCTCGGTGGTGAGCGGGTTGACCTCAGTCGCCTTACAGCGGGCGATACGCTTGACCACCCGCAACACCGCCCCGCCCATCTGCACTTCTCGGCCGACCCAGTCCAGTTCCGCCCAGGCGGGGGCGCCGCTGAACCAGACATTGGCGCGGAAGCGGCGGCGGTGGCGGCGCGCACCCACCTGCGCCTCGAAATCACGCAGGCTGGCCAGCCCGATCAGGCTCACTACCGGCCGGCGCTGGTCGCCGAAGACGAAGCCCGGAATGTGGTGGAAGCGCGGCGCCCCGCGGGCGTCGGGGCCCAGGAAGGCCACCAGGAAGCGCTCGATCTCTTCCCGCCCCGCCTCGGTCAGCACATCCGCGGTCACGCCCGACCCGTCCGGCGCCGAAATCGCCAGCCGGCCGGAGCGCGGATCGAACAGGGCGCGCAGCCCGGCGATCCGCGCATCGCGCATCTGGCACATGAAATTCGTCTTCGGCAGCCAGGCCGGCCGGGCCGGATCGAACGGCGCATCCCCCTGCGCCAGCGCGAACGCGCGATCCCATGGGATGGCGCCGCCCTCGGCCACCTCGGCCGCCTCCAGCGCCTCCGCGGACAGGCCCTTCACCGGATACCGATAGAGATACTCGATGCGCATCGACGGGTCCCCTCTTGAGCGGCAGTCTGCGCCCTCCCACCTCCTTTGCGAAAGGTCCATGTTTCCGTCGCCTCAGGGAGGGGCGGGGGCAGGACCATCCGCACGACATGTCGCCTGAGCAAAAGGGACACCCCATGGACATCGAGAAATTCACCGAACGCAGCCGCGGCTTCCTCCAGGCCGCCTCCACGATCGCGATCCGCGAGTTCCACCAGCGGATCACGCCCGAACACCTGCTGAAAGCCCTGCTGGACGACGAGGAAGGCGCCGCGGCCGGCCTGATCCGCGCCGCCGGCGGCGATCCCCGCCCCGTACTCGCGGCGGTGGAAGCCGAGGTCGCGCGCCAGCCCAAGGTGCAGGGTGCCGGCGCCGGCCAGCCGCAGATCACGCCCGACCTCGTGCGCGTGCTGGACGCGGCGCAACAGGCCGCGACCAAGGCCGGCGACGAGTTCGTGGCGCAGGACCGGCTGCTGGTGGCGCTCGCCGCCTCCGGCACGCCCGCCGCACGTGCTTTAGCCGCCTCCGGCGCCACCGCGCAGGCGCTGGAGAAGGCGGTCGCCGACATCCGCAAGGGCCGCAAGGTGACCAGCGAGAACGCCGAGGCGGGGTTCGAGTCGCTGAAGAAATTCGCGACCGACGTCACCGCCCGGGCACGCGAGGGTAAGCTCGATCCCGTCATCGGGCGGGACGAGGAAATCCGCCGCACCATCCAGGTGCTGGCACGGCGGACCAAGAACAACCCCGTCCTGATCGGCGAGCCAGGTGTCGGCAAGACCGCGATCGTGGAAGGCTTGGCGCTCCGCATCGTCAACGGCGACGTGCCGGAGGCGCTGAAGGGCAAGCGGCTGCTGTCGCTCGACCTCGGGTCGATGGTCGCCGGGTCGAAATATCGCGGCGAATTCGAGGAACGGCTGAAATCGGTGCTGAAGGAGATCGAGTCCGCGGAAGGCGAGATCATCCTGTTCATCGACGAGCTGCACACCCTTGTGGGTGCCGGCCGCGCCGACGGAGCGATGGATGCGTCGAACCTCCTGAAGCCGGAACTCGCGCGCGGTGCGCTGCACTGCATCGGCGCCACGACGCTCGATGAATACCGAAAGCATATCGAGAAGGACGCTGCTCTGGCGCGGCGCTTCCAGCCGGTGTTCGTCGGCGAGCCGTCCGTTGCTGACACCATCAGTATCCTGCGCGGGATCAAGGAGAAATACGAAACCCACCACGGCGTGCGCATCACCGACGGCGCGCTGGTTGCCGCGGCGACGTTGTCGAACCGCTACATCACCGACCGCTTCCTGCCCGACAAGGCGATCGACCTGATCGACGAAGCCTCAAGCCGCCTGCGCATGGAAGTGGACAGCAAGCCGGAAGCACTGGACGAGCTCGATCGCCGCGTGATCCAGCTCAAAATCGAGCGCGAGGCGCTGCGCAAGGAGAGCGACGCCGCCTCCCGCGATCGGCTGGTGAAACTCGAGAAGGAGTTGGGCGAGCTGGAAGAAAAATCCAACGCCATGACGGCGGCATGGAGCGCGGAGAAGGAGAAGGTCGCCGAGAGCCACAAGCTCAAGGAACGGCTCGACCAGGCGAAATCCGAGGTCGAGGTGGCGCAGCGCGAGGGCAACTATGCACGCGCCGGGGAGCTCAGGTACAGCGTGATCCCCGACATCGAGCGCAAGCTGGAAGCCGCCGCCGATCAGGGCAAGCTCGTGAACGAGGAAGTCACGGAAGAAGGCATCGCCGGCGTGGTGTCGCGCTGGACCGGCGTGCCGGTGGACAAGATGCTGGAAGGCGAACGGTCCAAGCTGCTGCGCATGGAAGACCAGTTGCGCCATCGGGTGATCGGCCAGGAAGAAGCGCTGACCGCGGTCGCCAACGCCGTGCGCCGCGCGAGGGCCGGACTGCAAGACCCGAACCGGCCGATCGGCAGCTTCCTGTTCCTCGGCCCCACCGGTGTCGGCAAGACGGAGACCTGCAAGGCGCTCGCGCAGTTCCTGTTCGATGACGAACGAGCGATGGTGCGCATCGACATGAGCGAGTTCATGGAGAAGCATGCCGTTTCCCGCCTGATCGGCGCGCCCCCTGGCTACATCGGCTACGACGAGGGCGGCGTGCTGACCGAAGCCGTCCGCCGGCGCCCCTACCAGGTGATCCTGTTCGACGAAGTGGAAAAAGCGCACGAGGACGTCTTCAACGTGCTGCTGCAAGTGCTGGACGATGGCAGGCTGACGGACGGCCAGGGCCGCACGGTCGACTTCAAGAACACGATCATCGTGCTGACGTCGAACCTCGGCAGCGAAGTGCTGGCCGCGCAGCCCGAGGGTGAACCAACCACGATGGTGCAGGGCCAGGTTATGCGCGTCGTGCGCGCTCACTTTCGCCCCGAGTTCCTGAACCGGCTGGACGAGATCATCCTGTTCCGCCGCCTGCAACGGGCGGACATGGCGGCGATCGTGCAAATCCAGGTGGACCATCTGCAGGCGCTGCTGGCAGACCGCAAGATCGGGATAGAACTGGATCGCGCGGCGCTGGAATGGCTCGCAAACGAAGGCTACGACAGCACGTACGGCGCCAGGCCGCTGAAGCGGGTGATCCAGCGCAGCCTGCAGAACGCGCTGGCCGGGATGATCCTGGAAGGGAGCATCCGCGAAGGCGACACGGTGCACGTGTCGGCCGGGGCACAGGGGCTGACGATCAACGGGCAGATGGCCGCCGCAGCCTGAGGAAAGAAGGCCAGGGGGCGCTGGCCAGGGCGCTGGCCCCCCTGGCCTTCTTTCTCAGCGACCGAAGCCGGCCAGCATCTGCTGCGCCCGGCTTGGGCGGTCGGCGCCCATCAGGCGCAGCGCGTCGATGTCTGCCGGCGTATCGATATCGAGGCCGATGCCCGGCAGCGGCACCACTCTCGGTTCGATTCCGGCCTGCCGGGCGGACTTGAGATGCGGAAAGAAGCTGTCGTCACCGAACCGCAACGGCACCGCCAGCGGCGGGGCGAGCAGCACGGCGTTCGACCCGAGTTCATCGCGCGCCGGGGCGATCGTGAAGGATGGCGCCGGCCCGGCCGCGTCGCATAGGGCAGCGATCTCGGCGGGCGTGACGCGCGGGATGTCGCCAGGCAGCGCCAGCATGGCGGCCCGGCCGGCAGCGGCAAGGTGGCGCGCCAGGGCCGCCACGGCGCCGGTGTGACCGGTGGCGGCGTCATCGGCGATCACCTCCGCGCCCCAGGCGCGTGCCAGCGCCGCGGCCTCCGGGTCGGCGGTGTTGACCACGATGCCGTCCAGCGGCGCAGCGGCGAGTGCTTCCAGCACGTCTTCCAGCATGGCCGTCGCCAGCGCCTGCCGCTGCGACGGGGTGAGCACGGCGGCAAGACGCTGTTTCGCGCCGGCGAATCCCTTCACCGGCAGCGCGGCCCAGACCCCGATCATCCGCCGGTCCGCGACAGCACCGGAACGCCGGCGGCGGCGAGCACGATGCGGGCCAGCGCCTGTTTGTCGGCCAGGCTGCGCATCAAGGTGGGAGCCGCGACCACGCTTGCGTCGATCTCCGCCAGCGCCGCCGCGTCGTCCGGGTCGGCCACAAAAAAATCGAGCAGGTCGGCGTAGTGCGCGGCCACCGCGCCGGCAGTGACGGGCAGGCCAAGCTCGGACATCATCTTCGCCGTCGGGCCTTTCACGGCACGTCCGCCGATGAGCGGCGAGACCGCAACGACCGGCGCCGGCGTGGCCGCGAGCGCGGCGCGCAGGCCCGGTACCGCCAGGATCGGATCGATGCTGATGAACGGGTTGGACGGGCAGATCACGACGGCCTCGGCCGTGGCGATGGCGTCGATGACCGCGGGCAGCGGGCGGGCCGTCGCGGCGCCAGCGAAAGCGATCGCGCGCACCGCGGGGACGCAGCGGCGGTGGACGAAATACTCCTGGAAGTCGAGCTCGCCCTGATCGGTATCGAGCCGGGTACGCACCGGGTCGTCGCTCGCCGGCAAGATGCGCGGCGTGACGCCGAGGCGACGGCGCAAGCGGTCGGTCACCGCGGCGAGCGTGTGCCCGGCGCGCAGCATTTCGGTGCGCGCAAGATGCAGAGCGAGGTCGCGGTCGCCCAGCCGGAACCACGTTTCCCCGCCCAGTGCCTCCAGGGTTTCCATCGCCGCCCAGGTTTCGTCGCGCCGGCCCCAGCCCAGGTCCGGATTGTCAAGCCCGGCCAAGGTGTAGAGCAGCGTGTCGATGTCCGGCGAGATGGCAAGGCCGAGATGGGTGAAATCGTCCCCCGTATTGGCAACGATCAGCAGTTCGGCGGGGTCGTGGACATGCGCGAGACCGAGCGCCAGCTTGGCGCCGCCGATACCGCCCGACAGGGCCACGATCACCGGAACAGATCCTCCGCCGGCGGGCGGACCAGGTCGGCCGCGGGCGCGTCCGGCGCGGACCAGGCAAGACCGCGCAGCAGGACCGCGGGCTGGGCCTCGGGACCCTGACCTTGCAGAAGGGAGGCGGCAGCCGCGATCTCGTCGGCGAGCCCGACCTGGGTCACTTCCAGGGTGCGGCCGAACAGGTCGGGCGTGCCGCGCAGATCGACCAGCGCGGGCAGACCGGCGGCGCCGATCGCCACGCCGGCGCTGCCGCGGCGCCAGGGGCGGCCGAAACTGTCGGTGATGACGACGGCAAGGCGGACGCCGAAGCTTGCCTCCAGCGCCGTGCGCAGGCCGGCGGCGGAGGCGTCCGGGTTCCGCGGCAGCAGCAGCACCTGATCCGGGCCGCCGGGGGCGGCGAGGTTGGAATGATCGACGCCGGCGTTCGCCATCACGAACCCCAACCGGTGCTCCATGATGAGCAGGTTGGGGCGGTGGCGCACGACGCGGGTCGATTCCGACAGGATCGTTTCGACCAGACGCGGATCCTTGCCGACCTCGGCGGCCAGCGCGACGGCGCGGGGGGACGGGGTGACGGTGGCGAGATCGACGATCCGGCCTTCCGCCTTGGAAACAATCTTCTGGGCGAGCACAAGCACGTCCCCCGCGCGCGGGGCGAGCCCGGCTGCGGTCAGGCGGTCGGCGAGCAGGGCGGCGAGGTCGTCGCCGGGGCGGACCAGGGGGAAGTCCGGGACGGCGATGAGCTCGAGGCGGTGGGTCTTCGACATGCGGCGGAGCTGGGGGCTGGGGCGGGCGCACCCTAGACCGCGGGCGACGCGGCGCCAACGCCGGCGCTTCGGGATCAGAAGTCGAGGCCGCCGACCTGCGGTCGCTCCGGGTCCGCCACTTCATACCGCTGCTCCATCTCAGCGGCGAACACGCGGTGCAGTTCCGTCGCTTTGGCGTCCGGCAGCCAAAGGGACCTGGAGTTGACCCGTATTTCGATCCCGTAGGTTTCCGCGAAGTCACGTCAGGGAGAAGTCATGGGGGGTTGGCCCGCGCGCGGGCGATGTAGCCGTGCAGCTCCGCGCGGATGGTCTGGACAGGCAGTACGCGCTGATGCGGCTGCCGCTGGGGCAGCCAACGAAAACCGAGTCGGTCGATACCCCGCAGTTGGGGTTGCTGTAATTTTCTGCCCGGCAAGAGGCGGAAAATCACCGCGCGACCAGAAGCTTGGAGCGGAAGCAGCCTACCACGGGGAAATCTGTAGGGAAGCCACGGCGGTCCGGCTCTTGTAGGGACGGCGGGCCTCTTCGGTCTGCCACCGCGCGCTCAACCCGCCCCTCCGTCCACAAGCCGGCCCGGCGGGTTCCCGTCTGGCGCATGAAGACCGTGCTCGATGCGCGCCATCACAAGCGGCCCGTGCCGTTGCGCCGGTTGCCCGCTCTGCACGCCTGCCCGATGATACGGCCGCGCACCGCCCCCCACACGGAGACCACCCCCGCATGGCACCCAACGCCCGCGCCGGCGGGATCGGTCGCGTCATCCCGTCCCGCACGGCAGCCTCCCATCCCGCGTCCACCCCCCATGCCCGCGCCGGCGGGATCGGTCGCGTCATCCCGTCCCGCACGGCAGTCCCCCACCCCAAGCCCGCACCAACCACCAAGGCCCCCCCGCCCCATGCGCATCCTCTACAGCCACCGCGTCCAGTCCCGCGACGGCCAGAGCGTCCACATCGAAGCCCTCGTCGCCGCCCTGCGCGCGTTGGGGCACGAGGTGCACGTGGTTGGCCCCGGCATGTACGACCAGGCCGCCTTCGGGGGCGAAAATCGGCTCGCCGCGCAGGCCCGCCGCCTGCTCCCCAAAAGCCTCGGCGAACTGGCCGAACTCGCCTACAACCTCCCGGCCTACCTGCGCCTTCGCCGCGCCGCCGCGGCCTTCCGCCCGGACATCATCTACGAGCGCTACAACCTGTTCTTCGTCGCCGGCACACTGCTCGCCCGCAGCCGCGGCCTGCCGATCCAGGTGGAGGTCAACTCCCCGCTTGCCGACGAACGCCGCCGCACCGGTCTGCTGCACCTGGAACGGATCGCCCGGATGCTGGAACGCTTCGTCTGGCGTCGCGCCGATCGCATCTATTGCGTCACAGGACCGTTGCGTGACCTGATCGCTACGCAAGGCGCCCCCGCAGACCGGATCGAGGTCGTACAGAACGGCACCGACCCGGACGAGTTCCGCCCCCGCCCCGACAGCGCACCCTCCGCAAGCGCCGTCCTCGGCTTCATCGGCTTCGTCCGCGCCTGGCACGGGCTCGATTCCGTGCTCCGCGCGATGGCCGAAGACCGCGCCGGCGACGCGCTTAGCTTCGTGGTGGTGGGAGAAGGCCCGGCGCGGCCGGAGCTCGAGCGCCTGGCGCAGACGCTCGGCATCGCCGACCGGGTCCGCTTCACCGGCCTCGCCGCGCGCCAGGACGTGCCCGGCCTGCTGGCCGGGTTCGACATCGCCTTGCAACCCAGCGTCGTGTCCTACGCCTCGCCGCTGAAGATTTTCGAATACATGGCCGCCGGTCTCGCCATCGTGGCGCCCGACCAACCGAATATCCGAGAGATCCTGGTGCATGGGGAAACGGCGCTGCTGTTCGATCCCGAGGCGCCCGGGGCGATGTGGCAGGCGGTCGCCAGCCTGGCCACGGATGCGGGCCTGCGCCGGCGGCTCGGGCAGGCGGCGCGCGCCGACCTGCTCGCCCGCCGCTTCACATGGCGCGACAATGCGGCCCGGGTGGCGGAGTGGGCGGCGGCCGATATCACCGCCCGCAAAGGTTAGGAAACGTCGGCAATACTTCGATATCGATCAATGCGTCAGGTGACGCGGTCGGGCCGGACCCATCCGGCGCGAGTGCGGACCTCCGCCGGGGTGGTGGCCGCCGCCCGCAGCGCCCGCAGGCTCACATCCCCGTCCCGCTTGGCGAGCCGGCGCCCAGACGGATCCCGCACCAGCCGATGGTGTGCATAAGCCGGCGCTGGCCAGCCGAGCAGCGCCTGCAACAACCGGTGCAGGTCGGTGGCAGGGCGCAGATCCTCGCCGCGGGTGACCAGGGTCACCCCCTGCACCGCGTCGTCATGGGTCACGCACAGATGGTAGCTGGCAGGGGCATCCTTGCGGCCCAGCACGACGTCGCCGAATCGTTCCGGTATACAAAGAACTTGGCCCGCATCGATCTCGTGGAAGTGGAGCGGCCCCGCCTCGGCAACCGCGCGGGCCATGTCCAACCGCAGCGCATAGGGTGTGCCCGCGGCGATCCGCTCCACCCGCTCGGCCGGCGACAGGGCGCGGCAGGCGCCAGGATAAAGGGGCGCACCGTCCGGTCCCTGCGGAGCCGCCGCCGCGCCGGCCACCTCGCGCGCGATCGCCGCTCTGGTGCAGAAGCAGGGATAGAGCAGCCCGCGCCCCGCCAGAGTGTCCAGCGCGGCGCGATACGCCGGCAGATGCGCCGATTGCACCCGCACCGGCCCGTCCCAGTCGACGCCGAGCCAGGCCAGGTCCTCCAGGATCGCCGCGGCGAACTCCGGGCGGCAGCGGGCGGGGTCGATATCCTCGATCCGCAGCAGGAACTGCCCGCCCGTCGCCCGCGCCCGGCCCCAGGCGGTCAGGGCGGCGAAGGCGTGGCCGAGATGCAGATACCCGGTGGGGCTGGGTGCGAAGCGGGTGACGATGGACATCGCACCAGGGATGTGGCTACCCGGGCACCGGCACAAGAGGTGAAGGAGCGCGCGATGGCAGACGGGATCGACGGGCCGCGGACGGCCCCGGCGGCGGGCGGGACGGCGCAGCAACTGGTGGTGCTCTGCCATGGGCTGGGTGCAGACGGCGGCGACCTGATCGACCTCGCCGCGGCCTGGGGGCCGGCTGTGCCGCACGCCGCCTTCGCCGCCCCTGACGCGCCCTTCCCGCATGATTCCGGCTTCGGCCGGCAATGGTGGAGCGTGGCCGACCGCACGCCCGCGGTGACCGAGGCCGGGGTGCGCCGCGCCGCCCCCTATCTCGACCGCTTCATCGACGCCGAACTGGCCCGCCTTGGCCTGCCCGCCGACGCCTGCGCGCTGATGGGGTTCAGCCAGGGCGCGATGATGGTGCTGTTCACCGGGCTGCGCCGGCCCGTCGCGCCGCGCGGGATCCTGGCCTTCTCCGGCGCCCTGATCGGCGCCGACCACCTGGCCGCCGAACTCACCCACCGCCCGCCCGTCCTGCTGGTGCACGGGGAGGCAGACGAGGTCGTGCCCGTCGCCCGCTCCCGCGACGCCGAGGCGGCGCTGCGCCAGGCCAGCGTGCCGGTCGAGGCAACGTTCGTGCCCCGGCTCGGCCACGGCATCGACCCGACGGGACTCTCGATGGGCGGGCTGTTCCTCCAGCGCGTGTTCGCCGCCCCGGCCGCCGGATGACCTTCGGGTGACGGTCCCAACCCCGGCTTGCGCCGCCGCGCCCCGCTTGCGATAAGCGGGCCGAGGGACCTCGGCGGCGTCAGCGATTCGACGGGCAGCCCATCCGCCCGCTGGCTTGTTCGCGCGCCGCATTCCGGCGGGTCCGCGAGGCAGGAGGGCGCGGTTTGCCTGATGGCGGACAGCATTTCCCGGCGCTGGTATTGAACGCCGACTTCCGGCCTTTGTCCTATTTCCCTCTGTCCGTGTGGGCCTGGCAGGACGCGGTGAAGGCGGTATTCCTCGACCGCGTCTCGGTGCTCAGCGAATACGACACGACGGTCCGCTCGCCCTCGATGCGCATGCGGCTGCCAAGTGTGATCGCGCTGAAGGACTACATCCCCTCGGCGCGGCGACCGGCGTTCACCCGGTTCAACGTGTTCCTGCGCGACGGGTTCCAGTGCCAGTACTGCGGCGGCCGGCGACCGGCAACGGAACTCACCTTCGATCACGTCATCCCGCGCTCGCGCGGCGGGCGCACCACCTGGCAGAACGTCGTCACCGCCTGCGGGGAGTGCAATCTGCGCAAGGGCTCCCGCCTGCCGCGGGAATGCGCGATGTTCCCGCGCGCCCACCCGCGCCAGCCTACCACCTGGGAGCTGCAGGACCAGGGCCGGGCCTTCCCGCCCAACTACCTGCACCGGAGCTGGCGCGACTACCTCTACTGGGACAGCGAGCTCGAAAGCTGAGCTGCGTCCGCCCTGCCCCGGCGCCCCCTTGCAACACCAGGGGGCGCGCGCCAAATTCGTTCTCGACCGGGATGCCATGCCGCGGGTTCCGGGCAACTGCTTCGCTCTAAGGAGGGGGCTATGACCACGCGCATGTTCGCGTCACCGTTGTTCCTCGGTTTCGACCATCTGGAACAGATGCTGGAACGGGCATCCAAGAACTCGTCCGACGGCTACCCGCCATACAATATCGAGCAGATCGGGCCCGGCGGGCTCCGCATCACCCTGGCGGTGGCGGGGTTCACGATGAACGACCTGCAGATCACCCAGGAAGACAACCAACTGGTGATCCGCGGCCGGCAGGCGGACGACAGCGCCGACCGGGTGTTCCTGCACCGCGGCATCGCGGCCCGGCAGTTCCAGCGGGCCTTCGTACTGGCCGAGGGGATCGAAGTGACCGGTGCATCGCTCGACAACGGGCTGTTGCACGTCGATCTCGCGCGACCGCAGCCGGAAACGCGGGTGAAGACCATCCCGATCAACCGCCCGGCCGGCAACGGCGTCGGCAACGGAACGGCGAAAGTGGTGGACGGCAGCATCAGCCGGGACTGAAGGACCGGCGCACACATCCCATGCGGGCGGCGCCGACCGACGGGTCGCCCAGGAGAGATCGATATGAATACCGAACAATATGAGAACGAACAGGCCGTGCCGGTGGGCGGGGCCGTCGATATCCGGCATCTGAGCGAAGTGCAACTGGCGCGCCTCGGCCTGTCGCAGATCGCCTACGTGCGGCCGGTGGTGGTCGACGGGGCGCCAGGCTTTGCGATCCATGCGGCCGACGGTACGCCGATGGCGGTGGCGCCGGACCAGGCGACCGCGGTCGCGGCCATCATGCAGCACGAGATGGTGCCGGTGACGGTGCACTGAGGGCTTCGCTCGGGGTCGACCTGACAGGCGGCGCCGGCCCGAGCTGACGGTCATCCGGTCGGTTCCCAGATACCGGGGACCGGGACCGCCTCCTCCGCGCCGGGCCAGGGGGGCATCGTCGCGCCGACGACCACCAGCGGTTCCGCTCCATCGCAGCGGAATTGAAACGAGGTGCCGGTCGGAAGGCTGATCGACCCGCCCGGTTGAAGCGCGACGATCTCTTCCCTCCCCTGCCCCTGCCGCCGCCAGATCCGGCCGGTGCCGGCGACGACGTACCAGAGTTCCTCTACCGTGCGGTGGACGACGGCGCGGGCCACGGCGCCGAGCGGGAGGGTGAACAGCGCCATACTGGCGCGCGGTCCCGCGCACAGAAGGCGCACCTCCGAGCCGTCCGGGGCGATCGCGTCCGGGATGGCCGCTGCCTGCCCGGTCTGGAATTCCGGTGGCGCCGGCATCGGCCCTTCTCCCTGTGACAGTTCGTCTTGATCCGACACAGCCTGCACCAGCGCCGAGCAGCCGACGAGGTCCGTCCGTCGCGGCGCGGCGCTAG
>JABBNW010000096.1 GCA_019352115.1 Pseudomonadota bacterium
AATCGGAGCTATGTAGATCGCGTCGCAGAACTACCGCGAAGCGGTTTAGTCCAATGTCCTTTATCACATGTAGGGGGCGGGGTAGAATCTAGCTCCCGACCGATTCGGAAACCCGCCGATGCCGAAGCTGATTGAGTTGCTTCCCGACCCTCAGGTGCTGTGCGCTCTGGAACCTGACGAGCTTGGGTTGCGCATGCTGCCTGTGCTTGCGACGTGGCACAACCAGCACATGACCCAACTTTCCCTGGCAAGCGTCCTGGAAGCATGGATTGGGGGACGATACCCCGGTGAGTATGACGGGCGGCATCAGGTTTGGGTTGAGGGAGCGGTTCGCGAAGCCTGGGCGTGGCTTGTGGGGGCTGGCCTTCTCCTAGCTACAACCGAATTCCAGGACGCCAATGGGTTGGTTGGGCTTAGCCGCCGCGCACGCCAGCTTGCACAGGAACCCGATGCCCGAAAGGTGTTTGCCGCACGACGCATCGCGAAGGAGACCTTGCACCCATCGATCCGCGAAGATGTGTGGGCACTGTATCATCGGGCAAAGTACAGCACCGCAGTGTTCGAGGCGATGCGGGAGGTCGAGGTTGCTGTGCGGGAAGCAGCCAATATGCCGGATACACTTCTCGGCGTGAAATTAATGCGGGCGGCGTTTGCCCCCTCGCCGAATGCGGGAAAGCTGACCGACACTGAAACGGATGGTGGCGAGCAAGTTGCCCGTATGGAGCTTTTTGCTGGTGCGATCGGCTCCTACAAGAATCCCCATTCGCATCACAAGAGACCGCTCGATGATCCCGACGAAGTGGCGGAAATCATCATGCTCTCGAATCATCTGTTGCGCATCGTTGACAGTCGGCGCGCGAATGGTGACGACCAATGAATCAGCTTGTTCCGGTCACCATAACGACGAACCTTCCCGCGCTAATCGCCGCGGCCGGCGATCACGCCCGCCGGCGCTTTCTGGAATTCTTCGCCGCGCGCATCCGCAACCCGCACACGCGCCGCGCCTACGGCCGCGCGGTGGGGGATTTCCTTGCCTGGTTCGAGAAGCACGGGGGGCGCGTGATCGTCGAGGTACAGCCGCTTCATGTCGCCGCCTGGATCGAGTTGCAGCAGCAGACGCATGCTGCTCCGACCGTCAAGGCGCGGCTTGCCGCGATCCGACACCTGTTCGACTGGCTGGTGACCGGTCAGGTGATGCCGGTGAACCCGGCCAGCTCGGTGCGCGGCCCCTCGCATACGGTGAAGACCGGCAAGACGCCGGTGCTGTCACCGGAGGAAGCGCGCGCGCTGCTCGACAGCATCGACGCGACGACGATCGCCGGGTTGCGCGACCGGGCGCTGATCGGACTGATGGTGTTCAGCTTCGCCCGCGTCGGCGCGGCGCTCGGCATGAAGGTGGAGGACGTTTACACGCAGCAGCGCCGGCTCTGGGTGCGCTTGCGCGAGAAAGGCGGCAAGGGCCACGCCATGCCGTGCCACCACAACCTTGAGACCTACCTGACCGCCTACATCGAAGGTGCGAGCCTCGCCGGAGATCCCAAGGGGCCGCTGTTCCGCACGCTCGGCCGCGACAAGGGCCGACCGTTGACACGCACGCCGCTACCGCAGGCGAGCGCCTATCTGATGATCCGCCGCCGCGCGGCGGCAGCCGGTATCGCCACCAGGCTCGGCAACCACAGCTTCCGGGCGACCGGGATCACGGCCTATCTCAAGAACGGCGGCACGCTGGAGAAGGCGGCGCAGATGGCGAACCATGCTTCGACCCGCACGACCCAGCTCTACGATCGCCGGCGCGAGGAACTCAGCCTCGATGAGGTGGAGAGGATCAGGGTGTGAAGCGATGACGATCCCGGTTTTCTTTTTCGCTCCCGACAATCTTGCCCGCCCGCCGAAGCGGCAGCCTGCCGGCAACATCGACTTTCCGCAGAAGGAAATCTCGGTTCTTCGCTGTTTGGAGTGGGTAAGTGGGTCCGCCCGGTCCGCCCGCCAGTCCGGGGCAGGGTGCCCGACCTGATCGAGCCTGGCGCCGTGCTCGCCGCCGTCAAGGACGCTGCGCGCCGCGCAAGGGCGCGGTGGCCCGCGAAGGGGCGGGCCATCCTTGACCGCGGCTCCGCTCGGCGCCTTGGGGAGTTCAGGCCGGGACGGAGAAACGGCTCCCGGCCGAACCGAGAAACGCCACAGAAGGGGGTGGGATGGGAGCGCCCTACCCACACCAAACAGCGAAGAGGCGAAATCTCTCTGTCAAAGACGGCCGATGGGGCAGTCCTTCGCTTGAGCTACGTCATGCACCTTGATCGTGGCGTGCGCGTCACAATCAGCGGTATCACGGCTGAAATTGCCTGCCGTGGGAAGCACCCTGCTCCCCTTCCACTCGGCATTGCGACTGATCCCGACTGCTATGTGATCGACACCGACCACGAATTTGCGGGAGGCCAGAGGCAATTCATCATTCGCGGCCACCTGCGATTGCCCCTTACATTTGCTGCGCTCGAAGCGGCGGAGCGTTGCCGCGATGGCGAGCCGCCGGATTTCGCAATCAGCATGCACGCCAGTGCTTTCGCGGAGGATAAGCAGACCGGCCGCTACGACGCGTGCCGGCTCGATCTCAATGAACCTGGGCCAATCCTGATCGACGTGGACAGGGACACCTGGCACGGGCAAATCCGCAACGTCTCGCCGATGGGGAGCGTTTTGGTGGAAATTCCCTTGGTCGTCAGCAGAAATGCGCCGTGGGATAAGGTTTGGGCACGCCTCAACGCCGCTGCCGCCGGTTTGGCGCAAGGCGGAGAGAGTGGCAACAAGAGCTGCGTCAATGAAGTCAGGCAAGCACTTGATGCGTGGAGGAAGATCGACGGATTCGAAGCATCGTCTCGCGGAGGAACTGCCAAGGGCAAGCGGCAGAGGCTCTACGACTCGGCGAACGCCCTCTATCACTATTGCAGCCTTTCAGTGCACGCAGACGAACACGTCGAAAGCTGGACCCGCGCCGATGCTGTTCTGGCACTATCGACGCTATGCGCATTGCTTTCAGCGCGCGATCCGTAGGTTTAGGCTGCACAACGAGGTTGCATGGATGTTGGTCGCTTTGCTCGGGGATGACAGAGTTGAAGCCACGCGGGGGTTGGCTCACCGACAAGACTATTTATGCCGGCATTGTCGCAATCCCGTCGTGTTGCACGCGCGGATCGGCGGGTGGGTTATTCCGCATTTCAAGCACAAGCCGGACAGTTCATGTAGCTATGGCAAAGGTGAGACGCCAGAGCATCGTGCTGTGAAAGCCCTTTTGCGGGATCATTATCGAGATAAGGGTTACGAGGTTCTGGTAGAGCACGATCTGCCGCCGCGCCGCGCGGATGTCTTTGTTCCCGGCCTGCGCGCGGCTTTTGAGGTGGAGTTCTCCCCGAAGGAGGACAGAGAGTTTGTTGCAAAATGCAACGACTATCAGCGTAGGAGAGTCAAGTCTGTCTGGATTTTGCGTCAAAGGCGGATAAAGGCCACTTCGATTGAAGTAGGAAAGACCGTCCTGATTTCCCTGTCCCCGGTGCTTAAAGCCATTTATTCAAAGCGCCGGCCTCGAAACGCAAGGGCAGCCTTTTTTGTGTGCGACGACAAGGAAGCGGTCGTGTTTCGTGGCGAGGCGTCATCATACATGCTCGACAAGCCATATGACGAATACACGGGCGCAGGTGGGTATGAGTATCCCTCCCGCAGCAGAATGTGGCTGACAATCAAGGACGTGATCCGCCGCGAGCAGCCATCGCACCTGCCGCCAGACATTGGACTGCGCGCAGCTGCTTAGCGCGACATCGTAAATTCCTCTTGCGTAGCGAGCTCGTTCCAGAAGGCAGAAACTGCGTTTATCAAATCCAGATAATCTTGCTCCGTGGCAAAGTATTCATCCTCATGTTTAGCAACGTTGATCCTGTTCCGTTGCTCATCAAGGATGGCAAGGGTGCCTTCCGATATGGTAGCTGAGAACAACGACAATTGCGCACGCACTCTATCCACGTGGGATGCAGCTCTGGTGATGCCTGGAACCTTGCCCTTCCAATCGGGTTTTGCAGTGCCAGCTCTTGAACACTGACCGTCGAAATAGCTTTTTGTGGCCTTCTCCCACTCATGATATTCGCGCATCCATGCGCCCTGAATCAGTGACTCGACGGCCCATTCCCCCATAGGGGCCGCCAGCTCAGCCATGATTGGATCGTCAGCCAAGGTAGCCAACTCGCGTGCGGATGAATCCCTGATGGTGAGGATGGCATGGTTGATCGCCGTCTCTCGGTGCCCGGCGTGGACCCAAAAATATCCGGCGGTGCCAACTGGATCGGGGTAAGGTGGACGCTTGAGCTTTAGCGGCTTGGAGTTGTGCAGCGCTCAACCTCCTCACGGAACGCGACTTCAGCCGAGGCAAGATCGGTGAAATTCGGCGCCTCTGGTGTCCGACTGCTTTGCACAACGTATGCGACGGCCGCGATAGCCCCGCCGGACCGCAGTGTCACTTCGGTGAGCGCGACGCCTCGCTCTGACCGAAGGACTCTTTTTTCAGATGCCATTCCAAGACTCCCATCATTATCGCATGGGGCACGAGCACGTTACCATGATAGCGCGATTCACCGAGGTGGGCGGCAGTAGCAAAGACGCCGCCGCCTCACGAAGCGGCGCATTTGCAAGGCGCTAGAGCCAAGTCTTTCCGTGCATTTGCAGGATGTTCTCGACACGAATCGCGTGACGCGGCACGCTATGCGTTGGCGCATGACTGATTCGAGTCGCGCTGCCGAGTCATCAACCGTTCTGGAGAAAAAGACAGCCCAGAAGCAGCAAAGCCCGCCTTGAGGGCGGGCCGTGCATACCGGCCGAGGCCGGGGAAAACTTGGTGTCTGGACAACACCGAGCTTCCCCGAACTCAGGCCCCCAGTCAAGCGAAAACTCCGTTTTCGCTAACGGGCGGCTTTGTGCCGATTTCCGGCCCCTTCGGGCGGGTTGCTGTGCAACCCGAAGGGAGAATTCATGCCTACGCTCGCCCCAAGCCTGCCCCCCCTGCCCGGCTTCGCCTGGCCGAATACCCATGCCGCCTGGCCGGTCTGGTCGGACAGCACGACCAAGGAGATTCGCTTCCAGCCCATGCCGAAGAAGGCCGCGACGCGGCTCTGGCACCGCGCTCGTGACTTCGACCGCCAGACCCGGCGCAAGGATCACCACGGCGGAGCCGTGGGGCACGCGGCGCTGCAAGTGCTGCACACGCTGATCTTCGACTTCCTGAATTACGGGAGCGGCCGGCTCGATCCTTCGCACGCGATGATCGCGCGCAAGGCCAATGTGTGCGAGCGCACCGTGCGCAACGCGCTTGCACGGCTCAAGAGCCTCGGCATCCTCAATTGGGTGCGGCGCTGCGCCGAGAGCTGGCGGGACGGCCGGTTCTGCCTTGAGCAGGAGACCAACGCCTACGCCGTGCTGCCGTCGTCGCAGTGGCGCGGCTACAGGGAGCCGCCGGAGGCCCCGCCGCCCATGCCGGGCACCTGGGGCGACCACCCTCCCCTGCCTTCCCTGCTGGCCCAGGCGGCGGCCGAGCGGCAGGCGGGCGGCACGCTGCGGGGCATGGTCGGGATACTCGACAGCGATCCAGGCGACAGGCTCGCGGCGGCACTGGCGCGGCTCGGCCGGGCGATGCAGCCGGCAAATCCGCAGTGATTTACCGGGCGGCATCCCGTGCCGAGAAACACTCCTCCAACCTTATTCCCCCTTACCGCATGAACTGATCGAACCCACCAGAGAAGAAAGGCGGAGCGCGCCAAGAGGCGCGCACCCTTTATGCTGCCCGCTTCGCGGGCCTCCCCATAGGCAAGGTCGGAGCAGTTCGGTACGATAGAGAAGCACGGGCGGGGGCATGGGCGAGAACGAAGCGAACACCAGACACGCCGAGGGGCTGGCAATGCTGGATACCTTTGCCAGCGTCGGGGCCGTGCGCTTCGACATGACCTGGACGAATGCCGCCGGCGACAAGCAGCGCTTCCGCCGCGGCGTGCCGCTTGCGGCGCTGACCCGCACCCTGCCGGCGATCCTCGCCGAGGCCGAGCACCGACAGCAGAACGTGATCGTCCGCCCGGATGGCCCCGGCGTGAGCTTCATCCAGCTCGACGACCTCAAGGCCCCTGCCCTGGCCCAGCTCGCCCCCGCCGTGTTCCTGATCCTCGAAACCTCCCCCGGCAATCACCAGGCATGGGTGGCGATCGAGGGCGACGAGGATAAGGAATTCGCGCGGCGGCTCAGGAAGGGCACCGGGGCCGACGCGACGGCAAGCGGCGCGACCCGCGTCGCCGGCAGCCTGAATTTCAAGGAGAAATACGCGCCGGGCTTTCCGCGCGTGACGATCCGCGCGGCGCAGCCGGGCCGCCGCACAAGCATCGAGGAGCTGGAACGCCTCGGCCTGGTGGCCCCGGCGGAATCGCCCCTGCCCCTGCCCCTGCCCCCTCGCCCCGCCCGCGTTTCCCCCGGCAATCGCCGCTGGCCGAGCTATGCCCGTTGCGTCGAGGGCGCGCCGTTGAACAGCGAGGAAACCGGCCCCGACATCAGCCGGGCGGATTTCGTGTTCTGCATGACGGCGATCACCTGGGGCTGGACGCCACAGGAAACCGCCGACCGGCTGATGGAGGAGAGCACCAAGGCGCGCACTCAGGGCAAAGGCTATGCCGAGCTGACCGCACGGAATGCCGCGCTGGCAGTGGCGCGACGGCGGTCACCGGCCAAGCCGCAGCGGGATCCCCGGTAATGGACCTGTGGCGTTGCAGCTTCACCTATTCGCTCATCGAGGATGAGGCGCAGCCGCCAGCGCACGCTGCACCGCGGCCGGATCGCCCGCGATGGCCCGCAGGTAAGCACGGGCGGCCTGGTCAGGCTCCGCCGCCCCCTGTTCCCAGTCCCGCAGCGTGCCGAGCGGTATCTGAAACCGCGCCGCGAATTCTTCCTGCGACAGGCCGAGCGCCCGACGGATGATTTTCAGACGCGGCGTCTGCTTCATGCCGGCCAGCCGTTCCGGCGTCAGGGGCTGGGCGTCAGGATCAGCGAGCGCGGCGGCATGGCGCTGCTCGTCGGTCATCGCGTCGGCGCGGCTCCAATCATGCCTGGTTTTCATTGTGATACCTCCGTCGCTCATAGGGTTCCGCGAACCTGGCCGATATGATCCGAATTCTCTCCCCCCGCATGGTGTAGGAGACGAACAGCAGGCGATCGTCCACCATGCCGACCGTCACGAAGCGATCTTCGCCTTCGTCCTGACCCCGGTCATCCCACTCGATGGCGAAAGCGTCCCTGAATACGTCCCGGGCCGTTTCGAAAGTAACGCCGTGTTCGCGCCAGTTGCGGGCGGCTTTGTCGTCGCGCCATTCGAAGTGTTCATCCTGCATAATATACTGCTTAACAGTAGTCTTGTCAATTGTCCATAGACCTGTCTCGTTTTCCGGGAGTCGCAAGCTCGCCCCTCGGGTGCCAATTTGCCACGGCTTCCGGGGATTGAGGCTGCGGTGCCAACTTTTGGTTGACTTCACAGGTCCGCATGTTCACAAAGTCAATGAATCAAAAAGTCAGAAGTTCAGGAGGCGAATTGTTCACAATTTCACTATTGGGCCAGAAAGGCGGCACCGGGAAGACGACGGTGGCCCTCGGCTTGGCCGTGGCGGCGTTCCGCGCCGGCAAGGTAGTCGCCGTCATCGACCTTGATCCCCAGGCGAGCGCTGCGAACTGGAAGGACCGGCGGTCGGATAACAACCCCGCCGTCGTGTCGGCTCAGTCAAGCCGGCTGAAACAGACACTCACCGCCGCCGAGGAGATGGGCGCGGAAATCGTCATCATCGACACCGCCGGCCGCAACGACGACAGCGCCTTGAACGCCGCGCGCTTCGCCGACCTGGTGCTGATCCCGACCCGGACGAACATCGTGGAGCTGGAGGCCCTGCCGGCCGCAGCCGACATCCTTCGCCTTGCCGGCGGTCCGAAGGCGTTTGTCGTGTTGAACGGAGTCCACCCGGCGGCCAACCGGCAAGTCGCAGAGGCCCGCGAGCTGGTGCAACGGACCTTCGGCCTGCCCTGCGCACCGATTCACCTTTGCCACCGCTCGGCCTACGCCGACGCCATGACGAGCGGCCGGACGCCCCAGGAGTTGGACGAGGACGGCAAGGCTGCCGGCGAACTTGACGCGCTCTTTCAGTTCAGTTTTGAATTTGTGAACAGTAGAACAGGTGAACATGTCCAAGATCGCATCGCTGCAAGCCGGGCTTGATCGCGCTGCCGGCCGCACGGCTGCCGCGCCTACCCCTGTTCCCATCCCGGAACCGCCGCCCGTCCGCACCATCAGCCCCAAAGCGCCGAGCCGGGAAGGGAAGGTGCATATCGGCGCTTACCTACCCGCCGGGTTCAAGAGCAGCCTGCGACTGGTTCAGGCCCAGACGGGCGAGGACACCCAAACGGTGATCGCCCGCGCGCTCAACGAGCTTTTCAGGGGGCATAATGTGCCCGTTATCGACCTTGAGTGAACTTCTGATGTTTTGAACCTGTGAAGTTGTGAACATGCCGCCTGCCATTCTCCACCAAATTGGCCAGTCCGTTAGTTCCGGCCTGTCCGGGCGTGCCCCCCCGCCCGGCGGCGGGGTTAGGCTCCAGGCTTCGCCCCGGGCCGCCGCGGGTCTCGGCCCTGGGGTAACGATCCCTCACGCATCGCCGTTGCGTCGTCCCGCCACCCCCTTGGCTTTTCGGGCGGAATAATATATTCTCCCTGTAGAGAATAATTATGGTGCTTCATGCAAGCGCACGAAGACACCCTGTTCACGCCGACCGAAGCGGCGGTTTTGACGCGCCTGTCGGTGAAGGCCGTGAACAACGCGATCGACAAGAAGACCATCCCGGCCGTGTCCGGCCAGCGGGCGGGGCACGCGACCCGATTGCTCGATCTGCGCGCGCTGATGTCGCTTGCCCTGGAGCGGCGGCTTGCGGATCGCTTCGTGCCCGAGTTGCGCCGCGAGGTGTTCGACGCCCTGGCAACCGCGCCGCGCAACCGGGTCTCCCTCGAAGGGGGCTTCCTCACCATCGACCTGCGGGAGCCGCGGCGGGATCTGGCGACCGCGCTGCGCGCGCTGCGCCGCGCCCGCGACCTTGTTGTCAGCGATCCCGACATCATGGGGGGCGCCCCTGTATTCCGGGGTACGCGCATCCCCGTGCATCCGATCGCGACGTTGATCGGGCAGGGTTCAACCGAGAGGGACTTGCTTGAGGCTTACCCGCGCCTGACGGCCGAGATGGTTCACCTGGCCCCGACCTACGCGGCTGCATACCCGCTCCGGGGGCGTCCCCGCGCGCAGCCCTGGCATGACCAGCCGCCGGTACAGAGCACTCGCCGGAAGCTGGCGACAATCGAGGCAGGGTGAGGTTTCTGATCGATGAGTGCCTGAGCATCGATCTGGTCTCGATCGCCAGCCAGGCCGGGCACGAGGCCCAGCATGTCACCCGTGTCGGCAAGGCCGGATGGAAGGGCTGGAACGTCGCCCGCCATGCCGCCGAAGGGGATTTTGTGCTGGTCACGAACAACGCCAGCGACTTCCGGATGCTCTATGCGGCGCAGCCGTTGCACGCCGGCTTGGTCATCATCCTCCCGAGCGTCAATCGCGCGCAGCAGCAGCGGCTTTTCCTCGGCGCACTCGACGAACTGGCCCGGTTCGGGGAACCGGTCAATCGCGTTCTTGAGGTCGATATTGAGGGCGATGAGGTGACGTTCAAACTCTACGATTTCCCCGCAGATTCTCCCTGGGCCACGACCGGGCTTTCCGGTGCTGGCGGTGTCGTCACCTGAGCCGCGGCGTCGCGATTGGCCTCGAAGGCACGGAGGCCGCGGCGGCGCCAGCGTGCGGCGAGGTGGCGCGGATCGTCGCCGGCGTCGTCCGATGCACGGAACTGGTCGGCGAGATCGAGGAAGGCGCCGAAGAGGGTGGCGCGATCGTCGTCGGTCAGCTCGACGAGGCCGGCTTTCTGGACCAGGCCGCCGAGTTCAATGAGGTGGTGGGTGCGCTCGCGGCGCGCCTTGGCCCAATCGCGCATGTCAGTGCGGGCCTTGCGGGCGTCGAGCCTATGGCGCTGGACTGTTGCCAGCCGGAGCCGGCGCACCGTCGCCCGAAGGTCCCGGAGCAGGATCACCGGCCCCGTTCCTCTTTCCCCGAGTGCCCTGCTTGCGGTCTCCCCGAAAGAACGCGGCGCCGCGTTCGGTCCACCTCGCGACGGCTTCGGGTTTCTCCCGGGCCTGCTCGACGGCGGCGAGCAGCACTCCGGCGATGGCTTCGAGCGGCAGGGTATCGGCCCCGGTTGCCAGCACGAGCTCACCGAGCTGGGTTCTCTGGCGGTCCTTGAGGGACTTGGCTTTCTCTTGGAGCGCCTTGATCTGGGCGTCAAGATCGACGGGCTTGCGCATGGGGTGCCTCCGGTCGCAGGGTGATGGGGACACGATAGACCACCCCTGAGAGCCGCGTCACTCACGGCGTAGTGAAACGGAGCTATTTTGTGAGTGCGCGCTTATACGTTGCTGCGCAACGTCGCGCAGGCTATCCTAGCCGCTCCCGACCCTCCGGAGCGGCTTGCATTGGCGATCTACCACCTTTCGGTGAAGGTGATCAGCCGCGCGGACGGCCGCAGCGCGGTAGCGGCGGCGGCCTACCGGGCAGCCGAGGCGCTGCCCGACGACCGTCTCGGCCGGACGCACGACTTCACCCACAAGGCGGGCGTGATCCACTCGGAAATCCTCCTTCCGGAAGGTGCGCCGGCGCGCCTGCTGGACCGCGCGACATTGTGGAACGCGGTGGAGGCGGGAGAGAAGCGCAAGGACGCGCAGCTTGTGCGGGAGATCGAGATTTCCCTGCCGCGAGAGCTGTCGCAGCCGGAGGCGATCCGTCTGGCGCAGGATTTCGTGCGTGAGCAGTTCGTGGCGCACGGGATGGTGGCGGACCTCAATGTGCATTTGGTCCGGACAGCCAGCGGGGAGGAGCAGCTGCACGCACATGTCATGCTGACGATGCGGGGGGTTGGGCCGGATGGGTTCGGCAAGAAGGTGCGGGAGTGGAACCGCACGGAGGTTCTGGTCGGGTGGCGAGAGCGCTGGGCGGCGCTGGCGAATGAACGGCTGGCGGAGCAGGGGCACGACATCCGGGTCGATCACCGGTCGCTCGCGGCGCAGGGGATCGGGCTGGAGCCGCAGAACAAGATCGGCCCGGCGGGGGCGCGGCGCGAAGCGCGTGGGGAGGACGCCGAGCGGGCGGCGGAGCACGATGGCCTGGCGCGGCGGAACGGGGAGCGGATCATTTCTGATCCCTCTTTGGTGCTGGGGGCGCTGGCGCGACAGCAATCGACGTTCACGCGGCGCGACCTGGCACGGCTGGTGGACCGACACACTGCGGATGCCGATCAGTTCGCGGCGGCGATGGCGAAGGTGGAGGCGTCGCCCGCGCTGGTGCGGCTCGGGGCGGACGGACGCGGGCAGGAGCGGTTTACCACGCGGGAGATGCTGGCGGCCGAGCAGCGGATGGAGCAGGCGGCGGGCGCGCTGGCCGAGCGGGAGGGGCATCGGGTGGACCTGCGCCGGCGGTTTCTGGAGTCGCCGACGTTGGGACGGGAGCAGGTTCTGGCGTTCCGGCATGTGACGCAGGCGCAGGATCTGAGCGTGGTGGTGGGCTACGCGGGCACCGGCAAGAGCACGATGCTGGGCGAGGCGCGCGCCGCCTGGGAGGCGGAGGGTTTGCGTGTACGCGGGGCGGCGCTGTCGGGGATTGCGGCAGAGCAGTTGGAGGCGGGGGCGGGGATCGCCAGCCGGACGGTGCACAGTCTGCTGTTTCAGTGGGAGCAGGGCAGGGAGGCGTTGACCGCGCGCGACGTGCTGGTGGTGGACGAGGCGGGGATGATCGGCTCGCGGCAGATGGAGCGGCTGTTGTCGCAGGCGCAGGCGGCCGGGGCGAAGGTGGTTCTGGTGGGGGACCCGGAGCAGTTGCAGGCGATCGAGGCGGGGGCGGCATTCCGGGCGATCGCGGAGCGGGTGGGGGCGGTGGAGATCACCGAGGTGCGCCGGCAGCGGGAGGGCTGGCAGCAGCAGGCGACGCGGGAGTTGGCGACCGGGCGGACCGCCGAGGCGCTGGCGCGGTACGAAGCGGCGGGGATGGTGCGGGGGCACGCCACCTTGGACGCGGCCAAGGCGGCGGTGATCGCCGGGTGGGATGCGGCGCGGCAGGAGGCTCCCGAGGCGCGGCAGATCATGCTGGCGTATCGGCGCGAGGACGTGCGCGACCTGAATGAGCGGGCGCGGGCGGTGCGCCAGGCAGCCGGGGAGCTGGGGGCGGACTATCGGGTGCAGACGGAGCACGGGGAGCGGGCGTTTGCCGCGGGGGAGCGGGTGTATTTCCTGCGGAACGAGCGGAGCCTGGGGGTGAAGAACGGCACGCTCGGCACGGTGACGGAGATCGGAGGCAGCGCCTCTCGCACGGGGCCTGCGCCCGGCCGGGGCGAGCGGCTGGTGGTGCGGCTGGACGATGGGCGGTCGGTCGGCTTCGACGTGAAGGACTATGCGCACATCGACCACGGCTACGCGGCGACGGTGCACAAGTCGCAGGGGGTGACGGTGGACCGGACACATGTGCTGGCGAGCAGCCACATGGACCGGCACGCGGCATATGTCGGGTTGAGCCGGCACCGGGAGCGGGTGGACCTGCATTGGAGTGCGGACCAGGTGGGCAGCCGGGAGCGGCTGGCGCTTGTGCTGGGGCGGGAGCGGCTGAAGGACACCAGCCTGGATTACGCGCTGGCGGGAGGAACGCAGGCCGAACCGGAGCTTCCGGGGGAGACGCGTGGATCGGCACGGGCCTACGCCGAGCGGCGCGGCCTGGTGCCGGAGAGCGAGATCGTGCTGCGCGAGCCTGTGGCGGAGGTGGCGCGTGGTGAGCCCGCCCGGCCGCGGCGGGGGATGTTCGCCGGGTTGAAGCTGGACGCCGGTCGGGCCGAGGCGGGGCCGGCCCATGTCGTTGCGCCGGCGGTGACGAAGCGGGATCGCGGAGTGGACTGGCTGGGGCCGTCGGTGGGGGACTATGCGCGGGCCTGGTCGGATGCGGAGCGGATGCGCCAGGCCGGGCTGCCGGTGCTGCCGCACCAGACGGCGGCCCTGGCGCACGCCGATCGCGCGCTCGATGGCCAATTGCCGGGCTTCGGGCAGGATCTCCAGGCGGCGCTGACCCAGGCGCCGCGGCTGGCGGAGGGAGCGGGCACGGACGCCGGGCTGGCGGCGCTGATCGAAGCGGGGCGGGCGGCGCGGGGGGCGCGCGAGAAGTTGGAGGCTCGGGCGCGCGAGGCGGTGCGGGCGTGGGGCAAGCTGGAGCGTGCCTACGAGCAGGCCGGGAAGAAGTACGACCATCTGGCGCAGCGGGAGATCGGCGGGCGGCTGGAGCGGTTCGCCAAGGAGCTGAAACGGGACCCGCAGCTCGACAGCGTGCTGCGCCAGCGCGGGCAGCAGCTCGGCGTCACCGAGAGGTCGCGGCTGGCGCGGGTGGTGCAGAGCCGGGGGGACGATAACGAGGTGACGCACGAGCTGGGGTTGCGGCATAGCCGGGGCCTTGGGCTCGGCCGGTGAGGCGTGGCGATGGACGACGAGGCTGACGCCGGCGCGGCGGAGCGGGCGTTCGAGGCGCTGCGGGCCGAGGTAGCGGCGCTGCGACGGGAGATCGCGACGGGATTGCGGCCGGAACAGGGGGCGCCAGCGGTTGATTACAGCCTGACGCTGGGGGAGATGGCGCAGACATTGGCCACGATGCAGGCGCGGCTGGCCGAGATCAGGGCGCAGCCGGCACTGAGGCTGACGCCGGCGGCGTTCGCCCAGCAGATCGCGGAGGCCGGGCAGCGGGCCGGGGCGCGCGCCGGCCAGGTGATGGCGGAGGGTGCGGTGGCGCAGAGTGCCGCGACGCGCGAGCTGGAGACTCTGATCGGGCGGGCTTACATGCGCAAGGAGCAGCGGCAATGGCTTGGCGTGGTAGCAGCGGCTGGCGTTCTGTTGGGGATGGCGCTGTGGTACGTGCTGCCGGCGGTGCTGCCCTGGGACGGTGGTGATTGGCTGGTGGCATCGCTGATCGGCGGTGGGCCGTGGAAGGCCGGGCAGACGCTGATGGCCAGAACTAACGAACGGCCCATTTCTGTAGCATAAGCGGACAAACCATGAACTTATGCGGCGAGGCGGGAGAGATCAGCGGGCAGCCGGAGCGGTCGAAATCCGTCAGGGTTTTCCGTCATCTGTTCTGCGGCGGCCCAGACGTAGTCCCCAGTCAGGTTGACGTGCTCCCAGCCGAGCGGGGACAGATGAGCCAGCAGATGATCGGGAACATCCTCGACCTGACGCAGAGCGGCCACAGCGCGCTCCAGATACCGCGTGTTCCAGAGAATGATGGCAGTGACGAGAAGATTGAGGCCGGAGACGCGATGCTGCTGGTTCTCGTAGGTACGGTCGCGGATTTCGCCCAGCCGATGGATGAAGACCGCGCGGGCCAAGCTGTTGCGGGACTCGCCCTTGTTGAGTTCCTGGCCGGTCGCACGCCGCAGCTCGGGGTCGTTGATCCAGTCCAGCGTGAACAGCGTGCGCTCCAGCCGCCCCAACTCGCGCAGCGCCGCGGCGACGCCATTCTGCCGCGGGTATGAGGCGAGCTGGCGCATGATCAGCGACGCCGTCACAGTGCCGGTGCGGATAGAGGCGATGATGCGCAGGATCTCCGGCCAATAGGTGCAGATGAGAGCCACGTTGATACGCCCGGCGATCATTGGCTCCAGCGTTGGATAGTCGGACGGCTTGCCGAAGCTGTAGAGCCGCCGGTGCTTCAGGTCGGGAATGCGTGGTGCAAACTGGAAGCCCAGCAGGACGCACAGGGCAAAGACATGATCGGAATCGCCGCCGCCATCGGTGTGGTGACGCCGGGGCGAGACCTCACTTTGATGGTAGAGCAGCGCGTCCAGCACATACAGCGCCTCGCTCGCCGTGGCCGCGATCAGCTTGCTGTAGAAGGGGCCATAGCGATCCGATAGGTGCGTGTAGACCTTGAACCCGGGCTTCTGGCCATAGTGGGCGTTGAGGTTGCTGGCATCACGGCCAAATCCCGCGGCCTGGAAGAACTGGCCGTCTGACGACGAAGCAGTGCCGCTGCCAAATTTTGCCGCGAAGGGCTCGCGCTGCTGCTGGTTGACCAGACGGCGTAACGCCAGGGCGTAGGTCTCGTCGCGGATGTGCCAGTCGGCGGTCCAGGCAAGCTGGCCAAGGCTGGCAATGCTGCATGCCTCGGCCATGCGGGTCAGGCCGAGATTGAGCCCGTCGGCGAGCAGCCCGGCCATCAGGATGCGGCTGTCGGCGGCGGTCTCGCCGGTGCGCAGGTGGGTGAAGCAGTTCGGAAGCAACGTCCAGCCCGCCACTTCGGCCAGCAGGTCGGTGATGCGGATGCGCGGCAGCATGGCGTAGAGCCGCGCGGCCAAAGCCTCGGCCTCCGGCGGGGTCGACTTTTCGATCGGCGTGATCTTCAGCACGCCCTTGTCGATCGTGACGCCCGGCAGCAGGCCGTCCCTGGCACGGGCTTCGACCGCCGCCAGCCGCTCATCCAGCAGGGTGCGGCGACTTTCGATAAAACGGTCGAAATCCAATTCGACTGCGACCGGCAACGCGCCAGTCTGCAACAGGT
>JABBNW010000097.1 GCA_019352115.1 Pseudomonadota bacterium
CACCCGCACGGAACCCAAACAGTATGGGGTCCAGGGGACGAGTTCCCTGGCGGGGTCCAGGGGCAGAGCCCCTGGCCTTCCTTCCCGACCGCCATTCATTGCGTCAGCCGCGGTCGGTTTGCGGCGCCGGTGCCGGTGCTGGCGGAGGTGGCGGAGATCCCGGCCGAGCCGACGGCTGAGATGGTATTCGCGATCACGCTCATCGATTGGCCTGTGGCGGTGGTGAACTGGGCGTTGTTGCTCATGTTCAGCGCGCCGCAGGGGGCGTAGAACGCGCCCGCCACGACAAGCGACGACCCGCCTGCCAGGCTGTTGGCTGGGCTGGTGCCGCCCGATCCGCATTCCTGCCAGAACAGGATGCCGGCGGTGGTGCCGCTGGTCGGCGCGGTCATGTTGGTGTTGGTGTTGGAATAGTTGGTCCATTGCAGGGCGCCGGGACTGCTGCCGGTCAGCACGAAGGTCACGCCTTGGGCCTGGGTAACGGTGGCGTTGTTGAAGACCAGATTGCCGTTGACGACGTAATAGACCCCGGGCGCGAACGTATCGGTGCTGCCGTTGCCGCCGATCGTGGTGTTGCCGCAGAACACGTTGGTGTTGTTGGACGGGCTGAACGCGTAGGGCGTGGATTTCCAGGCCGAGAAGCTGGTCCCGCTCGGCCAGTCGCAGCCGCTGATCGTGGGCGGGCTCAGGCTGGCGAACGGGTTGCTGACCGGCGCCGCCCCGTCGGTCGGGCTTGCCGGCGACAGAGTGTTGCTGCCGCTGTTCGACTTGTCGAAGGTTCCCACCGTGCCGACGGTGGTGCCGCTGAGCGTGCCGCTGTTCAGGTAGATCGCGCCGGCGGCGGAGGAATTGGCGAAGATGCCGCAGCCGTTGGCGCGGATCGCACCCATGTTGTTGACATCGATCGCATCCGCGGCCGTGCCGTTCAGCGCCAGCACGCAGGCTCCGGCGGGTTTCAGCCCGTCGGTCGCGGTTGCGGTCAGGCGGGGCGGGCTGATCCCGAAGGCGCTCGCCAGCACGCCGGTCGCCTGGGCCGTCAGGGTGACCGTCACGCGCGACCAGTCGGACGCGACGGCGACCCCGATCGGCGTGACCAGGGTGCCGATCAGCTTGCCGCCGCCGGTTGCGCCCTGCGCTTCGGCGAGCGCGACCGCCTGGAAGGTCGCCGCTTGCTGCGCCGCGCTTTGCGCTTGCAGGGACGTGACGGTCAGCAGGTAGCCGGCGCCGTTGGCGGCCGCGTCGGCGGCAATCTGCAGCCGCGCCCGCTCGATCAGCCAGAGCCCGCCGTCCAGCACCAGCGCGCCGGCGGCGATCATGGCCGGCAGCATCAGCGCGACCAGGATACTGAGGCCGGCGCGGCGATCGGTGCGGAAGGGGAAACGGGAGGACAGCATGCCGGCGGGCTCCGGGATGCCCGCAGGGTGCCGCCGCAACCCTTAAACAAGGATGAACAGACGTCTCTATCCTGGGTCCGCGTCCCGCCGCACCCGGCGGCGGACGCGCCTACTCCCGCCCGGTCCCCACCGGCACCGCCACCCGGCGGGGGACACCGCGGACGCGCGACAGCAAGCGCCGGCCCAGCACCAGCACGGCGATGCCGAGCGTCACCACCCCGACCCAGTGCGCCGGGCGCAGCCCGAACCGCAGGGTCTCGTTCGCCGCCAGCACGCGCCAGGGATCGATCCCGGTGGCGACGGCGTACCAGGCGAACTCGATCCAGGCCGTGGCGAACGCGGCCACCACCGCCAGCGCGGGATAGACCAGCAGGCTGCGCCGCCAGGGCACCGGCAGCGCCCGCCAGGCCATCAGCCACACGAACAGGCCGGCGAGGAAGACCGCCCCGCCGACATTCGCCTTGCTCTGGATGCAATAGTGCAGCAGCGCCAGCACGCCGATCGGGTACGCGAAGCGGTGCAACCGCTTCCAGCCGCGCCCCATGCGCCGCACCATTGCATCTGTCGACGTCACCGCCAGCGCGACCAGCCCGACCAGCGCCACGAAGCCGATGGTCAGGTAGAACCGGTGCAGAATCTCCGATGCGACCAGGCCGACCCGGAAATTCTCGTCGACCACGTACAGGCTAAGATGCGTGAGCCCATAGACGCAGGCGGTCACGCCCACCATGCGCCGCAGCAGCGCGAGTTTCGGCCAGTCGAACGCCTGCGCCGCCGGGGTGACGGCGAGCGCGATCATCAGGAACCGGACCGTCCAGAGGCCGATCCACAGCAGTGCCGCCTTGGTCGGGCGGCTGCCGAGGTCATTGGTCGCCAGCCAGAAGGCGACCAGCGCTCCGGGCGCGACGCACCCGGCCAGCGCGGTCGTCTTGAACCAGGAAAACCGACCTTGCCGGTCGCGCCAGGGAGCCCGCTTGCGCCGGGGCCGCGTCGTCGCCATCGCCTGCTGGTCCCCGTCCGTGCCGTTGCTGCGCCCGACCCTGCTCTTACCGCGGCCCTGCTCTTACCGTGGCGGGGCCGCCGGCCCGAGGTCGATATGGGGCAGGTCGATCCGCGTGAAACCCGCCGGCGGCTCGAAAAGCCCGGCAGGCTGCGGTCCGTAGCGGACCTGCACGGCACGCAGGGTGCCGTTGCCGCTCATGCCGTGCTCCTGCCCGTGCCCCTCGGCCTGCAGCACCAGCCCGTCCGGGGTGATGCAGGCGGTGCCGGCGTCGCCCGGCCCGCGCACCCGCCAGACCGTGCAGCCGAAGCCGGCGACCGTGGCGCTGCCGATCCGGGTCATTTTCGTGCCGGGCGGGATCGACAGGCCCGGGATCCGGTTCGGATCGAGCGGCAGCACCACATAGCCGTGCTGGCTGGAAAACACGACGATCATCCGGGCGCGCGCGAGGTTGATGATCCCCCACGTCGGCATGCCGGCCATTTCCACCCGCGCCCGCGCCCCATGGTCGCCCCAGAACACGCGGATCAGGCCCGATTGCGCCGGACCGGAGGCGTCGGGGCGGCCCTGCGCCTGGTATTCCACCGCGACGTCGCGGGTCGGGCGGATCGCCGGCGGACCAGCGCTGGGTTGGCCCATGGCGGCGGGTTGGCCCATGGCAGCGGGGGCGCCCGCCGCCACCGACAGCACCGCCAGCGCCAGGCCAGCCAAAGCAGATACGCGCATCCTGTTCTCACCCATCCTGTTGCGGCCGGCGCGGGTGCGTCTCGCTCCGGTCACCGGCCGTCGGCACATCCCCGAGCGCGCACAGCGCCCGCTCCAGGCTGGCCGGTTCGGGCGCGGCCAGCCAGCGCGCCGGCGCCTCCAGCGCCGCGGCCAGGCGCGTCTTATACGCCGCCCGAGGGATTTCCACCGCCCCGAATTGGGCCAGATGCGCGGTCACGAACTGGGTGTCGAGCAACTGAAACCCGCCCAGCCGCAACCGCGCCACCAGATGCACCAGCGCCACCTTGGACGCGTCGCGCTCCCGGCTGAACATGCTCTCCCCGAAGAAGACCCCGCCCAGCGCCACGCCATACAGGCCGCCGACCAGCTCGCCCGCCCGGCGGCATTCCACCGAATGCGCCAGGCCCATCCCGTGCAACTCGGTGAACAAGGTCTCGATCTGCGGATTGATCCAGGTGTCGTCCCGCCCGGGCACCGCCGCGGCGCAACCGGCGATGGTCGCGGCGAAGTCGCGATCGGCGGTGACCGCGAACCGGTCGGACAGCACCGTGCGCAGCAGCCGGCGCGGCAGATGGAACCCGTCCAGCGGCAGCACGCCGCGCTGTTCGGGATCAAGCCAATAGAGGCGCTCGCCGCGGCGCGTTTCCGCCATCGGAAACAAGCCGTGGCGATACGCCCGCAACATCAGCTCCGACGTGATCTCCACATGCCGCCGCGACATGGTCCCAGTGTGGCGATCCGCCACCTGGTTGGAAAGGGCGCGCGACCGGCGTGGCGATCAGGGCGCCGGGCCGTGCAGCAGGGCGGCGAGATCGCGGCGCAGGTCGTTGAACGGCACGGACACGACATCGCGCGGGCGCGCCAGCCGCACGGGGACCTCCGCGGTGATGCGTCCGGGTCCCGGCGACATCACGACGATGCGGTCGGCGAGCAGGATCGCTTCCTCGATCGCATGGGTGACGAACAGCACGGTGAGGCCGGTGCTCGACCACAGGCTCAGCAGTTCGTCCTGCAGGCGTTCGCGGGTCATCGCGTCCAGCGCGCCGAACGGCTCGTCCATCAGCACCACGGCAGCATCGTTCGCCAGCACCCGCGCGATGGCGACGCGCTGCTTCATGCCGCCGGAAAGCTGGTGCGGATAGGCATCCGCGAAGCGGGCGAGGCCGATGATCTCGATGAACCGTTCCGCGGTCGTCCGCACCTCCGCCCTCGGCCGGCCGCGCGCGACGAGGCCGAATTCGATGTTGCGGCGAACCGACAGCCAGGGGAACAGGCCGTAGTCCTGGAACACCATGCCGCGCTCCGGCCCCGGCCCGGTGACGGGGCGGCCGTCCATCAGCACCTGGCCTTCGCTCGGCGTCTCGAACCCGCCGATCAGGCGCAGCAGGGTGGATTTGCCGCAGCCGGAGGCACCGATCAGGCATACGAACTCGCCGCGCGCGACCGCGAGGTCGACCGCGCGCAACGCCTCCACCTCCCCGCCTGCGGCCGCGAAGCGCTTGTGCACCGCCTGCACCTGCAGCACCGGGCTGCCGGCCGCGGCCAGCTGCCGGCGGTCCGCCATCAGGGTCTCAGCCGCCATGCTGCGGGCTCCAGCGCAACAACCGCCGGCTCGCGAGCAGGATCGCCTGGTCGGACAGGAAGCCCGCCAGTCCGATCGTGACCATCCCCGCGATCACCACGTCGGTGCGCGAGACCTCCCGCGCGTCGGTGATCATCGCCCCGAGGCCGGTGCTGACGCCGCTGATCTCGCCCACCACGATCACCACCCAGGCGAAGCCGAGCCCGAGCCGCAGCCCGGTGAAGATGCCCGGCAAGGCCGACGGCAGCACGACTTTCGGGAACATCGCCGCACGCGACACGCCGAGCATCGCCGCCGCCTCGAATAATCGCGGCTCGACGTTGCGCACCCCGAACACGGTGTTGAGCAGGATCGGGTAGAAGCACCCCAGGGTGACCAGCAGCAGCGCGGTGTGCGAGCCGAGGCCGAACAGAATCAGGAACAGCGGCTGCCACGCGGTCACCGGCACGGGACGCAGCAACTGCAAGGTGCCGTCCAGCATCCGCCGCACCAGCAGCACCTGCCCGATCAGCAGCCCGAGCGGCAGTGCCACGACCGCGGCCAGCAGGAAGCCGCCGAACACGCGCTCCGACGAGGCGAGCAGGTTGGCCCAGAGCGTGCCGCTGAAGGAATCGTTGTTGCCGAGCAGCCCCGCGAGATCGAGGAACTCGTGCAGCACCTGGCCCGGTTGCGGGATCAGCCCGTCGGGTGCGTCGCGGGTCGCGCCCCACCACAGCGCCAGCAGCGCCGCCGGGAACACGGCCGCCAGCAGGCCGGGCGGTGTGCCGGCGCGGGTTTCCATGGCGCCGGGTCAGGCGCGCTTCGCCAGCTCCTGCGATGGGCCCGGGTCGAGCAGCGTGTTGAAATCGGGCAGGCTGCGGATCTGTTTCAGCGCCAGCATGTGATCGGCGTACGACCTGACCTCCGCGATCATCTTCGGCGTCATCTGCCAGTCGAGCTGCACGTTGGGCACCGCGCGCGCCACCGCGTCCTTGTTCAGGCCGAGCTTCGCCACCGTCATCGCCACCAGTTCGTCGGGGTGCGACATCGCGTAGGCGCTGCCCTGGCGTTGCAGGTCCAGCATCATCAGCACTTCCTTCGGCCGCTTCGCGAGGGTCTCGCGATGAGTGGCGAGGATCATGTTCAGGCTGCCCATCGGGGTCGAATACGGATATTCGACGATCTTGCCGGTGCCGTTCACGAGCGAGAGGCTCGGCCCCGGCTCGGCGCCCACATAGGCATCGATATCGCCGCGGGCGAGCGCGGCCGGCATGTCGGCGAAACCGACCCGCACCGGGCGGATGTCGCGTTCCGACATGCCCAGCATGTGCAGCCGTTCCAGGAAGAACACCTGCTGGGTGGTGCCGGGGAGGATCCCGACCTTCTTGCCTTTCAGGTCGCGGATCGAGTCGATGTGCGCGCCCTTGCGGGCCACCACCGCCATGCCCTTGTTGCATTCGGACCCGTACACGACCACCGGCTGGTGCGCGACCGCACCCAGGATCGCCGCGGCGATGCCGAAGGTGCCGTAATCGACGGAACGGGTGACCACCGCATCCTTCACGTCGGTCGGGGTGGAGAAGGGAATGATCTCCAGGCGGTAGCCCGCCGGCAGGAACCTTGCGTAGAAATACGGGGCCATCGAATGGACCAGCTTCATCACCCCGACGCGGATCGTCACCGTCTCCGCCGCGCGCGCGCCGGAGCCGAGGAGGGACGCACCCAGAAGCGGTGCGGCGAGCAGCGGCGCGGCAAGGCCGGAGCCGAGCAGCGTGCGACGGGCAAGACGCATGAAGGTCTCCTGCGAAGGATGGCTCGAATCGCATCCGGACCAGCAAACGGCATGCCACGCCGCGGGCGGGGCGTTGGTACGCGGCTTGCCTGATCCCCGTCGATGCCAGCGCCCTCCGCCACCCTCCCCACCTCGCCGCAAGTTGCCGCCGGGACCCCGGCGCCGTCCGGACATGCGCTGCTGCTCAGCGAACATCCGGCGCTGCTCGGCGGCCCGCCCAACCTGCTCAAGGCGCTGTCGGCGAAGGAACGCGGGCTGCTGCTGGACCAGGGCACGCGGCGGGTATTCTACCGCGGCGCCACGGTGTTCCGGCAGGGCGCGGCGAACGACGGCATCTACCTGATCGAGCACGGGCGCATCCGCGTCTTCTATGGCGCGCCGTCGGGGCGCGAGATCACGCTCGCCTACTGGCACCACGGCAATTTCGTCGGCGGGCCGGAGCTGTTCGGCGAGCGGACGCATATGTGGTCCGGCATCGCGGCGTCGAACAGCGTGGTGGTGCACCTGCGCGGGACCGTGCTGCGCGGCCTGGTGCCGCGCATCCCCGCGCTCGCGATCGGGCTGATCGAGGGGCTGGCGTTCAAGGGCCGCTGCTACTCGGCGCTGGCGCAGATGCTCGGCACCCGATCCGTCACCGAGCGGCTGGCGCGGCTGCTGCTGCACCTGCTCGATGCCTATGGCGTCGCGGATGCCCGCGGCGTGCTGATTTCCACCACCTTCACCCATGCCGATCTCGCGCATATGGTCGGCGCGACCCGCCAATGGGTGACGATCAGCCTGAAGCGCCTGGGCGAGCAGGGTGTGCTGGAAAGCCATCGCGGGCGCATTCTGATCCTCGATCCGCCGGCACTGCGCGCCATGCAGGAAGCGGGCGATGGCGTATCCTGAGAATAATGCTTATCTTTTGGGCACACGTTGCCCGGAGCGGACCTGTTTTGCTCACCAAGAGGTCTGTTGGCAACTAATCAGCCAAACGAGCCTCGTGAGCATTGGCAGGCGGCCCCACCCGCCGCGATCCTGCGCCCCGCTCCACGACCGCAGGTGACGCGATGGATCTCCCGATGCCCACCGAGCCCGCTCCGCTGTCCACCCTGCCGCGCAGCGTACCCGCGCCGCGCCGCGCGGCGCCGGCGCGCCGCGTCCGCACGCCCGGCTGGCCACGGTTGCGCGCGGTCCTGCTGGGCACCTTGTCGATCGCGATCTTTCTTGCCCTGTGGCAGGCCGCCAGCGCGACGCATCTCGACTTCTTCCTGAGCTTCGACAACATCCCCGCGCCGTCCGATGTCGCCGTGCGCGCCATGGCGATCGTGCTGTCGCCGGCCTTCGTGGGCGACGTCATAACCAGTTGCGAGCGTGTCTATTTCGGCTTCGCCATCGCCGCCCTGCTCGCCGTGCCGACCGGGCTGGTGATCGGACGCTACAAGGTGGCGCACGAGCTGATCTTTCCGCTCTGCGAGTTGCTGCGCCCGGTGCCGGCGATCGCCTGGGTGCCGATCTCCATCATGCTCTGGCCGACCGACTGGGAAAGCATCGTCTTCATCACCTTCCTCGGCGCCTTCTTCCCGATCCTGCTGAACACCCTGTACGGCGTGCAGCGGATCGACCCGGTGCTGGTCCTGGCCGCGCGCAGCCTGGGCGCGAGCGAGGGCGCGATCTTCCGTGAGGTCTACCTGCCCGGCGCGCTGCCGGCGATCTTCGCCGGCCTCGCGGTGGGCATGGGCGTCGGCTGGGTATCGGTGATCGCGGCCGAGATGATCTCCGGTCAATCGGGCATCGGCTATTTCACCTGGCAGGCATATTCGCTGATCCAGTATTCCGACATCGTGCTCGGCATGGTGGCGATCGGGCTGCTCGGGCTCGTTTCCAGCGCCATCATCCGCGGCATCGGCCGCGCCGCCATGCCGTGGCTGCCGGCGCTGTGAGCCGCCGATCGCCCCCGGGGTTTCCTTGCACGCCGCGAACCGGAGCGCCGCCATGAGCCGCACCAAGGGCCTGGTCGAGATCGATCATTTCGGTCTCGACTACATCAGCGACGGCCAGGCGACCGAGGCGGTGGACGACGTTTCGATCTCCGTCCGGCCGGGCGAGTTCGTCTCCATCGTCGGCCCCTCCGGCTGCGGCAAATCCACCTTGCTGAACGCGGTCGCGGGCTTCCGCGCGCCGACCCGCGGGCGGGTACGCGTGGACGGCGAGGAGGTACGCGGCCCCGGCGCCGACCGCGGCATGGTGTTCCAGCAATACTCGCTGTTCCCCTGGAAGACGGTGCGCCAGAACGTCGAGTTCGGCCTGAAGATGAAAGGAATCGGCGTCGACGAGCGCGAGCGGATGGCGCGCACCCTGCTCGCGCTCGCCGGGCTGATCGGGTTCGAAGACCAGTACCCGGACCGGCTTTCGGGCGGCATGAAGCAGCGGGTCGGCATCGTGCGCGCGCTCGCCACCGGACCCAAGGTGCTGCTGCTGGACGAGCCGTTCGGCGCGCTCGATGCCCAGACCCGCGTCATCATGCAGCAGATCCTGACCAATATCTGGCAGCGGCTGCGCCTCTCCGTGTTGTTCGTCACGCACGACATCGACGAGGCGATCTTTCTCTCCGACCGCGTCTACGTCATGACCGCGCGGCCCGGGCGGTTGAAAGCGGAGTTCGCCGTGACCCTGCCGCGCCCGCGCGATCCGGACGGCATGCAGGAGCCGGGTTTCCTCGCGCTGCGCCGCGAGCTGGCCGGGCTGATCCGCGAGGAGAGCCTGCGCGCCATGGGCGGCGAACTCGCCGGCGGCCTCGACGGGCTCGACGTGATGCTGGGCGACGGCTCGCTCGCCGACGTGCTGTAGCAGCTGATGGAATTCGGCAACTTATAGACAGGCTCGGTGGTTTTTCGAATATTCCGGCCCTCCGCGGCGGTAGTCTCCGAATGAAACCGGAGGCCGCATGAGCAACATCACCAACGCCCGCGTCACCGCCGTCGATCATCTGACCGACCGCCTGTTCAGCTTCACCACCACCCGCGATCCGGGCCTGCGCTTCCACAGCGGCCAGTTCGTCATGCTGGGGCTGGAGGTCGACAACCGCCCGCTGCTGCGCGCCTACAGCATCGCCAGCGCCGCCTACGAGGACGAGCTGGCGTTCCTCAGCATCAAGGTGCCGGACGGCCCGCTCACCTCGCGCCTGCAGCACCTGCGCCCGGGCGATCCGATCCTGTTGGGGCGCAAGCCCACCGGCACCCTGCTGCCCGAGCTGCTGCTGCCCGGCACGCGGCTCTATCTGTTTGCGACCGGAACGGGTCTCGCGCCCTTCCTGAGCCTGATCAAGGACCCGGAACTGTACGCCCGGTTCGAGCAGATCATCCTGGTGCACGGCTGCCGCCGCGTAGCCGAGCTCGCGTTCCAGCGCATGATCGACGAGGAACTGCCGCACCACGAACTGCTCGGCGAGGACGTGCGGGCGCGGCTGCGCTACGTGCCCACGGTGACCCGCGAACCGTTCCGCACCCGCGGCCGGATCAACGAGCTGATCGACAGCGGGCGCCTGTCGGCGATGCTCGGCCTGCCGCCGCTCGACCCGCGCACCGACCGGGCCATGCTGTGCGGCAGTCCGGCGATGCTCGCGACCGTGCGGGCCGGGCTGGAAGCGGACGGCTTCGTCGAAGGCAGCCACGCCGAACCCGGCCATTTCGTGGTCGAGCGGGCGTTCGCCGAGCGGTAGCCCGCTCGGCTCGCCTACTTGCGCGGCGCCCGGCGCCGCAGGAGCAGGAACGCCTGCATCACACCGACGGCGGCCGAGCCGAGCCGCAGCCGGCTCTCGATCCCGGCGACGGCCTCGCGACGCAGTTGCACCGCCTCACGGGCGACCCGATCGTCGGCCGGCCGGAACAGCGCCGGCAGCACCAGCACCACACCGAGCAGGACATTCGCGCCGCCGGCGATCAGGGTCGCCGGCACCACCGCGAAGTGCAGCAGGAGGAACCGCCAGAACGCCGCCTCGAGGAAGACGAAGCCCGTCAAGAGGAACGGCAGCGCCAGCATCGCCCAGACGAGCCGCGCCACCATCCCGCGCGCCCGCCTCCGCCAGCGTAGCGCCTCCGCCTCCCCGGCGATCCGCGCCAGTCGAAGCGTGCGCACCCTCAGTGCGTCCGGCGGCGGAAGAACACCAGGCCGATGATCGCCCCCACCCCGGCCGCCACCAGCAGCGACGTCAGCGGCTGATCCCGGACCCGCGACGACAGGCTGTCCGCCTGCTCGCGCACCGCGCCGAACGCGCGATCCGCCCGATCCGCCGCCCCCGCCAGCGCGGGCTCCACCCGGTCCCGCATCAGGGACTCGACCTGCGCCCGCAGGCGGGCGATCTGATCCTTGGCGTCTTCGGTGTAGTCGGACGGTCCTTTATCGGTCATGGCCGTATCCTTCCGTGGGTGAGCAATTCCGATCACGTAGGAACCGCGGCCGGGCATTGCGAGACCGTGGCGGCCTGCTCGCCAGGATGTTCCCTCCTCGCCGCAAACCGCCTAGGACACGCGCCAGACCGGAAGGACCCCCGCCATGGCCAAGCCCACCCCGCTGCACAAGACGCCCGCCCTGTCGGACTGGGACCGCGACGCGGCCCTGATGACCGCGCGCATGCTGCTGGAGATCAAGGCGGTCAATTTCCGTCCGGAGGAACCCTACACCTTCACCTCCGGCTGGAAGTCCCCCGTCTATATCGACTGCCGGCGGATCATCTACTTCCCCCGGGTGCGGTCGAAGATCTGCGAGCTCGCGGTCGAAAAAATCCACCGCCATGTCGGCTACGAGACGATCGAGACGGTCGCCGGCGGCGAGACCGCCGGCATCCCCTTCGCCGCCTGGATCGCCGACCGCATGGCCGCGCCGATGTCCTACGTCCGCAAGAAGCCCAAGGGCTTCGGCCGCAATGCCCTGATCGAGGGCGACGTGCCGGAAGGCAAGCGCACCCTGCTGGTGGAAGATCTCACCACCGACGGCCAGTCCAAGATCCGCTTCGCTCAGGCCCTGCGCGACGCCGGCGCGCTCGTGAACCACGCCTTCGTGGTGTTCTTCTACGGCGTGTTCCCCGGCGCGTTCGAGACCCTGGCGGAGATGGACATCACCCTGCACCACCTCTGCACCTGGTGGGACGTGCTGGAGGCGTGCCGCGACCGCCCCTATTTCTCCGAACCCGCGCTGGCCGAGGTGCGGCGGTTCCTGGAGAACCCGGTGGCCTGGTCGGGCGCGCATGGCGGGATCGCCTCCGCCGAGGAGGCCGCGGCGGCACGGCGGGCGTCGATGGAGAGCTGACCGGGAGGGGTCGCGCCCCGCCCGGCGCGGGGGGCGTCCTTCATACTCGCATAATGCAAGTCATGGGGCCATATGGGCGCCATGCAACGCACCAGCTTCGGCAACATGCACTGCCCGATCGCCCGCTCGCTCGACCGCGTGGGCGAGTGGTGGTCCATCCTGATCCTGCGGGACGCCTTCTACGGCCTCACCCGCTTCGACCAGTTCCAGAAAAGCCTGGGCATGGCGCCCAACATGCTGACCCGCCGGCTGCACGCGCTGGTGGACTCCGGCCTGCTGGAGCGCCGCCGCTACCAGGACCACCCGCCGCGCGACGACTACGTGCTGACCGCGCGCGGGCGGGATTTCCACCCGGTGCTGCTGGCCCTGCTCGCCTGGGGCAACCGCAATTTCGCCCCCGAGGGCCCCAGCGTGCAGATCGCGCGGGCCGACACCGGCGCGCCGGTCGATCCGGTGGTGGTCGATCGCCACACGGGCGAGCCGATCGCCGGCCCCGACTACGTCGTGGTGCCCGGCCCGGGCGCCGATGACGGCGTGCGCGAACGCCTCGCCGCGCGGGGCGCCCGGCCGTTCCGGTCCGGCGCCGTGCCATGAGCGCCGGCGCCGGGTGCGCCGGCGCCGCGAGCGATAGGGGTCTCGCGCCTAACCGGCCGGGGGCGCCATCGCGGCATCGTCGATCTCTCTCGCCCGCACCGCGGCCGGGCGGGCGGCGAGCCGCGCCCAGTAGCGCTCGAACACCGGACGCTTCTCGATCGTGCCGAACATCATGCCGAAGCCGAGCTGCGATCCCAGATAGAGATCGGCCGCGGTGAAACGATCGCCCGCCAGGTAGCCGTCCGCGCCGAGCGCGCCTTCCACCGCCGCCATCACGGCATCGAAGGTTCCGTAGCCGACCATCCGCTCGCGCCCCTCCGGCACTGCGACGCCGAGCGCCTTGTTCGTCACCGCCGCCTCCAGCGGTCCCGCGGCAAAGAACAGCCAGCGGTAATAGGCGCCGCGATTTCGGTCGCCGGGCGGCGGCGCCAGGCCCGCGTCCGGGAACGCGTCGGCGAGATAGGCGCAGATCGCCGACGTTTCGGTGACGACCGCATCGCCGTGGCGCAACGCCGGCACCTTGCCCATCGGATTGATCGCGAGGTAGCCGGGCGCCTTCATCGTCGTTGCGTAGTCGAGCAGTTCCGTGCGGTACGGCTGGCCGGTCTCCTCCAGCATCCAGCGCACCACCCGCCCGCGCGACATCGGGTTGGTGTAGAAGACGATTTCGTCAGTCATGCAACGCTCCCTTGCTCCATCAGCCGCCCGGTGACGCCGCCGGCACGGCGCGCGCGGCCGGCGTTCCGGTCCATCCCACATGCCAGAGCACCGCGACGATCACCACCGCGCCCCCGGCGACGGTACTCCATCGCGGCGTCTGCGCGAATGCCAGCCAGACCCACAAGACCGCCAGCGGCACCTCGATGGTGCCGATCAGCGCCGATTCGGTGGCCGAGACCAGCCGGGTTCCGAGGGTCAGCAGCACCAGGCCAAGGCCGAGCTGGGTGATGCCGAACAGCGCCAGCTCCGCCATCTCGCGCGCCGTCACGGCCTGCGGCGCGGCCAACGGGGCTGCCAGCAGCGCGGCCAGCAGCGCCGAGGCCGCGGCGGCCGGCAGCATCGGCGTGGCGCGGTACCGCCGCACGGTCAGCATCATCACCGCCATCAGCACGGTGGTCCCGCACGCCAGCAGCGCCCCGATCAGCCGGCCGTGCGCCCACCCGCCGCCGCCCGCCATCAGCGCGACGCCACCCAGCGCCAGCGCGCTCGCGGCCAGGGTGGCCGGGCGCTCGCGGATGCCGAACCCGATCCGCCCGATCGCCGCAGTGACGAACGGCAAGGTCGCCAGGATGATGACCACCTCGGCGACCGAGGTGCGGCGAAATGCGTTGATGAACAGGATCGTCGCGACGCCGGAGCAAACGGCCACCACGCACCCCGGCCAGCCCATCGCGCGCACACGGGCCGGCGCCCGCCGCCCGTCCTGCGCCGCCACCCAGGCGGCGATGAACCCGCCGGCGAACAGCCCGCGCCAGAACAGGATCGTCCACGGATCGAGCGGGATCAGCCGCGTGTAGAACCCGGCCGTGCTGTAGGCGACCGCCGAGACCGCCACCAGCACGATCCCCGCGGCGCTTTCGCGCGCGATCATGTCCGCCAGAACGGCTTGTTGGCCGCGTGCTCGGCCTCGGCGAAGGTCACGCCGATGTCGGGCAGTATGTGCGCGCCCATCCGGGTCAGTTCGGTACGCGATCGAGACCGATGGCGGAAATCGCGCGGGGTGGAACGCAGCGCGCGGCGCTCCGGCGGCGCCGGGACGTCCGGGCGCGCGAACTCCGGCGTCCATCCGCGCGACGGCCACCCGCGCGGCGCCGGCGGCCCGGGCGGGGTGATGCTGAAGGACAGGACGGTCATTCTGGCGCTCCTCGCGATCGTTCCCGGGCAGAATGGACGCCCCCTCCTGACACCGTGCTGTCAGCAGCGACGCCGGGGGCAGCAGCGACGACGGGGGCAGCGCCTCGGATCGACCCGACGCCGCGCTCCGCCACGGTGCCAGGCCGGAGCCGACGGCGCCACGCCCCCGGCCGCCACGCCCCGAGCCGCCACGCCCCGAGCCGGCGCAGCAGGCGGCCATCGATGCAGGCGAGGCCGCCGCCGATCAACGCCATCCCCAGGACCTGCCGCACCCGCAGCGCCTCGCCCAGCACGCCGACGCCGAGCAGAATCGCGCTGATTGGGATCAGGAACGTGACGAGCATCAGATTGGTCGCGCCCGCCGTGGCGAGGATGCGGAAATAGAGGATGTAGGCCACCACCGTGCACAGCAGCGCGATCCCGAACAACGCGCCCCACCCGGCCGCGTCCGGCGTGGCCAAATTCCACGGCCGGTCCACCAGCGCCACCAGCGGGATCAGCACCAGGGTGCTGGCGGTCAACTGCCCCGTCGCCACTTTGATGGGCGGAATACCCTTGAACCGGCGGCCATAGAGGCTCGCGAAAGCATAGGTCAGGGCGGCCAGCAGGCAGGCGGCCTCCCCGACGACGTCGCCGTGGCCCATCCCCGCCAGCATGTCCGGCCCGATCAGCACGGCGACCCCGGCGAAGCCCACGGCCGTGCCCGCCAGCCTGGCCGGGGTCAGCCGTTCGTTGTCGGTCAGCAGGTGCGCAACGAACACGGTGAACAAGGGCGTGGTGGCATTGAGGATGGCGGCGAGCCCGCTCCCGATCCGGGTTTCGCCGAAGGCGATCAATGAGAACGGCACGACGTTGTTGAGCACGCCCATCGCAACGAACGCGCTCCACAGCCGGACCGATCCGGGCATGAAATCCCGTCGCAGCAGCAGCCACAGGTTCAGCATGAGCGCGGCGAGACCGACCCGCCCGAGCACGATCGTGAAGGGCGGCAGTTCGGCAACCAGAACCTTGACGAAAAAGAACGACCCGCCCCATAGCGCGGCGAGGGCCAGGAGCAGGCTCCATTCCCGTCCTCCCATCGCCGGCTGCGCCGCGCTGCGACCTGCGTTCATCCTGTGGCTCCCTCGGTTCCGACCGGGAAGGTAGGGACGCCGCTGCGCCGTCGCCCTCCGGAACGTGCGCTGAGCTGGACTCTCCGCCGTTTTCGGGCGGCGTGGCAGGGGGTCTCCACGCCGCGGTTTGACGATCCGGCGGGCCGACGATGACCGCGGTTGGGCCGGCCCGGCGGTATCCTTCGCGCGCATCGTT
>JABBNW010000098.1 GCA_019352115.1 Pseudomonadota bacterium
GCTGGAAGGCCGGGTTCTCGGGACCTGGAAGGCCGGGCGGAGGGTGTTCGGCTAGGCCGCCCGAAAGGCGGCCCCACGCGAGCCGTCCCCGTTGCACCTCCGCGCGCCGGTCGGTAGGGTCCGGCCGCCTTCGGAGCGCCGGAATGATCACAATTCTCTTCAATCTGATCGGCTACGTCATCTGGGCCTTCATGTGGGCCGTGATCCTGGCGGCGCTGTTCAGCATACTGACCGCCTTCGGGGTGCTGGACACGCGCAATCGCCTGGTCTGGTCGATCGGCGACTTCCTGTTCCGCGTGACCGAGCCGGTCCTGCGCCCAATCCGCAACATGTTGCCGAACCTGGGCGGGATCGACCTCAGCCCGTGGATCGTGGTGCTGCTGATCCAGATCGTCATCCTCCCGCTGCTCGGCCGACTGGAGGCAGCGATCCTGTTCGGCACCTGGCAGGCACTGGCCCTGTGAACGACGTGTCGCCGGTGCCCTGGCGGGAGACCGCGGACGGCGTCATCGTGGCCGTGAAGGTCCATCCGCGCGCCCACCGCCCGGGGCTGCGGGGTATCGAACCATCCCGCGACGGGCCGCGGCTCGGGATCGCCGTCACCGCCGCGCCGGCGGAGGGGGCTGCCAATCGCGCGGCCTGCGCCACCCTCGCCCTGGCGCTGGGCGTTCCCCCGTCTGCCGTCGTCATCGCCGCCGGCGCCGCAAGCCGGGAAAAGCGGATGCAGGTGAGCGGACATCCCGCCAGCCTGGGCGAGCGGCTTGCCGGGCTGTGATGCCGGCAAGCGCATGACCGCCCGGATCATCGACGGCAGGATCGTGGCGGGGACCGTGCGGGCCGCGGTCGCGGCACGGGTCGCGGCACTTGGGTTCCAGCCTGGCCTGGCGGTGGTTCTGGTGGGAGAGGACCCGGCCAGCGCCGTCTATGTCCGCAACAAGGACCGGGCTGCCGCGGCCGCGGGCATCGCAGCCCAGACCGTCCGGCTTCCGGCGGACGTCGGGGAGGCTGCCCTGCTCGCCGAGGTGGCGCGGCTGAACGCCGATCCCTCGGTGGACGGCATCCTGGTGCAACTGCCGCTGCCCTCCGGCATCGATCCGCAGCGCGTCGTGGCGGCGATCGATCCGGGCAAGGATGTCGACGGGTTTCATCCGCTGAACGTCGGTGCGCTGGCCGCCGGGCAGCCGGGGCTGGTGCCGTGCACGCCGCTCGGGGTGATGCGCCTGCTGGAGGCCGTCGGCGTGCGAATTGCGGGGGCACGGGCGGTCGTGCTGGGACGGTCCGCGATCGTCGGCCGGCCGATGGCGGCGCTGCTGCTCGCGGCGGACGCCACCGTGACCGTGGCCCATTCCCGCACCCGCGATCTGCCCGCGGAATGCCGGCGCGCCGAGATCCTGGTGGCCGCGGTCGGCCGGCCCGAGTTGGTGCGTGGCGACTGGATCGCGCCCGGCGCCGTGGTGATCGATGTCGGCATCAACCGTGGCGCCGACAAGCGGCTGGTGGGGGACGTCGCGTTCGCGGAGGCGGCCGCGGTGGCCGGCGCGATCACGCCGGTCCCGGGGGGCGTGGGGCCGATGACCATCGCCTGTCTCCTGGAGAACACAGTGACCGCGGCGGTGCGCCGGCGCCGATAAGTTATGGGCGGTGCAGGCCGGCCGTAAGACTTTCTTTACTGCGGGTCGGCCAGAGTGTGACCAGTACTGGCACCGGATCCCGACGTGACCCCTGGCATGGCGTTCGACACCGCAGCCTCGCTGGCCGAATTCCGTCCCGTGACGGAACTAGACGAGGATGATGATGCCGCCGCCCTACTTGCGGCGCTGGACGGGCCGGCCCTGCTGCTCGACCACAACCGCACTGTCGGCCTGGTGACCGGGGAAGCCGCACGGCTGCTGGCGCTTGATCCCTTGGCGCCGCAGGTCGGTGCGTCGCTGGCGATGGTCCTGGGGCGTTCGCGACTTTTGCCGGAGGCCCGGGCGGCCTTGACCAATCTTGCGTTGGCCTCGGCGGCGCCGGCTTGCCGGCTGGTCGATGCGGCCGGCAGCGGTTTGGGTGCGCGGCGGATTGCCCTGCCGCGGCGGCGGATCGCGCTGCTGCTGCAACCTGACTACGCGCCGGCCGAATCCCTGCCGGGCTGGCGCACCGATCCGCTCACTGGGCTGTGCGACCGCACCAGCTTCCGTGCGGCTCTGGTCGAGCGACTGGCAGCCGGGCCGGGCGCGCTCGGTCTGATCGTGCTCGACATAGACCGGTTCTGGATCGTCAACGACACGCTCGGCCCGCAAGTCGGCGACCAACTGCTGGCAACCCTGGCGGCGCGGCTCCGCACGGCGCTGCGTGGCAGCGATCTGCCGGCGCGCCTCGACGGGGACGAATTCGCTGTCCTGGTCGGGGAAGGGACCGCGATGGACGAGCTGGATGGCCTGGCCAGGCGGCTGATGGACGGGCTGGGCCGACCCTATCTGTTGGCCGGTCAGCCGGTGACAATCGGGCTAAGTGCGGGCATCGCCCGTGCCCCGGAAGACGGGCTGGTGGCTGACACCTTGCTGCGCTGCGCCAGCAGCGCGCTGCACGCCGCGAAAACGGCCGGCAAGGGCCGCTGCGCCGCCTTCATGCCCGAGATGCACGCCCGCTCCGAGACACGCCGACGGATGGAAACCGACCTGCGTCGCGCCTTCGCGCTGCGCCAGTTCAGCTTGCACTATCAGCCGCAGGTCGATGTCAGTTCCAACTGCCTGTTCGGGTTCGAGGCGCTGCTGCGCTGGCAACACCCGACCCGGGGCGCCGTCTCGCCGGCCGAGTTCGTGCCACTTGCCGAGGAGATGGGCATGATGGCGCCGATCGGAGCGTGGGTTCTCGCAACCGCGTGCAAGGAGGCCGCGGGCTGGCCGGCCCCGATCGGCGTTGCCGTGAATGTCTCGGCGCTGCAGTTTGAAGAGGGCGATCTGATGGCCGCGGTGCGGGAGGCCCTTTCCCGGTCCGGTCTGGCGCCGCATCGGCTGGAGATCGAGGTTACGGAAAGCGCCCTGCTCGCGAACCCGGACGCGACGATGGCGATGCTGCGCCAGTTACGCGAAAGCGGCGTGCGGATCGCGATGGACGATTTCGGCACCGGCTATTCGTCGCTGACCCGCCTGCAGAGCTTTCCGTTCGACAAGATCAAGATCGACCGCAGCTTCGTCTCCGGCGCACGCGGCGTTGCCGAGGGGCGTGCGATCGTGCGTGCCATCACCGGCCTTGGCGCCAGCCTCGGGATGCGCACGATCGCCGAAGGTGTGGAGACGCTGGAACAACTGGAGAGGGTCCGTGCCGAGGGGTGCACGGAGGTCCAGGGCTATCTGTTCGGGCGTCCCGTCCCGGCCGCCGACCTGCCCGCCGTGATCGCCGGGTTTGCGTCCGAGCCGATGCCGGTGGAATGAGCGGCATGGACTGCGCGCCGCTGTTCCGCGTGATCTACGTGAGCCGCAACCGCATGCCGGATGGCGCGGCTTCTCGGCCGGCGGAGATCGAAGGCATCCTGTCGACCGCCCGCGCGGCCAATGCGCGGGCGGGCATCACGGGCGCGCTGCTGTTCAATCGCGCCGGATTTGCCCAGGTCCTCGAAGGGCCGTTGCCGGCCGTCGGCGCGACCTTCGAGCGCATCCTCCGCGATCCGCGCCACGGCGACGTCGTGGTGCTGGAGAGCGTGCCGGTGACCGAGCGCGCGTTCCCCAGTTGGTCGATGGCCTTTGTCGGCGAAGCAGCCGGGACCAAGGCCGCGATCGATCGCGATCCTGCGGAGGCGGCGCGGGTGCTCGCGCTGCTGCGCGATCTGGTGGCGACGACCGCCGAGGCCATGTGTTGACTCCGGCATCCGTCGATGCCGCCCGGCGTACCGAGCTTGCGCGAGGGGCTTGCCGCCGCCCGTGCCGCGTTCCATAGGTGCCCTGCGCCACCGACATGGCGAACCAAGGATCTCCAAGATGACCCGTCCGATCGCGGCGCCGCGCCTGCCGCGTGGCTTTGCCTTTCCGATCGCGGAGTTGCAGGCGATGCAGCGCTGGGCCGAAAGCCGCCGGTTGCAGCTGACGATCGAGCTGGATCGCTGCGTCGACGGCGAGGATTACGAGGAAGTGGTGGCGCTGCAGGAGGTCGGCGACCTGCGGCATCGGTGGAGCCTATGGCGCAGCGCCGAGCATCTCGTGGTGGAACCGGCGATCGGGCCGGTCGCCCGCTTCGCCCGCTTATCGGACGCGCTGGCGGCCCTGCGGCGGTAACAAGATCGGGACTGCCCGACCGCAGGGACCCGCGCTGCGCTCAGGCGGCGCGGACGAGTTGCGCGGGTGCGTCCCGTGCGCCGCCCAGGCCGGCCGCATCGAGGGCAGCGCGCAACCGCGCCCGCTCGGCGGCATCGATCCGCACCAGCGGCGGGCGCACCACGGCACGCTCCATCCGGCCCAGCAGCACCAGGCACTCCTTCATCCGGTTGTGCATGTCGAGCGCGGGAGGGGCGTAGAACGCCTCCGCCAGCGGATGGATGCGGTCATTCAGCGCGCGTGCCGCGGTCAGATCTCCGGCCTGCACCGCCCGCCACAGCGCCACGTGCAGCTCGGGGATGACGCTGCCCGAGCCGGACAGCAACCCGTTGCAGCCGAGCGCCAGGGAGGCCATCAGCCACGCGCTGTGCGTGGTGAGCACGTTCACCGGCCGCGGCAGGGATTGCAGGGTGCGGATGTGGCGCTCGTGCAGCGTCGGGTCGTTGCACCAGTCCTTGATCGCGCGGATCGACGGGATCGCCTCCGCCAGTCGTACCATCGTGTCCAGCGAATAGGACAAGGTGGAACGTTCCGGATAGGCGAAGACGATCAGCGGCAGGTCGGTCGCCGCGGCGATGGCGCCGAAATGCGCCAGCGCCGTGTCTGGACGCAGTTGCCCGCCCATCGCGAACACGGTGGAGGGGAACACGAGCAGCGCCGCGGCGCCTTCGGCGGCGGCCGCGCGGGCGATGCGCGCGGCGTTGGCGCTGCCATCGGCCCAGACGCCGGAGATGATCGGCAGGCGGTCGCCGATTTCCGCCAGGGTGAGCGCCAGGATGCGCTGCTGCTCGGCCTCGGTGCAGGCATGCACTTCGGAGGCGTGGCCGTTCACGGTGATGGCGGAAATGCCCGCGGTCGCGGCGACATCGCGCAGGTGACGGCGTGTGCCCGCTTCGTCAATCGAGAAATCGTCGTGGAAAGCGAGCAGGGTGGCCGGGATGACGCCGGCGGGGGTGAAGCTCATCGGGCTCTCCGTTGCCGGGTCAGCGTAGCCCGGCGTTCAATTTCTCCAGCGCTGCGGCACCGGGGATCAGCGCCGCATCGTCAAGCGCGTTCAGGGGGGTCGCGATGGTGTTCATGTGGTGGTGCAGGTCGCGCGGGTCCGGATCGACATAGAGCAGGCCGGTGACGATCTCGCCCTCCGCGTGGCGGCGTTGCAGATGATCCATCGCCGCGACCCGGTCGTGCACGTCGTAGTCGTCGGCGAGCTTGCGCAGGCGCAGCCAGGTGCCGTCGTGCTGCTGCACCACTTCCACCGTGCCGGGCGCGTAATCGACGGTGATCGGCGGCCGGCCTTCGATCAGGTCGAGGTAGTTGACCGCTTCGTTGTGCTCACGCACGAAATCGTAGCTCTTGGTGGAGCCTTCGTGGTTGTTGAACGCGACGCAGGGAGAGATGCAGTCGATGAACGCGGCCCCCTCGTGGCGCAGCGCCGCCTCGATCAGCGGCACGAGCTGGCCCTTGTCGCCGGAGAAGCTGCGCGCGACAAAAGTAGCGCCGAGCTGCAACGCCATGCCGACCATGTCGATCGCCTCGTCGCTGTTGACGACACCGCGCTTGGACGTGGCACCCTTGTCGGACGTGGCCGAGAACTGGCCCTTGGTGAGGCCATAGACGCCGTTGTTCTCGACGATATAGACCATGTTCACGCCGCGGCGCATGGCGTGCGCGAACTGGCCGATGCCGATCGAGGCCGAATCGCCGTCGCCCGACACGCCGAGATAGATGAGGTCGCGGTTCGCCAGATTGGCCCCGGTCAGCACCGACGGCATCCGCCCGTGCACCGAATTGAACCCGTGCGAGGCGCCGAGGAAATAGGTCGGTGTCTTCGACGAACAGCCGATTCCGGACAGCTTGGCGATCCGGTGCGGCGGCAGATCGAGCTCGAAACAGGCGCGCACGATGGCGGCGCTGATCGAATCGTGCCCGCAGCCGGCGCACAGGGTGGAGATCGCGCCCTCGTAGTCGCGGCGGGTGAAGCCCAGCGCGTTGTGCTGCAATCCCGGGTGGTGCAGTTTCGGTTTCGGGAGATACGTCATGGCGTCGCTGTCCTTGCGGTCGCAGCCTTGGCGATGGCGCCGGCGATGAAGCGGGCGGTGATCGGGGTGCCGTCGAAATGGGTGATGCGGACCAGCTTCGCCGGGTCGATCTCCAGCTCGGTGATCAGCAGGGTCCGCAACTGGCCGTCGCGGTTCTGTTCCACCACGAATACCTGGTCGTGCTGCGCGATGAAGTGGGCCACGTCGTCGTGGAACGGAAACCCGCGCACCCGCAGCAGATCGACCGGCAGGTCCTGCTCGGCGAGCAGCGCGTCGGCTTCCGTCATCGCCGGGCTGGTGGAGCCGTAGTAGATCACGCCGCGGCGGGTCGGCACCGCGGCGGGATGCGCAACGGGATGCGGCACCAGGGTTCTGGCCGTGGCGTGCTTGCGCAGCAGGCGTTCCATGTTGTCGGCGTAGGCGTCGCCCTCCTCGGTGTAGCGGGCGTAACGGTCCTTCGAGGTGCCGCGGGTGAAATAGGCGCCGCGGGTCGGATGCGTGCCGGGATAGGTGCGGTAGGGGATGCCGTCGCCGTCCACGTCCAGATAGCGGCCGAAATCCTTGCCCGCTTCCAACTCGGCCGCGGTCATCACCTTGCCGCGGTCCATGCGCCGGGCGTCGTCCCAGACGAACGGCCGGCACAGCCGCTCGTTCATGCCGATATCGAGATCGAGCATGACGAACACCGGCGTTTGCAGCCGGTCGGCGAGATCGAACGCCTGCGCCCCCATCTCGAAACACTCGGCTGGGTCTTCGGGGAACAGCAGCACGTGCTTGGTATCGCCGTGCGAGGCGTAGGCGCAGGCAAGGATGTCGCATTGCTGCGTGCGGGTCGGCATGCCGGTCGACGGCCCGGCCCGCTGCACGTCGAAGATGACCGCCGGGATCTCGGCGAAATAGGCCAGGCCGAAGAATTCCTGCATCAGTGAGATGCCGGGGCCGGAGGTCGCGGTGAACGCGCGCGCCCCGTTCCAGGCGGCGCCGATCACCATGCCGATCGAGGCCAGCTCGTCCTCCGCCTGCACGATGGCGAACCGGTGCTGGCCGGTCGCCTTGTCGACGCGGAAGCGGTGGCAATAGCGGATGAAAGCCTCGGCCAAGGACGACGACGGCGTGATCGGGTACCAGGCCGCCACGGTCGCGCCGCCATAGACCGCGCCCAGCGCGGCGGCGGCGTTGCCGTCGATGGAGATGCGATCGCCCACCGCGTCCGCCCGGTGTACAGTGAGGCCGATCGGGCAGGGCAGGTGCGCCAGCGCGTAGTCGCGTCCCATGTGCAGGGCTGCGACGTTGGGCGCGATCAGCGCGTCCTTGCCGCGGAACTGCTCGGAAAACAGCGACACGATCACTTGCGGATCGATATCGAGCAGGGCCGACAAGGCGCCCACATAGACGATGTTCTTGAACAACTGCCGCTGGCGCGAATCGGAATAGGCGCGGTTGGTCAGTTCCGTCAGCGGCATGCCGAGGCGGACGATGTCGGGGCGGAATTTCGAGTCCGGCAGCGGCTTGGTCGAGTCGTAGAACAGATACCCGCCCGGCTCGATGGACTTGACGTCCTGGTCCCAGGTCTGCGGGTTCATCGCCACCATGAGATCGACGCCGCCACGCGCGCCGAGATGGCCCGCTTCCGACACCCGTACCTCGTACCAGGTCGGCAGACCCTGGATGTTGGAGGGGAAGATGTTGCGCGGGGCCACCGGCACGCCCATGCGCAGGATCGCGTTGCCGAACAAGGTGTTCGCGCTGGCCGAGCCCGATCCGTTGACGTTGGCGAATTTGACGACGAAATCGTTGACCCGTTGCAGGCCGCGGACGGAATCCGGCGATGCGTCGATCAGCGCTTGTGACATGCGTGCTGTCCTGGCTGGGCCATGTCGTAGAGGAATCGCTGCATGTCCCACGCGCCGGTCGGGCAGCGTTCGGCACACAGGCCGCAGTGAAGGCAGACGTCCTCGTCCTTCACCATCACCCGCGCGGTCTTAAGCGCGCCCGAAACATAAAGCGCCTGGGTCGGGTTCGCGGCGGGCGCCATCAGCCGGCCGCGCAGCTCGGCCTCGTCGCCGTTGGCGGTGAAGTTGATGCAATCGACGGGGCAGATATCGACGCAGGCGTCGCATTCGATGCAGAGCTTGTCGGTGAACACCGTCTGCACGTCGCAATTCAGGCAGCGTTCGGCTTCCTTGAAGGCCAGCCGGTCATCGTAGCCGAGTTCGACCTCGACGGTGATGTCGGCGAGCGCCAGCGCCTTCGCCGTGTGCGGCACCGCGACCCGGCGATCGAGCGTGATGTCGTTGTCGTAGCTCCACTCGTGGATGCCCATCTTCTGCGATGCCAGGGTGACCATGGGCGGCGGCCGATCGCGCACGTCCTCCCCGCGGCAGAGCTTGTCGATGGAGATCGCAGCCTGGTGGCCATGTGCCACCGCCCAGATGATGTTTTTCGGGCCGAACGCCGCGTCGCCGCCGAAGAACACGTTCGGATGGGTCGATCCCATGGTGACCTGATCGACCACCGGCATGTCCCAGCGATCGAATTCCAGCCCCGCGTCGCGCTCGATCCAGGGGAAGGCGTTCTCCTGGCCGACCGCGACCAGCACGTCGTCGCAGAGGATGTGCTGGTCGGGCTCCCCGGTGGGCACCAGGCGGCGGCGGCCGTTCGCATCGCGCTCGGCCTGCACGGTCTCGAACACCACACCCGTCAGGCGGCCGTCGGCGTGGGTGAATTCCTTCGGCACCATCCAGTTAAGGATCGGGATGTCCTCGCCGAGCGCGTCTTCCTTTTCCCACGGCGAGGCCTTCATTTCCTCAAAGCCGGAGCGGACGATGACCTTCACGTCTTCCCCGCCCAGGCGCCGGGCCGAGCGGCAGCAGTCCATCGCCGTGTTGCCGCCGCCGAGCACGATGACCCGCTTGCCGATCTTCTCGATATGGCCGAAGGACACCGAGGACAGCCAATCGATGCCGATATGGATGTTCTCGCCCGCTTCTTGCCGGCCGGGCAGGGGCAGGTCGCGCCCGCGCGGGGCGCCGGAGCCGATGAACACCGCGTCGAAACCATCGGCAAGAAGGGATTTCAGGCTGTCGATCCGTTGGCCCAGCCGCATCTCGATGCCGAGATCGACGATGTATCCGACTTCCTCGTCGATCACGCTCTCGGGTAGGCGGAAGTGGGGAATCTGGCTGCGGATCATGCCGCCGCCGCGGCTGTCGCCGTCAAATACGACGCAGCGATAGCCGAGCGGGGCAAGGTCGCGCGCGACTGTCAGCGAGGCCGGCCCGGCGCCGACCAGCGCGATCGTCTTGCCATTGTGCTGCGCTGCGGGAAGCGGCAGCCGGGCGCGGATGTCGCCCTTGTAATCGGCGGCCACCCGCTTGAGCCGGCAGATGGCGACCGGTGCGTCCTCCACCCGGCCTCGGCGGCAGGCCGGCTCGCACGGCCGGTCGCAGGTACGGCCGAGGATGCCGGGGAAGACGTTGGACTGCCAGTTGACCATGTAGGCATCGGCATATCGCCGTGCCGCGATCAGACGGATGTATTCCGGTACCGGCGTGTGCGCCGGGCAGGCCCACTGGCAATCCACGACTTTATGGAAATACTCGGGGTCCCGAATATCGGTCGGCTGCAAACCCGGACTCTCCCATTCTGCCCGCTGTTGGTCGCGGGGAGCGAAGCCGGACTTGTGCGGCGGAAGCCGGGCGCCGTCAACTGCGGGCGGCCGAGGCAGCGCGACCTGCGGCGCCGGTCCCGGACGGGGCCGGCGCCGCGCCGCTCAGAACAAGACGCCCGCCTCGATCAGGAAGTCGGCCTGGTTGCGGCCGGTCATGCTGCCGCCGCCATAGCCGGACGAACCCGGCGTGCCGATCGTGGTCAGGTGGATCACCCCCACATCGCCACGCACGAACAGATGGTCCTTCTGCCACGTGGGTGCGATCGAGACGCCGAAGCCTTGCGCCCCCGGATTGAGGAACCAGTTGTCCGGCCCGTTGGACGTGAAATACTGAGCCCAGGCGCCGAGCGAGTAGGGCGACTTGCCGAACTGGTAGCTGCCGAACAGCGCAAGTCCGAGGTTGCTTGAGAACGAATCCAGCCCGACGCTATGGTTCGTCTTCGCGTAAACGTACTGCACTTCCGGCACGATGTTCAGGTTGCCGTTGGTATAGCTGTAGTACGCGCCGATCATCGACGAGTTGACGAACGGGGCGGCGCTCAAGGGACCGCTGCCCACGAAGGACTGGCTGTAGGGCGTCGTCGCCGAGCCGTAGATATGCGCGCCTGCTCCCGTGGTGCCGAGATTGGTGGCGCCGTAGACGGTCAGGTTGTTGTTCGGGTCGAACGTGGCAGTCGCCGACGCCTGCAGGAAATTCCACTGCTGGGTGTCGAAGCCGTCGCCGAAGGTGACTGTGGCGGCGATCGGTCCCATTGTATAGGTCGCCGTCACGCCGGTGCTCTGCGAGTTCTCGACCTCGAAGATGTCGGTCGTCAGCATGCTTGGGTTGAGCCAGTCGACGCCCGATTCATAGCCTTCGAGCGAGGCGATGTGGCCGGCCGAGATGTTGAAGCTCGCGGTCGGCGCGATGGTGATATAGGCGGCGCGCAGCGGCCCGGTGGCGAACGTCTGCACCGAAGTATTGCCTGGCTTGGTGCCAAGAACCCACGAGCTGTTGGCGCCTGCCTGGATGGTGAACTGCACCAACCCATCGGCCTTCTGTAGCTGTATCAGCGCGTTCTGGAATTCGAATCCGGCCGATTTGCTGGTGCCAAGCAGCCCGGAGTTCGTGCTGTCGCCGGCGCCGGTGAGCGCATAGGCGTAACCGTCGGCACCGCCGCTCAGTTGCAGCTTGCCGAGCGGGCCGCCGTCGAACGTGACGGGCGTCGGCGGCGTAAGTGCGTGGGCAGCCGGCATCGCCATGAGCGAAACGGCGGAGAGCGCGGTGCCGGCTCCCAGCAGCGCGCGCAACCATCCGGATCGCAACCTTGTCCCCTTGGTCATATCGAGTCTCCTACATTTTGTTCTTGAGTGACCCGCACCGGTCAGGCCGGCACGGGCAAGGCGGGGCGCCCGGTCACGGGCGCCCCCATTCCGGCGCCGATCAGAAGATCTGCTCGCCGTGCAGCACGAGGTCGAGACCCTCGCGCTCCTCCTCCTCGCCGACCCGCAGCCCCACCAGCGCCTTGGTGACCATCAACAGGATGAAGGTCATCACGCCGCTGTAGATGAGCGTGGTGCACACCGCGATCACCTGCGATTCGAACTGCGGCAGGCCGCCCTTGTTCGCCCCGCCCGACAGCGGACCGTAGGCGAACACACCAGTGAGCAAGGCGCCGACGATGCCGCCGATGCCGTGCACGCCGAAGCTGTCCAGGCTGTCGTCGTAGCCCAGCATGTGCTTGAGGCTGGTCGAGGCCCAGAAGCAGATCACGCCGGCCGCGACGCCGATGATGATCGATGCCCCCGGCAGCACGAAGCCGGATGCAGGGGTGATCGCCACCAGTCCCGCCACCGCACCGGACGCGGCGCCAAGGACGGAAGGTTTGCCCTTGCTCGCCCATTCCGCGAACATCCAGCCCAGCGCTGCCGCGGCGGTCGCGATCTGCGTGACCGTCATCGCCATGCCGGCGCGCCCGTTCGATGCCACCGCAGAACCCGCGTTGAACCCGAACCAGCCCACCCACAGCAGGGACGCACCGATCACGGCGTACGAAACGTTATACGGGGCCATGTTGTCCTGGCCGTAGCCGACCCGCTTGCCCAGCACCAGCGCACAGACAAGACCGGCGATGCCGGCATTGATGTGCACCACCGTGCCGCCGGCGAAATCCGCCGCCCCCGGCAGGCCGAACACGCCGGCGCCGAGCCAGCCGTCCGAACTCCAGACCCAATGCGCGATCGGCGAATAGACGAACAGCGACCACAGCACCATGAAGATGCAGAGCGCGCTGAACTTCATCCGGTCGGCGAACGCGCCGGCGATCAGCGCCGGGGTGATGATCGCGAACGTCATCTGGAACATCATGAAGACGGATTCGGGAATGGTCTGCGGGACCGATCCGCCGAGCAGGAACGCCTTGTCCCAGTTCTTCTCCATGCCCCACAGCATGAAGCGAGAGAAGTCGCCGATGTAGGGATTGCCGTTGGTGAACGCGAGCGAATACCCCGCGACGCACCAGGTGATGGTCACCAGACAGCAGATGATGAACGACTGCATCATGGTGGCGAGGATGTTCTTCTTGCGCACCATGCCGGCGTAGAACAGCGCCAGCCCGGGGATCGTCATCATCAGCACAAGCGCGGTGCTGGTCAGCATCCAGGCGGTATCGCCGGCGCTGAGCTTGGGAACCGCCGGGGGGGCGTCAGCCAGTGCCGGCACGGCGAAAAGAAGCACCGGCAGCAGGCCGGCGGCTCCCCAGGCGAGACGGGATCGCTTCATCGTTTCTGGTTCCTTGGTTTGGACGAAAAGTCGGTTACAGCGCGGCGCCATCGGTTTCCCCGGTGCGGATGCGCACCGCGCGTTCGAGATCCATGACGAAAATCTTGCCGTCGCCGATCTTGCCGGTATGGGCGGACTTGACGATCGCCTCGATCACCTGGTCGGCGAGGTCGGCGGCCACGGCGACCTCGATCTTCACCTTGGGCAGGAAATTCACGTGGTATTCGGCGCCGCGGTAGATTTCCGTCTGACCTTTCTGCCGGCCGAAGCCTTTGACTTCGGAAACGGTCAGCCCCTGCACCCCGAGGGGGGTCAGCGCCTCGCGTACGTCGTCGAGCTTGAACGGCTTGATGATGGCCATGATGAGCTTCATGTCGGTGCCCTGTCCTGCGGTGGCGTGGTCCGGTAACCCACACTCAAGAACCGTGCCGCGCCGGCGCGACGGCGCCGGAAGCCGCGATCCGTCCCGCGGCTCCGGTAGCGATGCAGACTGCGGCGTGCGAATGACGGGCGTCATTCGAATGGTGTCGGGCCTGCGACTTTGCCCAAAGGTCCACGCCGCCGCTGGCATTGTGTCGCAGCGGGTCGGCCGGGGCTGGCCGTCTGCATCGGCCCGGCTCGTGTCCCGATTCCGAAAATTCGTTTCCGAACTTCCGGGACCTGAGCGCCTTGTTTTCAATGCCCTGCCGACCCCTGAAACAGGAGCCCATTTCGGGGCAGGCCAGGGTGACCGCCGCTGCGCCAGAGTTGCACAAAACCCGGGCAGATTGCTTATCGGCAAACAAATGCGGCACGAACGAAAACGCCCCGCCGTCCATACGGACGGCGGGGCGCCAGGCACGTCGCAGAAGGGCGGTCGGTCAGACCGAGTAGTACATCTCGAACTCGACCGGATGCGGGGTGTGTTCGAAACGATACACCTCGGTCCACTTCAGCTCGATGTAGCTCTGGATCTGGTCGATGCCGAACACGTCGCCGGCCAGCAGGAATTCGTGGTCGGCTTCTAGCGCACCGATCGCCTCGCGCAGGCTGCCGCAGACGGTCGGGATGCCCTTCAGCTCTTCCGGGGGCAGGTCATAGAGGTCCTTGTCCATCGGCTCGCCGGGATGGATCTTGTTCTTGATCCCGTCGAGGCCCGCCATCAGCATGGCGCTGAACGCCAGGTAGGGGTTGGCGGCGGCGTCGGGGAAGCGCACCTCCACCCGCTTCGCCTTCGGATTGGTGGCGTACGGAATGCGGCAGGAGGCGGACCGGTTCCGCGCCGAGTAGGCGAGCAGCACCGGCGCTTCGAACCCGGGGATCAGCCGCTTGTAGCTGTTGGTTGCCGGATTGGTGAAGGCGTTCAGCGCCTTGGCGTGCTTGATGATGCCGCCGATGTAGTACAGCGCTGTCTCGGACAGGTCGGCATAGGCGTTGCCGGCGAACAGCGGCTTGCCGGCCTTCCAGATCGACTGGTGGCAGTGCATCCCCGAACCGTTGTCGCCATAGATCGGTTTCGGCATGAACGTCGCGGTCTTGCCGTAGCTGTGCGCAACGTTGTGGATGCAGTATTTATAGATCTGCAAGTGGTCGGCCATCTTCACCATCGGGCCGAACTTCATGCCGAGCTCGTGCTGGCTCTGCGCCACCTCATGGTGGTGCTTCTCGATCACGACGCCCATCTCGCCCATGGTGGACAGCATCTCGGCGCGGAGGTCGCTTTCGCTGTCGACCGGGGGCACCGGGAAATAGCCGCCCTTGATCGACGGGCGATGGCCCATGTTGCCTTCCGGGTAGTCCTTCACGCTAGCCTGCGGGCCTTCCTGGCTATCGAGCTGGTACATCCCGTAGTTGCCGCCGGTGCCGTACTTCACGCTGTCGAAGATGAAGAACTCGGCCTCGGGTCCGAAATACACCGCATCGCCGATGCCGGACGCCTTCACATAGGCCTCGGCCTTCTTCGCGGTCGAACGCGGATCGCGCGAGTACGCCTGGCCGGTGGAGGGTTCGACGATGTCGCAGATCAGGATCAGGCTCGGCTTGGCCGCGAACGGATCCATCGTCGCCGTTTCCGCATCCGGCATCAGGATCATATCGGATTCGTTGATCGCCTTCCAGCCGGCGATGGACGAGCCGTCGAACATGATGCCGTCCTTGAACGTCTCCTCCTCGATGGTGGAGACGTGCTGCGCGGTGTGCTGCCACTTGCCGCGCGGGTCGGTGAACCGCAGATCCACGTATTCGACGGAATGCTCCTTGAGCATTTCCATCACCTTGCCGACGGCATCCCCGTCGCCGCTGCCAACCCGCTTCGCCATGCCTGTGGTCCTCGATCCTTTGGTTGCAGAAACCCGCGACCACCGCCGTCGGGCGGCGAAGGTCGCGGACAAATCACGCCGACAGGCCGCTTCGTTGCGGCCCGTACGCCGGCTCGTCTAGTCGGTTCCGTCGCCGGCCGGAAGCGGCCGGCGGCAGCGCGCCGGGGTCAGATCGCGGCCTCGCCACGCTCCCCGGTACGGATACGGATGACTTCCTCGACCGAGGTGATGAAAATCTTGCCGTCGCCGATCCGTCCGGTGCGGGCGGCGGTGATGATCGCCTCCACCGCGCGTTCGACGAGGCCGTCCTCGCACACCACCTC
>JABBNW010000099.1 GCA_019352115.1 Pseudomonadota bacterium
CAGAATCGCACGGTTCCGCCCCGTTGTGAATCTTCTGTTTGGTTCAGAGCACTAGGGGCACATAGGGTAACACCGGTTAACTACCCCGCGGTGTTACCCCCGCGTTACCCCGGAGGAACCCGCGATGTCGAAGATCCGCCTCACCCAAGTTGCCGTGGACAAGGTCCGGCCGCCGGCCGCCGGCCGCGTCGAGCTGTTCGATACCCACCTGCCGGGCTTCGGCCTGCGCGTTTCCGCGACCGGCGCGAAGTCCTGGTTCCTGTTCTACCGCGCGGCCGGCCGGCAGCGCCGGTACACGGTCGGCACCCTGGCGGCGATCCCAAAAGTGGAGGACGCACGCGACCGCGCGCGGGCGCTGCTGCACGACGTGGCGCGCGGGATCGACCCGGCCGACGCGCGGGACGCGGAACCGGCGCCGGCACCGGTCACCGTCGCGGCGCTCGCGGCGGACTTCATCAACCGGCACGCGAAGGTGAAGAACCGCTCCTGGCGCGGCACCGAACGGCTGCTCGCGCTGCACGTCCTGCCGGCCTGGGGGAAGCGCCCCGCGTCGTCTATCGCTTACCATGACGTGGAGGCACTGCTGGACGTGCTGGCGGACGGCGGCCACCCCATCCTGGCGAACCGGGCGCTGGCGTCGATTCGGAAGATGTTCAACTGGTCGGTCGGGCGCCGAATCCTGCCGGTCTCGCCGGCCGCGGGTGTCAAACCTCCCGGAAAGGAGGTGGAGCGCCAGCGGGTGCTGACCGATGCCGAGCTTGTGATCGTCTGGCGGGCCGCTGAGGCGGTTGGCGGGGCGACCGGTGCGTTCGTCCGGCTGCTCGCCTTGACCGGCCAGAGGCGCAACGAGGTGGCCGGGATGCGGTGGGCGGACATCGATTACAATCGACCTGTGATCGTAGTGCAGAACAACAAGGAAGTTGAAATAGGAAAGGCTACGGTGTGGACCCTGCCGCGCGAGTCAACGAAGGCGGACCGATCCCACGAGGTTCCGCTCGCGCCCCAGGCGATCGAGATCCTGGCGGCGCTGCCGCGCGGCGGTGAGTTCGTCCTGAGCACGACCGGGGGAACGCGCCCCGTTTCCGGATACTCGAAGATCAAGGCGAAGCTGGACGCGCTGACGGAGGCGGAGGCCGGCGCACCGCTCGCGCCCTGGCGATTCCATGACTTGCGCCGCACCGCCGGCACCGGGCTAGCGCGCCTCGGCACCCCGGTTTCTACGATCAGCCGCGTGCTGGGCCACGCGGAAGGCGGCGTCACCAAGATCTACAACCGCCATGGCTACCTTCCCGAGAAGTGCACGGCGCTTGATGCCTGGGCGCGTTACGTCGCGGCGCTGATCCGGCCGGCCGAGGACAACGTAATCCCGATGAAGCGGGCGTAACCCGGGAAGGAGCGTTTAAACGTTGTTGTGGTGCTCAATAAGAAGTCCGAACGTGGTATAACAAAATGCTGGTCATCCCGACCACGGGGGTGTAGATAGGTCACCTCGGTTCTTCCCCGCCCTGGCGGGGTGCTTGTTCCATCGAATGAATCCCCCGGGCCGATCGGTTGCGTACCGACGGCCGCGAGGGTGAGCATAGAATAGGGCACATACGGAACCAGCGCGTCACCGCGCTGGCCTCCGCGTGCCCTTTTGCACGTGTGGCTGGCGCTGAACAGAGCGAGGCCCATGATGTCCGACTATCCCCACGCGATGGTGGAACCGCCGGCCGATCCGCGCCACCGGGCTCCCCTTCAGCCGAACGCGCTGCCGCGGTATCTCCGTCTGCACGAACTACAGCAGATCGTCCCGTACTCGCACATGCACTTCTACCGCCTGGAGCGCGACGGGAAGTTCCCCACGCGGATCAAGTTCGGGCCGGGCCGCGTCGTCTGGGACACCGAGCAGGTCATGGCCTGGGTCGATGCGCGGCGCGCGGAGTCCGGTGCCGAACCGTTGAAATAGAAACCGCCCGGCGCGGGGGAAGCGCACCGGGCGGCAGATGGCGTAAGTACAGACGGCAACCTCTGATCCATACGCCATTCCGTCCCCGATGTAAACATTCTCGCGCCGGGCCTCCCTGTGAGGTCCACCGTGTCTGACGTCATCCAATTCCCACCCCGCCCTGAGCGGGTTCCCACACCGCCGCCACGGCCGCTAGACGGCGCGCGCCTGCTGCGGCGGTTCCAGGTCACGGCCGCGGAACGGCGCCTCTACCGGCGAGTGTTGGCGGACGGGATGAGCGCGGTCCTGACCGCCCCTGACGCACCCTCCCTCCCCTGGTTCACTACCCGGTGGACGATGGCTGATGCGGGCGGATTGCGGCTCACCGTGGCCGAAGCGCTCCGGCTGTCGCAGGAGGCGGAGTGGGCCGCGGATGACGCGCCCGCTGCGGACCGCTTGGCGCTGCTCCGGGTGGCGCGGCGGTGGGCGGCCCGGGCGGCGCGGGCGTGATGGGGCGCGGCTTCATCGTTGCAGAGGTAGAACTGGAGAATCAAGCGGCAACCTCTTTCTTGGGCGGCTCCAGTGGATCATACCGACGGTAACGACATCAACCTCGCAACCCTGCGCGCGATGATCGAACGTGCGCGACCGGACCAGTATGCGGTCCGTGTGAAGGGAAAGACCCGCTGGGAGTACGTGAAGCGATCGGGCGCGATCACCGATGTGATGCTCCGCGCACATCTGAACGGTGGCCCATATCTCGGCATGTATCTGATGTCGGCCGGTTCGGACACGACCCAGACCGCCGTGCTCGACCTCGACGACCATGATCAGGTGATGCCGTGGCCAGACCTGCAAGCGAAGGCACGAGACATCATCGCAGCGGCATCTGGAACCGGCCTGTCGGCGTGGTCCGTCCGGTCGGGCGGCGGCCACGGCGCGCACCTGTTCTTCTCCTGGGACACCCCGCAGCCGGCCGCGGCGGTGCGCGCCGTCCTGCGGTCCGTTCTGGCCGCGGTCGGGCTGAAAGATGGGACGGCTGGCCTGCCTGACGGACAAGTAGAGGTGTTCCCGAAGCAGGATCGCCTGGAAGCGACGGGCGCGGAGAGCGACGGCAGCCTGATCGCGCTGCCGTTCGGGCGTGCATCGGTGCCGCTCGGTGACGACCTGGAACCGCGCGACGCGCCGGCCCTGTGGGTCACGAGCGCGCCCCCTCCGCCGCCGATCGCGCGCGGCCAGGGGAGTAACACGGGACGCCGTGCCGCGCCGCGCACGGTTGACCTAGCGGTCGTGGCGGACGCGCTCGGGCACCTGTCGGCCGATGACTATGATGACTGGCTGCGGGTGGGGATGGCCCTCAAGCTCGACGCGGGCGACGCCGGCTTCGCCTGCTGGAACGAGTGGAGCGCGCGGTCGCCGAAGTATCGCGGCGAGGCTGATCTCCGTTCCAGGTGGAAGAGCTTCCGCCGCGACGGAACCGGGGGCGCCGTGGTTGGCCTCGACGCGGTGTACGCGCGGGCGCGCGACGCCGGCTGGACCGGCGGCAACGAGATCGCGCCACCGTTCTCCGACGAAGCCCTCGCGCTCGCGTTCGCCGAGGATCACGCCGACACACTCCGGTTCACCGAACAGTGGGGCAAGTGGAACCACTGGGACGGCGCGCGGTGGCGACCCGACGATACCCTCGCCGTGCTTGACCTCGCTCGGTCGCACTGCCGGACGGCTGCCGGGCGCGCGAACAAGAAGCAGGCGCAGATCGCCTCGGCCCGCGCGTCCTCTGCCACCATCGCCCTGGCGCGTGCGGATCGGCGGCTGGCGATGCGCCCGGACCAGTGGGACGCGCACCCCTGGCTGCTGGCGACGCCCGGCGGAACGGTGGACCTCCGCACCGGCATCCTCCGCGCGGCCGATCCAGGGGAACACCTGACCCGCGCGACCGCGGTTGCGCCAGGGGGCGAGTGCCCCCTCTGGCTGCGCACGGTCGGGCAGATCTTCCAGGGGGATGCGGACCGGATCGCGTTCGTGCAGCGCTGGTTCGGGTATTGCCTGACCGGCTCGGTGCGGGAGGAAAAACTCGTGTTCCTCCACGGTGCCGGGGGTAACGGGAAAGGCACCCTGGTTGAAACCATCGCCGGGGTAGCGGGCGATCACGTCGTAGTCGTCCCCACCACCGCGCTGATGCAGACACGGCACCCGAACCACCCGACCGAGATCGCCAAGCTGTGCGGCGTCCGCCTCGCGATCGGGTCTGAGGTCGCACAGGGTGCGCGGTGGAACGTCGAAGAGATCAAGAAGCTGACCGGAGCCGACAAGCTGACGGCCCGGTTCATGCGGGAAGACTTCTTCGACTTCGCACCCTCTCACAAGCTGACCGTGTCCGGTAACAACCTTCCCGGCCTCGGGCACGTGGAGGTGGCTATCACCCGGCGGATGCTGTTGCTTGAGTTCCGCGTCAGCTTCGCCGGCGCTGAGGATACGGCGCTGAAAGAATCGCTGCGGGCCGAAGGACCGGGCATCCTCCGCTGGCTGATCGACGGGTGCCTGGACTGGCAGCGGAACGGGTTAGGCGTCCCGGCCAGCGTCCGGGCCGACACGGACGATTATCTGCGGAAGATGGACGACGTTGCGCTGTGGGTGGATGAGTGTTGCGCGCGCGAAGATGATCCGACCGGCCGTAAGGCGAGCACCGCGGAACTCCTGGGGTCATATCAGGAGTGGCGCGAGCGGAACGGCGCCACGTGGATCTCCGCGGTCGCCTTCACGGAACGCCTCCGCGCCATGGGGTTCGCCGTCGATGATCGCCGGAACCACGGGAAACGGGGCGTGAGCGGCCTGCGGCTGGTCACGCCGAATGAGGTCCTGGACCACCTGGAACGGGACGTGCGCGAGGGGGACAGGGCGCTTTTCTAGCGATTGACCCGATGCCGCCGCTGAACCGGAGTTAGACTGAAATCGGGCGGGCGAAGGCGCCGAATCTGCAGTCGGCCCTTCTGGACGAGCAGCACACGCTTGAACGCTAGCAGCGGAAGCGGGCCGACGTGAGCGCCCTCTATATGGGGCATAAGCTTGTGCCGACGTCCATTTTCCGATTTCTGCTTAGCAAGCAAATCGGTGGGAGTGATAAGGCAAGGCGCTACCTGTGCGCGATCTATCTCGATCCAAATGGCTGAACCCCAGTCCGTCCGATACGGGACAAAATAGTCCCAGTTGCTAATTGGGTGATGTTCGAAGTAGCGATCCGGATCGAATTGATCGAAGTCGAACAGGCTCACGCCACCGATCGTGCGAACATACGGGTAGCACTCGGGGCCGCGCATCGTCCCCCATCGTTCGCTATCCGGGATATCCGGTTCTGGCAGTATCGCACCAGTCGCCAAGATACCCAGGAAACGTGCTGGATGGGTAGTGTGCCACAGTTTGCCGCTGAGTTCTTTTCTTAAGAGCCTGCCACGCAATGCCGTTAGCTTGCGATCCCCGAGCCCCAGGAGGGCGCTTATACCCTTCATTTTATCATACGGCATTTGTATCTAGCCTCCGCGCCCTTGTCGGGCGTTGCCAGGGGTGCGGGTACCGGTGGTACCGGTCTGTCCTATTGAGGCTTGGTACTCTCTGGGGGTAGGTAATACTAGGCGTCTAACCGGCAAACCGGTACCACCGGTACCCGCGCCGCCCTTGGTTCCCCCGGAGCGTATAGAACTACCGCATCACAACGGCACGTTTTGCGGCCTTCCGATGCTTCCGCACCCCGACCGATCCCCTGGCCCGTCGCCGCGCCGTCCGGGTGCCTCCGCGCCACCACCTCGCGCGGTGAAAACGCGGGACACGAGATAAATAATCCTGGGTCCGGCTCGCGTTTGAGGCGCGTAACGTATTGGTATTGCGCCGCAACCTCCTGGCGTCCCCTGGTGGCACCACCACCGGGGTAACACCGGGGTAACACCCTGGCCGATCCGACCCCTCCGCGCCCACAAGTAACCCGCCTCCCCATTACTGAATAGAAACCGCAAGCGCTGCCATCCCGCAATGTTGTGTTGGCTACCCCAAGCGGAAGCGCGTATTGAACCGCTATGAGCGCAAACACCGCCCCAATCGTTACTTTAGATGATGGCACCACGTCCGCCCGATCGGCCGCCGCGAAGCTGATTGCCCGTGGGCACCGCACCCGGCCGCCTGAAAGCCTGAAGATCAGCGTCCGCGCGGACAACCGGACCCGCCTCGGCCGGGAGATGAACCGTTTCCGCGAGGCGATGCTGGCGGCGCTCGGCCCCACCCCGACCAACGCCCAGCGCGCGATGGTGGAACAGGCGATCCAGCTTCGGACGCGGATGATCCCGCTCGACGCAAAGTTCGTCGAGACGGGCGTGCAGTCCATTCACGATTCGCGCGTCTATCTCGCATGGTCGAACAGCTATTGCCGTCTGCTCGATCGTCTCGGTCTCGACATGTCCGCCGCTGCCGAACCGCAACCATCCCTGGCCGCCGCCCTGGCTGCTGGGCGCCGTGAGGTCACGCCAGACGGCGCGGACGGCGCGGAACGTGTAGACCATCCGCCCGATCCCGGCGACCTCCTTGAGGCACCTTGAGCGCGTCCCTGCAGAACCCCAGAACCCAATCCGACGCCAACCTCATCGATGCCATAAGAAGCCCGGCACTGTTTCGGCCGTGGTTCAAAGATTTGACGACCTGGCACGCGTGGTTGACGTTCATCCGCGCCCTGTTCGCGCTCGAAATGAGCGCCGCAGACCTCGCCACCTTCACCGCCTGCACGGGTCGCGCTGAGGCACCCACCGAACCGATGCGCGAGGCGTGGCTGTGCATCGGCCGGCGCGGTGGCAAGTCCCTGGTTCTCGCCGCGATCGCCGTCTTTCTGGCGGTGTTCCGCGACTGGTCGGACTACATCGTCCCCGGTGAGTCCGTTGCGGTGCTGGTGATCGCAACGGATCGTAAGCAGGCGCGGATCATCTACCGATATGCCCGCTCGATGATGACGCGGATTGCCGTGCTGAAACCCCTGGTGGCGCGCGAGGATGGTGATGTCATCGAGTTGACGAACGGTCTCAACATCGAGGTCGCGACCGCATCATTCAGGTCCGTGAGAGGCTACACGCTCGTTGCCTGCCTGTTGGATGAGATCGCCTACTGGCGCAACGAAGAAACGTCCGCCAATCCCGACACCGAGATCCTCGGCGCCCTGCGCCCAGCGATGTCAACGATTCCGAACTCGTTGTTGCTGGCCGCATCGAGCCCCTATGCCAAGCGCGGCGCCCTCTACAACATGTTCCGCCGCTACTACGCCCAACCCGGTCCGGTTTTGGTGTGGAAAGCTCCCACCAAAACGATGAACCCGTCGTTTCCTCAGAGCGTCATCGAAGCGGCATACGAACACGACGCCGCTGCTGCCGCCGCCGAATACGGCGCCGAGTTCCGGTCCGACATCGAGACGTTCGTCTCCCGCGAAGTCGTCGATGCCGCCACCCCTCTCGACCGGCGCGAGCTTCCCCCGATGTCCGGCGCCAACTATGTGGCCTTCGTGGACCCGTCCGGCGGTTCGGCGGACTCGATGACGTTGGCCATCGCCCACAGATTGCCTGATGACCGCGCCGCGCTGGACGCGGTGCGTGAGGTCCGCCCGCCGTTCAGCCCGGAAAGCGTAACGAAGGAGTTTGCTGCCCTCCTGGCCCGCTACTCGATCAGCGAGGTGGAAGGTGACCGTTACGCTGGCGAGTGGCCCCGCGAGCGATTCCGCGAGCACGGTATCTCATACGTGTGCGCCGAAAAGCCGAAGTCCGACATCTACCGGGAACTGCTGCCCGCACTCAATTCCGGCAAAATTGAACTGCTGGATGTCCGTGTCCTCCAGGCCCAACTCTGCTCCCTGGAACGCCGCACCGCACGTGGCGGACGGGACTCCATCGATCACCCGCCCGGTGCCCACGACGATCTCGCGAACGCGGCGGCCGGCGCCCTGGTGCGCGCCGTTTCCGGGATGGACTTTCGCGCAATCTGGGAAAAGTTGTGATGGCGTCACTTCCGATGCAGTTTCTCGGCGAAGCACGCGCGTTCCGCGATGCAGTCTGCGCTTCCGACCGTCGCGTCAACGCCGCCACGACCGCGGTGTGCCGCCCGATCATCCGCCGGTTCACGACCCGGCCGCAGCTTCGCCCCGGTGCGATGATCGACGTGACCCGCGCGTGGCGCGACACGGTGACCGACGACTTCACCTTGGACACCCAGGTCCGCGCGCACCCAAAAAAGGGGCTTTCGATCGCCGAGTTGCGGCTGGCCAGTGCGCGGTGGAAGAACACCGAGTGGGGCGGCGCCGAGTCCGCGCCCGGCGTCAGCTTGGTGCTAATGCTGTTGTCGACGGAGAACGACCGGCTCACGTTCACCGTCACGCCCGTTGCGAACTTATTGTTGCACGCCCTCGGCCGCCGCTTCCAACGCGGTGACGGCCACGACACCGCCGCGATCCTACGCGACCTGCGGCCCCTCGGCGCCGTCATCGAGACCAGCGACGTAGAGATCCCGGTGTCCGCCGGCCGGTGGGTTGGCGAGCGGGTGACCGTCCGCGACGACGTCGAGAATCGAAACGTCCCGATGCTGCACGTCCAGACGTTTTTGAATTGAACCCAAAGGAGACCATGCCATGACCACCCGCGCCCGCTTCACCGCCCCACCCGACCTCGCCGCCCGTGGCCGCAAGCCGGTCCCCACCGGCCTCGCCGCCGCTTTCACCAACCGCCGCCGTCCCACCACCGATGCCGACCCGGACAGCGGTGCCGGCCGCGCCGACACGCTCGTGACCACGCTGCCGCGGGGGAACTACTACCTTTCCGGTGTGGCCGGCGGCGAGGTCCAGCTCTGGAAGACCGAGACTCCCCGCATCGATCCCGGCAACGTTTCCACCGGGGTCGCCGCCGGCCGCGCCGCCGCTGCTGATGTCGCCACCAACTTGTCGGTGAACGCGGCCCTGAACGCCAAGTTCGACAAGTTGTATGGCCGGTCGGGGGGCTAACCGATGAGTGCCGCCCGCCATCCCCCCACTCCCCCGCGCCGCACTGCGACCGAGATCGACGCCGCGTTCCGCGCTGACGCCATCGCCAATAATGCGATCATGCGCGAGCACGCCCGGCGCCGCGATGCGGAGGCAGCCGCTGCCGCTGCCGCCGCCGATCGCGCCGCAGCGGCCCGTGCCGCGTCCACCGCTGCCGCGGAGGCCAACGCCACCGCTGCCCGCGTCGCCGCGGTGCGCAACTCGGCCCGTGCTGACTCCGCCCGGCGCCGGCTCGCCAGCGGCACGCCCGGGTCACTCCGCGGTGACCTCCGCACCGCGATCGCCACCCGCGCTGCTGCGGACGCGGCCCACGCCGCTGCGGAGGCCGAGCTTGCCGGCGCCCGGCAGGCCGTGGTGGAAGCCGCCGCCACGGTGACCGCCGCCGAGGCGCGCGAGGCCGGTGCGGACGGTCGCGCCGTCGCCGCGCTGCGGTCGGGCGACCTCAGCGCCGCCGTCGAAGCGGACCGGGCGGACGCCGCCGCCCTGGCCACCGCCCGGCGCACGCTCGCGACCACCGAGCGGGCCGAGCGGGCGCTCGCCGCAGCCCTGGCGAGCGCGCACGCTGCGAAGTTGAACGCCGCCGATGCGCCGGAGGTGCTCGCCGCGGCACTGATTGGGGCGGAGGCGGACCTGTTCGCCGCCGCCCTGGAAGAGACCGAGGCCAAGGCGGCAACGCTGCGGGCGATGCTCACGAGCCTGAGCACGTTGTGGTTGACCGCGCCCGGCGCCGTCGGGCCGATCCCGCTTCCCATGACGGATCGGCAGAAGCGCTTGCTGACGAACCCGCCGCGCAACGCCCTGGGCGGCGTCGATCCCGAGGCCGCCGCCGGTTTCAACCGGCACTATGCGGCGCTGCTCCTGGACCCGGACGCGCCGCTCGCGGGGCAGGTCGCGTGACGCGCGGCGACGCCTTGGCGGCCCGCTTCTGCGCGGAGGTGGCGGCGGATGATGCCGTCGCCGCCGATGCCCGCACCCGGTTCCACCGGTTGATGTCGGCCGGTGGGAAGCCGACCCGCGATCCCGTAGCCGTTTCGACCTTCTTCCGCGGACTGCCGGGGAACGCCTTCCGCATTCTGACCCGAGTTACGTCACCCTTGGGGAAGATCGTTCTTTCGGAGTGGCGAATCGCGCCGGGGGACTGGTCGGAGAACCTGCCGGAACCGGCCGGCGGTGTGACGATCGTCCTTCACACTCTGACCGTGACGCGGCGCGGCGCGGACCTGGGCTTGTTCCCCCTGGTGAGCATCACTCGCCACGCCTTGTCACAATGGTTCGCCGCCGCGCCGGACCCGACCTATCCGGCGCTGTTCGCGGACCTCTCCCCCCTGGTCACGGCCGAGGACGTCGAGCGGGTCGCGTGTCCGTCCGGCGAGTGGTGGCTGCACGTGGATCGCCGCAACGCCACGGGGCTCCCGCTCCCGCCGCTGCGGTGCGTCCGGACGTATGCCCGGAGCGCGGCGGCGTGAGCGCGACCACCCCGACGCCGAACGATCAGTGGCTGAGGAAGTGCTCGCTGATCGTCGGTGCGCCGGACGGGAGGACGCTCGACCTGTCCGAGTTCAAGATCAGCTTTCACGTCTCACAAAGCGATGTCCTGACGCCCAACACGTTGCGGTGCAAGGTCTACAACGTCGCGACCGCGACCACCACCCTGATCACCAAAGAGTTCACGACGGTCCTCCTGCAAGCCGGCTACGTCACCGGCAACTACGGCTTCATCTTCCGGGGGACCATCGTTCAGACGATGGTGGGCGCCGACAACGCCGTCGATCATTTCATTGAAATCTTCGCGGCGGACGGGGATCAGGCGCTGAACTTCGGGATCACGAACGTTACGCTCGCGCCGGGGGCGACCATCGCCAGCGCGCAGGCGGCCGTCGCGCAGGCGATGGCGGCGGCCGATCCGACCTTCACCGGTGGCAGCCCGACGGGTGCGACCGGCGGCATCCTGCCGCGCGGCAAGGTTTTGTTTGGCCTCTCGCGCGACCACTTGCACACCCTTGGCCTGACGGCCGGCGGGCGATACTCGGTCCAGTCCGGCAGGTTGGTTTTCATCCCCGATACCGGCTACCTGCCCGGTGACATCGTCAAGTTGAACGCGGGCACGGGCCTGATCGGCATCCCGCGCACGACCGAAGGTGGCGTCGAGATGACCGCGCTGCTCAACCCGAACATCATCGTCGGCCAGCGCGTTCAGATCGAAAACAAGCAGTTGAACACGGTCAACAACCGCGGCACCCCCCAGCCGTCCTATCAAAACCCGTTCGGCGGCATGTTCGCGTCCACCGCGGCCGATGGGATCTACCGGGTGATGGTTCACGAGTTCGAGGGCGACACCCGTGGCAACCCCTGGTACTCGCACCTCGTCTGCCTCTCCGTCAACCCATCCGCCGCCCCGTCCGCCGCCGTCGCGCTGACGTAGTATCAGGAGCAACCACCGTGCCAAATTCACCGTCTGTAATTCAAGAGTTCGTTGCCTCATTGGGCTTTTCTATCGATGACAACAGCGCGAAGCGCGCGGATGCCTCCGTGGCGGCGTTCGCCAGGACGGCGAAGAACGTCACCGAGGCGATGTCCGCGATGGCGGTCGCGGTAGGCGTTGCCGTTGATCAGGTCGCGAAACACTTCGAGTCACTGTTCTATGCCGCGCAGCAGGGCGGCACCACGGTCGCGCACCTGAAGACGTTGCAATACACCTTCACCCAGATCGGCAAGACGGCTGGCGACGCGACGGCGGTGGTCACCGGGTTCATGGCGGCCCTTCGCTCCAACCCCGGCAACGCCGGGGTGCTGGACGCCCTGGGCGTTCGCACCACCGACGCGCACGGCAAGCCGCGCGACGCGGTGAAGGAGTTCGACGACTTTCAGTCGAAACTGAACGCGATGCCTGCGTATGTGGCGCTGCTGTACTCGCGGATGTTCAACATCCCGGACAGCGTCGAGATCAGCTTGCGGAAGAACTGGGCCGCGGTCCAGCAGGCGCAGGACGCTTACGCCGCCAAATTGAAGGCGTCCGGCGTCAACATGCGCGCCCTGGCGGGCGCCGCGGTGGTGTTTGAGCGGCTGCTGAACAGCGTCACAGCAAACTTTGATCTGCTGGGCGATAAAGCGGAGCTGGTGATCCTGAAGCAAGTGATGCCCGCGCTCCGGGCGCTCGATCGGTGGATGACCGCCCACTTCGGCGCGATGTCGAACGCGATCAACGGCTTCAGCCTCAGCCTGGGCGGCATCGGCGCGGTCCTGGGCGGTGCGGCCGGCATCGGCATCGGCTCCGAGATCGGCGCCTCGATCCTGGGTGTCATCGGCGCCCTGGGCGGCCCGATCGGCGCTGCCCTCGGTGCGTCCATCGGCGCGGTCCTGGGCGGTGCCATCGGCATCGCTCTCGGCGCCTTGATGCCAAAGATCAACTGGAAGAAGTTGCTGTTCACCGATTGGGAGAGCGTTCTGCTGCCCTACGCGGTGTCCTTCTTCACGGCGCTCTGGGATCAGTTCGTCCGCGGCTGCAAGGTCGCGCTGACCGACATCGACAAGATGTTTCACGAAGCGTTCCTCGGCATCGGCAACGAGATCCGCTCCTGGATCACCGCCATCGACAAAGCGTGGACCGGGAGCGCGCTGTACAAGTGGCTGAACAACAAGCTCGACCCGACCGGGAAGGCCGGGAAGGCCGGCGGCGCTGCGCTGCCGCCCACCGGGGAGTTCCCGACGCTGCCGGTGAAGCCCGGTTCCTTCACCAGCAGCGGTGGCGCGCTGCCTCCCGGTCTCCTTCATGCCGTGGGCTGGGTGGAATCTCACAACAACCCGAACGCGGTGTCGCCGGCCGGCGCGGAGGGAAAGTTTCAATTCATGCCCAGCACCGCGCGAGCTTACGGGCTGGCCAACCCGTTTGACCCGGTGGCGGCTGCCCGGGCGGCGACGCGGATGCTCCACGACTTGCTGCGTCACTACGGCGGTAACCTCACGAAGGCCGTGGCGGCCTACAACTGGGGATCGGGGAACCTCGATCGGGACATCCGCCAGCACGGCGCGGCGTGGCGCAACTTTCTGCCGAAGGAAACGAGCGACTACATCGGGCGCATCGCTACCACCATGGCACACTACACCGCCCCGGGGCACAGCTATGCGCACGCGGCCGGCGGCGTGACGAACCACATTCGGCACGGCGACAACAACATAAAGACGCAGATCACCGTCAATGGCGCCGGCCAGTCGGGGGAAGCCCTCGCCAACTCGATCGGCCGCGCACAGCGCCGCGTTCACGCGGACCTCCTGCGGAACACCGCCCCGGTGGCGATGTGAGCGGATCACCGCCGCCGCCGGAGCCGATCCTGCTCGGCGTGGACGCGATCCCCATGCCGCGCGGCGTCGATGTGCACCCGACGAACGCGCCCGTCGCGGATGCGACCCCACCACCGCCGCCGCATGACTGAACCGCATTTCAAAGGAACTATATGATGCAATGTTCAACCTGTTTCGCCGCCGTCGCGGTGCTGGCCGGCATCGGCCTGTTCGCTTACGGGGGGAGCGTCGATCCCCCGGTGCCCCCGGCATCAGGTGATGCGACGGGGCTCGTGAGCCCGTCGGCGGACTGGCGCGCCAACCTCGACCGCCTCACGGACATCGCCATCACCGATTCCACCACCCGTTCTTTCGTCAGAGCGTGCGAGCCGGCCGGGCAGTGCCGGACCTCGGTGCCGCCCATTGCTGACTGGTGGAAGATCCCCGGCAGCGCGCTGCTGCCGCTGCGCCGGCCCGGGACACGGCACGGCGAGCGGGCGCGGCTGCTCACCCCCGGTGGGCGCCCATGAAATCGTGGGAATTCGTCCACAGCCCACCGGTGGCCGAGGAGGCACCACCCACCGAGGCGCCCCACGCCGCCGCGATGTCTCCCACCGGCGCGGCAACCCGCTGGACCCGGTGGCGCGGTGAGACGGGCGAGGAGTTCGCCGCCAGGGTGACGGCGGAGGCCGCGCGGTTGGGCCTGGTGCGGGTCCGGTTCATCACCGGGGTGTGATTGATCTGCGGTGGCTAGGTCAGGTTAGGCAGCGGGGTGGGCCTGCTGGCGCCCGGTAAGCGGGGCGGGGCGCCTCGCACAGATGGATCGAACGCGCATTGGGTTGGTTACGTCCGTAAGCAAGCAGGATATACGTAGCCGCGCCGGCCGGATGGGTCGGAAACGTAGAACGGAGATCACACATGAACAAGGTGTCGAGGCTGCTGGCCATCACGTTGACCGTGGGCGTTGGAGGCTGTGCGCAACACCTGACCCGGGATATCAACCGGGCGTGGGACACACCGGCGCTGAGGGGAGAGACGCAAGAGTCAGTGGCACAGGTCAATTGGGACAATCAGCAGCTAGCAGATGAGAACGCGCGGGATGAGCAGACCCCGGATGGGAAAGTTGTTGCGAGAGCTCAGGCGCTAGAGACCGCGAGAGACGCACCTTATATGGGAGCGGCTGTCCGCCTGAACGACTGCGTTATTGAAGAAGCTCCGCCGGAGAATCGGATGGTCTATCCTCCGCGCCCCGGTGATGAACACCGATGCGCGCCGCTCTATCGCGCGTTTGTGGCGACTTGCACAGCGTATGACCCATCTCTCGCTGGTGACTCCGTGCCGCCCACGGAACAGCGCTGCGTGGGTGAGGCCGACGACTACGTGGAGAGAGCGCTCATGAGCTTTGGGCGGTAACCGCGCCCTCACATTTATGGGCCGGGTGCTCATTTATTTGGTTACGTTGGCAATGTGTAGTGTTTATACGTTGGGGCGCCGGCCGGACGGGTCGGGGAAACAGAACCGGAGAACGACGATGGCCACCACCCCGAAGAAGGCAGCCGCCGCGAAGAAACCCGCCGCTGCGAAGAAGGCCGCCCCGGCTCCGGCGACTCGGGCGCCCACCCCCACCGCCGCCCCGGACGGCCGGGTCATCACCGTCCTGGCGCCGGCCAACCCGAAGCGGACCGGCTCGGCCGCGCACGGGCGGTTCGCGCTCTATGAGACCGGGATGACGGTCGCCGCCTTCATCGCGGCGGGCGGGCAGCGGATCGACGTCGCTTACGACGCCGCGCACGGCTTCATTCGGGTGGACCCGGCCGCGTAGCGCCGCGCCGCCATCGGGCTAAAACAGGGGCCGCCTGGGGAACCGGGCGGCCCTTCCTGCGTTCGGGGTAGGCGGGCCGCCCCGGCGGTGTTACCCCGGGTGTTACCCCGGATCAGACCGGCGCCCCTTGGAAGGCGCCTAAGTTATTGAAAAGATTGGTGAGCCCGGTGGGACTCGAACCCACGACCCCAAGATTAAAAGTCTCGTGCT
>JABBNW010000100.1 GCA_019352115.1 Pseudomonadota bacterium
CGAACCAACCCCGAGGGGTCCAGGGGACTAGTCCCCTGGTGGGGGTCCAGGGGGCGAAGCCCCTTGGCCTTTCTGGGGATGGGTCAGACGTTCCGCGGGTTGGTATGACAGCCCGCCGGCGCGCGCGTAGACTGGCGGTCTCGGGACATAGGGGGCAGGACGATGTTTACGATCCGACCCGGCACGGCCATCCTCGGCGCCACGATCGAGGGGCTGGATGCGGCGCAGCCGATCGCGACGGGGGATTTCGCTCGGCTGCTGATCGCGCTTGGCCGCCATGGCGTGCTGCGCCTGCCCGACCAGCATCTGGACGAGGCGCAGTTGCGCGCCTTTTCCGAGCGCTTCGGCGAGATTCAGGGCGCGATCGCGAAGGAAGCGGAAGCCGGCCGCGCGGTGCCGGAAGTGGGCACTCTGTCCAACATCCGCGAGGGCGGGCGCTACATCGGCTTCCCCGACGCCGGCCAGGACTGGCACACCGACATGTCCTACCGCGACGTGATGGGATTCGTGAACGTGCTGTACGGCGTGGTCATTCCGCGCCGCGACGGCCGCGCCTTGGGCGGCACCGAGTTCGCCAACATGCACGCGGCGTACGACGCGCTGCCGGCGGAGCTGCGCGATCGCCTGGCCGACGCCACCGTGACGCATGATTTCAACCAATACTGGGAGAACGCCCGCCGCAACGGCGCCGACCGCCCGCCGCTCACGCCCGCGCAACGCAGCACCCGCCCGCCGGTGGTCCATCCGCTGTTCCTGACGCATCCGATCACCGGGCGGAAGGTGCTGTATTGCAACCCCGGCTACGCCGCGCGCATCAACGAACTGCCGGAGGCCGAAAGCGACGCGATGCTTTCCTTCCTGTTCGCCCACCAGCTGCGCCCGGAGTTCCGCTGGACCCATGTCTGGACCGAGAACGACCTGCTGGTCTGGGACCATCTCGGCACCATCCATCGCGCCATCGGCGACTACACGCGCGACGAGCCGCGCCTGATCCGCCGCTGCCAGGTGATGGCGACGAAAGTGTTCACCCCCGACTTCCTCGCGCCGGTGCACGCCGCGCACGCGGCGATGTAGCAACGGAGCGCCAAGATGGCCCGCGTCCCCTCGATCGATCCCGCCGATGTGGCGCCCGAGCATCGCGACCTGCTCGCCCGCCCGATCGCGCTGCACCGCGCATTGGTGAATTCGCCCGGCGCGCTGCGCGCCTTCGGCGGGCTCGGGCACTACATCCGCCATGGCAGCACGCTCGATCCGCGGTTGCGCGAACTGGCGATCCTGCAGGTGGGCTACCTCGCCCGCGCGCCCTACGAATGGTCGCACCACATCAAGATCGGCCAGGAGTTCGGCGTGACCGACGCGGACATCCGCGGCCTGATCGCCGAGACCGAGGGCCGGACCTCCGGGCTCGATCCGCTCACGCGCACGGTGCTGCGCGCGGCGCGCGAGATCGCCGCCGACGGTGCAGTGACGGATGCAAGCTGGGACGTGCTGGCCGGGAGCTTGAACGCCGAGCACCTGGTCGACCTCGTGGTGACGATCAGCTTCTATTGCGGGGTCGTGCGGGTGCTGGCGAGCCTGCACATCGAGGTCGAGGACGACTACATGCCGTATCTGAACCGCTTCCCCCTGCCGGCGTAACGCACCCGCCGGCCACGCCAGGAGCCTCGCATGCGCATCGGCGTGCCCAAGGAGATCGCGACCGAGGAATCCCGCGTCGGTCTGACGCCGGCGGGCGCGCGCGAACTGGTCCGCTGCGGCCATGCGGTGCTGGTCGAACACGACGCCGGCGGCATCGGCATCCCGGATGCTGCCGCTGAGGCCGCCGGCGCCACGATCGCCCCGGACGCCGCCGCGGTGTTCGCCGCGGCCGGGCCGATCGTGACGGCGCCGCAGCCGGCGCTGCGCGCGGGGCTGAACGTCCGTGGCGGACGGAGTGCGCAACCGGCGGTGGCGCGCGTGCCCGGGCTGGCCGATACCATGCTGCGGGAACAGAGGACCCTCATGCCGGATCGTCGCATCGCCACCCTGCCCGCCGCCCGCGCCTGGCGCATCGCCCGCGCCTGGACAGCAGCATGAGTTTCCGCTCGCTCTACCAGCACGGTTTCGCCCGTGTTGCGGCCTGCACGGTGACGGCGGCGCTCGCCGATCCCGCCACCAATGCGGAAACGATCCTGCACGCCGCGCGCGCCTGCCACGAGCGCGGCGCCGCGCTTGCCGTATTCCCCGAACTCGCGCTGTCGGCCTACGCGATCGACGACCTGCGGCTCGCGGATACCGTGCTGGACGCGGTCGAAGCGGCGGCGGCGACGATCATCGAGGCCTCGCGCGCGCTGCTGCCGCTGCTGCTGATCGGCGCGCCGCTGCGCCACCAGGGTCGGGTGTACAACACCGCGCTCGCGATCCATCGCGGCCGGCTGCTCGGCGTGGTGCCGAAGACGTACCTGCCCAACTACCGGGAGTTCTACGAACCGCGCCAGTTCGCCTCCGGCGACGGCTGGGCAGGCGGATCGGTGCGGTGCGCCGGGCAGACGGTGCCGTTCGGGCCCGATCTGCTGTTCACCGCGGAGGATTTTCCCGACTTCGTGGTGCATGCCGAGATCTGCGAGGATTTCTGGGTCCCCATCCCGCCCAGTTCGCTCGCCGCGCTGGCCGGAGCGTCGGTGCTCGCCAACCTGTCCGGCAGCCCGATCACGATCGGCAAGGCGGACACCCGCCGGCTGCTCTGCCAGTCGCAATCGGTGCGCTGCCTGGCCGCCTATCTCTACGCCGCCGCCGGAGCGGGCGAATCCACCACCGACGTCGCCTGGGACGGCCAGGCAACGATCTTCGAGAACGGGACGAAGCTCGCGGAAACCGAACGGTTCCCCGACGGCGAGCGCATCGCGGTGGCCGACATCGACCTCGATCTGCTGCGCCAGGAGCGCATGCGGATGGGCAGTTTCGATGACAACCGCCGCACCCACGCCGCCACCACCGGCGCCTTCCGCCGCATCGGTTTCAAGGTGGAACCGCCGACCGGCGATCTCGGCCTGCTGCGGGACGTGGAACGGTTCCCCTTCGTGCCGGCCGATCCGGCGCGGCTGGAACAGGATTGTTACGAAGCCTACAACATCCAGGTCGCCGGACTCGCGCAGCGGCTGGCGGCGGCGGGCATCCGCCGCGCGGTGATCGGCGTGTCCGGCGGGCTCGATTCCACCCAGGCGCTGCTGGTCACCGCGCGCGCCTTCGACCGGCTGGGGCGGCCGCGCAGCGACATCCTTGCCTACACGATGCCGGGCTTCGCCACCGGGGCGGCGACCAAGGCGAACGCGATTGCGCTGATGCAGGCGCTCGGCGTGACCTGGGGCGAGCTCGACATCCGCCCCGCCGCGCGGCTGATGCTGGGCGACCTGGGACACCGGTTCGCCGCCGGCGAAGCCGTCTACGACATCACGTTCGAGAACGTGCAGGCCGGGCTGCGCACCGACTACCTGTTCCGGCTGGCGAACCAGAACGACGGCATCGTGATCGGCACGGGGGATTTGTCGGAGCTGGCGCTCGGCTGGTGTACCTACGGCGTCGGCGACCAGATGTCGCACTACAACGTCAACGCCGGGGTGCCGAAGACCTTGATCCAGCACCTGATCCGCTGGGTGATCGCCTCCGGCCAGTTCGCCGCCGAAGTCGGCGTGACCCTGGAGGCGATCCTGGGCACCGAGATCTCGCCCGAGCTGATCCCGGTCGCCGAGGGCGAAACGCCGCAGAGCACGGAGGCGATGGTCGGCCCCTACGCGCTGCAGGATTTCACTTTGTACTACACGCTGCGCTTCGGCTTCCGCCCGTCGAAGATTGCCTTCCTCGCCGTGCAGGCCTGGGAAGATGCGGTGCGCGGCACCTGGCCGCCGGGTTTCCCGCCGGATCGGCGCCCGGCCTACGAGCTCGCCACGATACGCCGCTGGATGCGCGTGTTCCTGCACCGCTTCTTCGCCACCAGCCAGTTCAAGCGCTCGGCCATGCCGAACGGGCCGAAGGTCACCGCCGGCGGATCGCTGTCCCCGCGCGGGGACTGGCGCGCGCCGTCGGACGGCAACGCACGCGCCTGGCTCGCGGAGCTGGAGCGGAACGTACCCGATTCGTAATGGTCGCCGCGTGCCGAGCCGCCTGACCCAGCGCCAGCAAGGCCGGGATCACGGCGCGGGCCGCGCGTCCGGGTGCCGCCGGCAGGCCCAACTCAGCCATCGCCGCGATGCGCGCGAAGGGCTTGCCGCCGAGGCGATCGCCGCGCGCCACCGCGCCGATGCGCAGGCAGAACCGGCGCGCTGCTGGGGCCAACAACGCGCGGCGCACGCTTGAGCGATTTTACGACCAGGCGATGAACAGGCCGATGTCGCCGGGCAGGCCGCCCACGTCTTCAAGCGCGCGCGCAACGATGCGGAAGCCGAGCGGTTGCAGTTCCTGCTCCCAGTGTCGATAGAGATCGGCGGCCTCGCCGGTGAGGGTGGCCGACCAAGCCGGCTCATGCTGCCGAATCGCGTGGCCGCCGTCGGTGCAGTCGGCGCTGGGAAAGCGCAGCAGGCGGTATTCGTGCGCGCCGTCCTCGGCCGCCTCGCGCATCCGCTGCATGAGTTCGCACCAGCGGTCGTTGCCGGCATGCTGATGGATGGCGGCGCGCAGTTCGCGGCGCAGCCTGGCGGCGATGTCGGCGGGGTCGGCGAGCGGCGTCCCGCCCTCCGGCAACGGCACCCGCAGGTGGGCGAAGGCGTCGACCAGGCTGCGGAAGGTGCCGGCAGACGGCTGGCTTGCTGACATGGTCGGCCTCTCTCCCTGGCGCGGGGGAATGGGGTCCCGCCGCGGCCCGCTGTTCGTTACCCACGCGCGCCGCCGCCGGGGCGGTCCCGATCGGCCCCGCCCCGGTTGGCACCACGCGCACGATGCCCATAGACTGGTCGGCAGCCGGCGTCCATCGGGGCGCCCTTCGCGGAGGAAAACGCCATGATCGAACAGGATGTGGTCGTCACCACCAAGCACGGCCGCATGCCGGCCTTCTTCGTCCATCCAGACGGCCCGGGCCGCCACCCCGGCATCATCTTCTACATGGACGCGCCCGGCACCCGGGAAGAGCTGCGCAACATGTGCCGCCGCATCGCCAAGGCGGGCTACGCCTGCCTGCTGCCGGACATGTACTACCGGCTCGGCACCATCCGTTTCGACCTCCCTCGGCGTGACGATGCAATGTCGGCGGTGATCCGCCCGGCGATGAACAGCCTGACAAACGCGATGGTCACGGACGACACCGCCGCGATGATCGCGTTCCTGGACGCGCAGGACGCAGTGAAGCCCGGCCCGGTGGGCTGCGTCGGACATTGCATGAGCGGGCGCTTCATCACCACCGCGGCGGCGCGATTCCCGCACCGGATGGTGGCGGCGGCGTCGCTGTACGGGGTCGGGATCGTGACGGAGGCGGAGGATTCGCCGCACAAGCTGCTGAGCCAGATCAAGGGCGAACTCTATTACGCCTTCGCCGAGCACGACCAGTCGGTGCCGGCCGCGGTCATCCCGGCGCTGAAATCGGCGCTGGAGGCGGCGGGGACGAAGCACACGCTGGAAGTGTATCCGGGCACGCATCACGGGTTCTGTTTCGCGGAACGCGCGGTGTACGATCCGCTGGCGGCGGAGGCGACGTGGGAGAAGATTTTCGCGCTGTGGGCGCGGCATCTGCGGTAGCCGGTGAGCGGCATGGGGACGGTCGGAACGTGATTTGTCGTCGGGCCCGACCGATCGCGGACTGACGGTCGAACCTGCCGTGCTTCGTAGCCATTGCATTTGCTCGCCGGTCGGATAAGAATAGGTCATGTTCATTGACCCATTCTTACCCGTGCAGACCACCCGGCTCACGCTCCGCTGTGTCGACGTCGGCGACGCCGCCGCCACCTCCGCGCTCATGACGCCGGAAGTGAGCCGGTGGCTGGCCAATTGGCCGCTCCCCTTCGGGATCGAAAGCGCCCTCGCCCGCATCGAGACGATGCGACGATGCGCGTCCGACGGCGATGCGATTCCCCTTGCCATGATCGAGACTGTGAGCGGCACCTTGGTCGGCTGGATCACCCTGGCCAGGGACGGCACACGCCGGCGGCGCGGGTCGCTGGGATACTGGCTCGGCCAAGAGTACCACGGCAGGGGATACATGAAGGAGGCTGTTCCCGCCGCACTGCAAGCGGGATTCGCATTGCTCGACCTGGACGTCATCGAGGCCGCGGCACAGCTGACGAACATCGGCTCGTTCGCGATCATGCGCGCCTGCGGGATGAAGCCGGTGACCACGGCGATGGCGCATGCCCCGGCCCGCAACCGGGAAGAACTCTGCTGCCTCTACGAAATCGCGCGCATGTCGTCCACGATATGAGTCCCTGTCTCGTTCCGTAGGACCAACGCAATCCGCGATGCGTTTGCGTCTGGCAGCGGCCTTGCCGCTGCGCGGCGCCGCCGGATGGGGGACGATCGCCCCGCCAGGGGCGACGATCGCGTGACCTGGTGCAACAGGTGCACTAGATACCCGTATGGTCACGGTGCACCACGGCTCGGCCTGGAAGCTCGCCGTCCATGGCCGCGAACACGGCCTGCCGCATTTCCATATCGAGGGGCCGGGCTATCGCTACTCGGTCAGCATCGCGACAACGGAACCCATTGTCGGCGCCGCGCCGCCCGGGCCTGGGCGCGGGCGAACCAGGCAACGCTGCTGCGCACCTGGCCGGAGTTGAACGGATGACCACCACGGATCGGATGCGCACCATCGCCGCCATCGCCGCCACCCCGCCCGCGGCGCTCGCCCTGCGCTGGTCGGACGGCACGGAGGCCGTGCTCGACCTCCGCGCCACCCTGCGCGACCGCCGCTTCCGCAGCCTGCGCGACCCCGCCGCGTTCGCCCGCGCCCAACTCGGCGACTGGGGACACAGCGTCACCTGGCTATCCGGGGAGGAATTGTCCGCCGAGCACCTGTGGCTCGCCACCCTTACCGCGACCGGCCGCGACGACACCCGCCGGTTCCTGGAATGGCGCCTGCGGCATGGGCTGTCGCTGAGCGCGGCGGCCGACGCCCTGGGCCTGTCGCGACGCATGGTTGCGTACTACTCGAACGGCGAGAAGCGGGTCCCGCGCCCCATCCTGCTCGCCTGCACGGGGTGGGAAGTCGGCCAGGCCGCGTAAGGCAGGGCCAGATCTGCGCTACCGACCGTCCGGTACCTCCCCGCTCGGGCGGATCGCGCAAGCCGACGACGTGATCGACTTCCTGCTGTCGGACGCCGCACGCACCGTCACTGGTGCAACGATCCCGGTCGACGGCGGCACCGCGGCGGCCTTCATCCCGGCGGCGTAGCGCGACCGCTCTTGCCACCGCCCGCGACAGGGGATCAGGATGGCGACACCGGCCCGCCATCATCCGCCGGACCGATGCCCGCGAACCGTCGGCACCGGAACCGATCCAGGGAACCCAAGCCGATGTCCGCCGCACTGAAACTGACCCGACCCGACATGACCGACGCCGAATGGCAAGCCCGCTGCGAGCTCGCCGCGCTGTATCGCGTCACCCACCACATGGGCTGGACCGACCTCGTCAACACCCATCTGTCGGTGCGCCTGCCCGACGCCCCGGACACCTTCCTCATCAATCGTTACGGGGAGATGTTCGACGAGGTCACCGCCTCCTCGCTCGTGAAGATGGACATGGACGGCAACGTGCTGGGCGATCCCGGCCGTTTCAACAACGCCGGCTTCACCATCCACAGCGGCGTCTACAAGGCGCGCCCCGATGCGATGTGCGTGATGCACACCCATACCCGCGCCGGCGCCGGCGTGTCCCTGCTGCGCAACGGCCTGCGCCCGATCAGCCAGGACGCGCTCAGCGTCTATGACGACGTCGTCTATCACGAGTACGGCGTGCCGGCCTCGGTGGAGGAATGCGAAGCCCTCGGTCGCTCCTGCCAGCACGGCACCTGCGTCGTGCTGCTCAACCACGGGCTGCTGACCTTCGGTCCCACCGTCCCCGGGACGTTCATGCGCATGTACATGCTCGAACGGGCCAGCGAACTGGAGCTGATCTCGCGCACCCTCGGCGCGCCGCCGGAACCGATCTCCGACTACGTGATCGGCAAGGCGGGGGAACGGATGCGGAAGCGCCGCGACGACGCCAGCTACGGCGTGCTGGAATGGGAAGGCGCGCTGCGCACGGCCGAACGCGCGGGGGCCGACTACCGCCGATAAATCCCGGGCGGCGGTAATCGTCGGGGCTTGACCGCGGGGCGGCGGGCGCGGAGCCTCCGCCGCCCCGACCGACCGAGGAAAGCCCCGCGCATGCCGTTACCCGCCACGATGACCTATATCGAAACCGCCGGCGCCGGCGGCCCGGAGGTCCTGCGCCCCGCCACTGGCCCGCTGCCGACCCCGCGCGCCGGCGAGGTGTTGATCCGCGTGCTGGCCGCCGGGGTGAACCGCCCCGACGTGCAGCAGCGGCTTGGTCTCTATCCGCCCCCGCCAGGCGCTAGCCCGATCATCGGGCTGGAGGTTGCGGGCGAGGTCGCGGCCTGCGGTCCGGACGTCACCGGCCTGGCTGTCGGCGATCGGGTCTGCGGCCTCGCCAACGGCGGCGGCTATGCGGAGTACTGCGCCGTTCCGGCCTCGCAATGCCTACCCTGGCCGGCCGGCTACGACGCGGTGCGCGCCGCGGCGCTGCCGGAGACCTATTTCACAGTCTGGGCCAATCTGTTCGGCCACGGCCGGCTGGCGGCGGGGGAGACGGCGCTGGTGCACGGCGGCACCTCGGGCATCGGCGTCACCGCGATCCAGCTTGCGCGCGAATTCGGCGCCACGATCTACGCGACCGCGGGCTCGGCGGAGAAATGCGCCGCCTGCGTGACGCTGGGGGCGGCGGGCGCGATCGACTACAAGAGCGAGGATTTCGTTGCGGACATCAAGCGCCTGACCGACGGCCGCGGCGTCGATGTGATCCTGGACATGGTGGGCGCGAGTTATTTCAGCCGCAACCTGCGCAGCCTTGCGATGGACGGGCGGCTGGTGCTGATCGCCTTCCTCGGCGGATCGAAGACCGATGCGGTCGATCTGGTGCCGATCATGACCCGGCGGCTGACCGTGACCGGATCGACCATGCGCCCGCGCACGGCGGCGCAGAAGGCGACGATCGCGGCGGACTTGCGGGAAAAAGTATGGCCGGTGCTGGCAGCCGGGCGCGCGGGGCCGGTGATCCACGCGACCTTCCCGCTCGCCCAGGCGGCCGAGGCGCATCGGCTGATGGAAAGCAGCGCGCATATCGGCAAGATCATGCTGCAAGTGGCGGGCTAGCCGATCCTGCCCTGCCCGCTACGGCCGGCGGGTCAGGTTCCGGCGGCAAGCGCCATGGCACGCCGTTCGACGACGCCCGCGGCATGCCCCGCCGCCAGCACGGCCGCGGTGCGCGGCGGGCGTGCCGCGTCGGGATCGGTCCGTTGGAACACCGCTGCCGTGCTGCCTGGCCCCATTCCGGTGTGGCCTTCGTAGCGCCCGGCCGGCTCGCCGCTGCCGATCATCAGCCCGAGCCCATAGCCGGCCGTGCCCCACGGGCGGCCGGGCACCGATCCTTCGACCGGATACGGCTGGCGCATCGCGGCGGTCAGCGCTTGCGGCAGCAATCGCCCGGCCAGCAGATGGTGCAGCACCAGCGCCGCGCTCGTAGCACTGCCGAGCAGAAGGCCATGATAGACCCAGCCGGGATGGTAACGGTCGGGATTACGCCAGGCGGTCGCATCGAGGTCGGCCGGCGTACAGGCCACCGTCACGCCGGTGACGCCCAGCGGATCGAACACCAGCCGACGCAGCGCCGGCGCAAGCGGTTCGTCCGCGATTTCCTCGATCAGGGTGCGAACGAGCAGATAGCCGATGTTGGAATAGGCCCAGCCCTCGCCCGGCTCGAACCGAAGCTGCTCCGCCCCGACCCGGCGGAGCAGTTCGGCCACCGGCCAGGGCGGATCCCCGGCGGCGACGGCGGCGTGATAGGCGGGAAGACTGCCGTAATCGGCCAGGCCGGCACGATGCTGCAGCACCTGGCGCAAGGTGAACGTCCGCCCCCGCAACGGCGTGTCGAGCGGGATACGTCCGGCCGCCACCATCCGCAGCGCCGCCGCGGCGAGCACGGTCTTGGTGAAGCTCCACCACGGTGCCGGCGTCTCGTCGTCGCACGTGACCGCGTCATCGCCCACGACGGCGGCGATCATGGACGCGGCAGACATCCCATCAACGATTTCGCCAGCCCCGAGGCGCCGCTCATCGCGACGCCCCGCCGCCCCGCCAGCGCTCCCACCCCGCGCGCCGCAGGTCGCAGGCCGGGCAGGCGCCGCAGCCATAGCCCCAGGGATGGCGGTGCGAGCGGTCGCCACGGTAGCAACTATGCGACTCCTCCTCGATCAGCGCGACCAGCGCCGCGCCGCCCAGCGCCTCCGCCATCGCCCAGGTGGCCGCCTTGTCGCGCCACATCAGCGGCGTCTCCAGCACGAAATTCCGTTGCAAACCCAGATTGAGCGCGAGCTGCATCGCCTTGATCGTGTCGTCGCGGCAGTCGGGGTAGCCGGAGTAGTCGGTCTCGCACATCCCCGCCACGATCCGCCGCAGCCCGCGCCGCCAGGCGATCGCGGCGGCGTAGGTCAGGAACAGCAGGTTGCGGCCGGGCACGAAAGTGGTCGGCAGCCCGTCGGCGCCGATCGCGATCTCCGCCTCCGATGTCAGGGCGGTGGCGCCGATCGCGTCCATCGACGCGCCGAGGTCGACCACGTGGTCCGGCCCCAGCTTGCCGCCCCAATCGGCGAAGGCCGCCAGCCCGGCGCGCAGCGGCGCCCGGCACTCCAGCTCCACCGCGTGGCGCTGGCCGTAGGCGAAACCCACCGTTTCCACCCACGGGTAGCGCGCCAGCGCCCAGGCGAGGCAGGTCGCGGAATCCTGCCCGCCCGAGAACAGCACGAGGGCACGGTCGGGCACAGGCGAGGACGGGGGATCAACCATGACAACACGGGAAACGGAGGGGCGGTGTAGATGTCATGGCCCCGATCGTTCCCGCCGGCAAGCGACGCCCGCCGCGCTCACCACGCCCGATACAGCAGCCGCGGATCGTCGTCGGCCACGATCGCGCGTCCCACCGGCCACAGCGCCAGCGCCGCCAGTTTCAGATGCGCCCAGGCGAACGGCAGCCCGACGATCGTGACGGCCCAGGCCACCGCGGTCAGCAGATGGCCGAGCGCGAGCCACCATCCCGCCAGCACGAACCAGATCACGTTGCCGATCGCGCCCACCGGCCCGGTGCCGATATCGCCATATCCCGTCAGCATCGTACGCGGCACGGCGCGGAAGCCGAACGGCAGCAAGGTGTAGCGGGCGATCGTGAAGGCACTGCGCGCCCAGGGCAGGCCGACGATCGTGATCGCCATCAGCACGCCGGCGATCATCCAGGCGAGCGCCATCCAGACGCCGCCGAAGATCAGCCACAGAAGATTCAGGATCAGACGCAACGGATTCATGGGCGAAACTCCTTCTCTGCCCGGGGTCAGGCGCCGAGGTCGCGGAAGCCGCGACGCAGCTCGAACTCATCGGACGCAACCAGTGTTTCCGCGCGCCCCAGCCGGCGATCGAGCGCGGCCAGCCGGTCGCGCAATCCGGCCAGGCTCTGCATCGGATCGCTGCGCAGGCCGCGCCAGAACGCTTCCTGCGCCGGATCGGCGAACAGCGCCGGCGGCTTCGGTTTCAGCGCGAGCGCCAGTACGAGGTAGCCGATCGCGGTCGGCACCGTGAAGAACACGAGCCCCACGACCGCGGCGGCGCGCACGAGCCCGGGACGGACCCCGAGATTGTCGGCGATGCCGGCGCACACCCCGGCGACCCAGCCCTGGTCCGGCTCCCGCCAGATCCGCCAGCGGTCGGCGCGCGCATCGCGCCGCGCCCCGCCGCCGAACGGACCGCCCCAGCCGGGACCGCCGGTGGGCTCGCCGCCGGGCTGGGGGCCGCCCCAGCGGTTGGGGCCGCTCATCGCCCGCCCCCCGGCCCGCCCCCTGGCCCGCGCCCCGGCCCGGCCGCGGTCGCATCGCCGGCACGCGCCCGCCAGCCGGGGGCGTCGGCGTCCAGGATGCGCTCCAACGTCTCCATCCGTGTCTCCATCCGCTGCGTCAGGTCCCAGATATCGGCCAGGGTGCGTTCGTGCTCGCGCGAGAGCATCCGGGCGGTCCGCCAGCGCGTGGCGTAGTGCGCGACGATCCAGATCGGCGCGACGACGACCACGAACACCAGGGCGATGATGCCGGACAGCATCGTCCGTTACCCCTGCTGCGCGGCGGCGGGCATCGGCGCCGGCGGCAGGCGGTTGCCGAGGCGGGCCTTCAGCCGGTCCAGCTCCTCCTGCACCCGCGCATCGGCTTCCCATTGCGCGAACTCGTCCCCGGCCGGCTGGCCGGGCGTGCTTCCGGTGGGGCGGCCGATGTCGAAGGCCTCGATCTTGCCCTCGGCTTCATCGAGCGCGCGTTCCACCTGTTCGAACCGGGCGAAGGCGTCGGTGATGCGCTGGTCGTACAGGGTGCGGCGCAGCTTGAGCCGGCTCGCCGCGGTGTTGTGGCGCGCGATCAGGGCGCGCTGGCGGGTCTTGGCGTCGGTGAGCTTGGCTTGCAGCTTGCCGATATCCTCGTTCTGCCGGGCCAGCGCTTCGGTGACCTGGGCGAGTTGGCGGGCGGCTTCCTCGGCCGCGGTGGCGGCGCGGGTCTTGGCGAGCAGGGCGCCGCGGGCGAGGTCTTCGCGGCCCTTGGTGAGCGCGAGCTCCGCCTTGCGTTCCCATTCGTCGGCTTCGCGCTTCAGGGTCTCGGCGCGGCGTTCGAGGTCCTTGCGCTCGGCGATGCCGCGCACGGCGGCGGAGCGGACTTCGACCAAGGTGTCTTCCATCTCCTGGATGACCAGGCGGATGAGTTTCTCCGGGTCCTCGGCGCGGGCGAGGAGGACGTTGAGGTTGGAGTTCACGATGTCGGAGAGGCGGGAGAAGATGCCCATGGCGTGCGTGTCCTTGTCGCTGCTGCGGCGCGGGAGCGCCTGGGGGGATATATGCAGCCGGTGTGCCAAAGACGAATACGCTGATTTTGCTGGTGTTTGTGGGCGGCGTTCTGGTGGGTGATGGCGTTTTCCGCCGCGTTATGGTATTTCTCGCCGCATCATGGCGATTTCCCCCACGCCGCCGACCCCGCTCGGCGAATCCCCGGCCTTCCTCGACATGCTGGCGCATGTCTCCCGCCTGGCGCCGCTCGATCGGCCGGTGCTGGTGGTGGGGGAGCGCGGGACCGGCAAGGAACTGATCGCGACCAGGTTGGCCTATCTGTCGCCGCGCTGGGACCGGCCGTTCGTGGCGCTGAACTGCGCGGCCTTGGCGGAACCGCTGCTGGATTCGGAGCTGTTCGGGCATGAGGCGGGCGCGTTCACCTCGGCGATGCGCCGCCGCGCCGGGCGGTTCGAGCTGGCGGACGGGGGGACGCTGTTCCTGGACGAGATCGCCAACGCGTCGCTTGCGGTGCAGGAGAAGATCCTGCGCGCGATCGAATACGGCAGCTTCGAACGGGTGGGTGGCAACGATACGTTGGGCGTCGACGTGCGGGTGATCGCGGCGACCAACGCCGACCTGCCGGCGCTGGCGGCGGCGGGACGGTTCCGCGCCGACCTGCTGGACCGGCTGGCGTTCGATGTCGTGCTTCTGCCGCCGTTGCGGGAGCGGAGCGGGGACATTCCGCTGCTGGCGGGGCATTTCGCGGCACGCATGACGGCGGCGCTGGGGCGGGCGTATTTCCCCGGCTTCGCGCCGGCGGCGTTGGACGCGCTGGCGGCGCATGCCTGGCCGGGGAACGTGCGGGAATTGCGCAACGTGGTGGAGCGCAGCGTGTGCCGCATGACCCGGCCGGACCGGAAGCTGGCCGAGGTGGTGATCGATCCGTTCGGACCGCGGTCCGGGACGGGGGCGGTGGCGGGCCCGCCGGTGGTGGCGGCTGGGTCCGCGCCCCCTGCCCTGCCGGCTGTCGGCACCGGGCTGCGCGCGGCGGTGCATGCGCTGGAGGGGCGAATGCTGGCGGAGGCGCTGGCGGCGACGCGGTTCAACCAGCGGCAGGCGGCGGTAAGGCTGGGGTTGGGGTACGATCAGTTCCGGCGGTGCTTGCGAGGGCATCCGGATGTGCGGGATGGAGCGGGGCGCTGAGGGGATGTGGCATTGCGGGCACGGTGTTGCACGGTGGAGACAGGAAGAGCGGACGATCGCGTACATGCGTCGAAACTGGGCACGAAATTGTTCGGAGCCTTGCTCATAGACACGGGATATGCGACCTTTCGTTGCCACCGGAGGGGCTTCGTATGGGCGTCGTGCAGCTACGTCAGATTCGAACTTACTAATACCCCAACATTATACATGACACGTCGACGACGCCACATGAGGAGAAATGCGGCCCTTACCGAGCGTTTATGTCATGTATAATGCTGGGGTATTAGTACCTTGAGAATAACATCGTGCGCTTCATTGATCTTGCGGATTATGCGGACAAGCCTGAAGTCGATCGACAAAGCGCCGCCCTAACAAGATCCTTGGCTGCATTTGCGATCGCCAATGCAGCGGACATTTCCGTGGATCTGGCGGCGACGAGCGTCACCGATGGTTACAATGACAATGGCCTGGATGCGATCTATTATTCTGCCGACGATCGCACACTATACCTTTGTCAATCAAAATGGTCAAATGACGGCTCTGGATCAATCGACTTAGCTGGGGCCGAAAAGTTCATTCGGGGAGTAAAGGACATCCTTAGTCTCCGTCTGGACCGTTTCAACGACCACATCAGTAAGCGAAAGGCCGCCATTGAGGATGCAATCAATCATACTACACGAGTACAGATCATTGTTGTCTACTCAGGAAGCGACCGGTTGGGCGATCATCCAAAAAGAGTGTTAGGTGATCTTCTCGCTGAGCTTACTAATACCCCAACACTATACGTGACATATTAGCTTGTTACGCCTATAGTCTCAGGCATGGACAAGATCGATTTTCGCAGCCGAGGCCGCGCCGC
>JABBNW010000101.1 GCA_019352115.1 Pseudomonadota bacterium
AACCCAAACAGTATGGGGTCCAGGGGACGAGTTCCCTGGCGGGGTCCAGGGGCAGCGCCCCTGGCCTTGCTTGCTGACCCACCATCCCACGCCGCCGCCCCATGACGGCGCTCCGGGTGTTGGCCGACGATCTCACCGGGGCGTTGGATACGGCAGCGTGTTTTGTCGGGGCGGAGGGGCCGGTGCCGACGGTGTGGAAGCCGCCGGTGGCGTTGCCGTGGCCGGCCGCGGTGGATGCCGGAACGCGGGGGATGTCGGAGGAGGGGGCGCGCGCGGTGATGGCGCGGCTTTGTGCGGTGTTGGAGGGGGCGGAGCCGGCGTTTCGCAAGATCGACAGCCTGTTGCGCGGCTATGTGGCGGCGGAGTTGGCTGCGTGCCTGCGCTGGTTCGATCATTGCGTGATTGCGCCGGCGTTCCCCGCGCAGGGTCGGGTGACGGCGGGCGGTCGGCAGTTCCGGGCGGAGGCGGGGGCGTGGCGCGACGTGGGCGTCGATTTGCCGGCGGCGTTGGCGGATTGGGGGATCGGGGTGCGGCTGTGTCGGCCGGGCGAGCCGGCGCCGCCTGGGGTCAGTCTGTGGGATGCCGAGACCGACGCCGAGCTGGATGCGGTGGTGGCCGAGGCGCGGGTGTTGCCGGGGCGGGTATTGTGGTGCGGGACGGCGGGGCTGGCGACGGCGCTGGCCGGGCGGGCGGCGGTGCAGGAGCCGGACTTGCCGGGGCCGGTGCTGGCGCTGATCGGGTCCGATCATCCGGTGTCGGTGGCGCAGCTGTCGACCGCGTGGAAGCAGGTGCATCGCATCACGTCCGGGGGGGCGGACGAAGCGGCGCCGATCGCGCGCCGGTTGATGCAGGGTCATGCCCACGGGCAAGTGCCGGGGGGGCACGCAGCGGTGGCGGTGGTAGTGCCGCCGGGGGCCTCACGCGCGGCGGCGGCCGAGCATATCGCGGGCAGCTTCGGGCGACTGCTTGCGGGGCTGGACCGGCCGGGCACCTTGATGGTCTCGGGTGGGGAGACGCTGCGCGCCGTTTGCGATGCGCTGGGCGGGACGATGCTGGAGGTCGACGGCGCCCTGGCGCCGGGCGTGCCGGCGTCGCTGATGCGCGGGGGTCGGTGGCACGGGCTGCGCGTGGTATCGAAGTCCGGCGCCTTCGGGGAGTCCACCTGGCTGGCTCGTCTGCTGGCCCCGCGGCGCGAGGGAGACCGCTGATGACCGACCGCGCTCCATGCCTCGCCGTCACGATGGGTGATCCCGCCGGGGTCGGCCCTGAGATCATCGTCAAGGCCGCCGCGCGCCTGGCGCCGCGGCTGGCGGCGGGGGAGATGCGGCTGCTGGTGATCGGCCATCGCTCCGCGCTCGAGCGGGCGCGGGGGATCCTGGGCGAAGGGCTGGCGTTTCCCGACAGCGTGCCGGGTGCGGATGGCCCGGCGCTCGCGTTCCTCGCCGCCGGGGCGGAGCAGGCGCCGGTGCCGATCGGCACGATCGCGGCCGAGGCCGGGCGGTTCGCCTATCTCGCAGTGGAGCGCGCGGTGGCGCTGGCGCGGGAGGGGGCGGTGGCGGCGATCGTGACGGCGCCGCTCAACAAGGCGGCGCTCAATCTCGCCGGCTATCATTACGCGGGCCACACGGACATGCTGGCGGCGCTGACCGGGGCCAAGAGTTCGGTAATGCTGCTCGCGCACGGCAACATGCGGGTGGGGCATGTTACGACGCATGTGGCGCTCGCCGACGTGCCGCGGCTGGTCACGCCCGAGCGGGTGCGGCGGACCATCGACCTGACCCTGGCGGCGGTGCGCGACCTCGGCGTGGCGGCGCCGCGGCTGGCGGTCGCCGCGCTCAACCCGCATGCGGGGGAGGGGGGGCTGTTCGGCCGCCAGGACGACGAGGTGACCGTCCCGGTGGTCGCCGCCTGCCGCGCCGAGGGGCTGGATGTCACCGGCCCGGTGCCGGGCGACACCGTGTTCGTCAAGCTGCGCGGCGGGCAGTTCGACGCGGTGGTGGCGATGTATCACGACCAGGGACACATCCCGGTCAAGCTGCTCGGCTTCGACATCGATCCCGCCACCGGCACCTGGCGGGCGCTGTCGGGGGTGAACATCACCTTGGGGCTGCCGGTGATCCGCACCTCCGTCGATCACGGCACGGCGTTCGATATCGCAGGCTCCGGGATTGCCAACGAGGACAGTCTGATCGAGGCGATCGACGTCGCGCTGGCGCTGGCCCGCGGGCGGGCAGCGGGGGGACCGGGCGTGGGGTTCGGTTGATCTCGATCAACCCGGATATGATCGTGGCGTGACAGGCTGCCGCCAATGGCTGCCGCCAATGGCTGCCGGAGGAATTGCCATGACCAATCGCCCGATGTCGGAAATCCTGCGCAACCAGGTGCCGCTCACCCTGCCGCCGGAGGCGACGGTCCAGGAGGCCTGTCGGCAAATGCATGCGCGCGGGGTAGGCGCGGTGCTGGTGACGGATCCGCAGGGCGGGCTGCTCGGCATCTTCACCGGGCGCGATGCGGTGCGCATGCTGGCGCGCGCGCACGACCCTGTCGCCACGCCGTTGCGCCACGGGATGACCCGCCACCCGCACACCTTGCCGCCCGGCTGCACCGCGATCGAGGCGCTGCGGCTGATGCACGACGGCGGCTTTCGCCACGTACCGGTGATGCGCGACGGCGTGGTGATCGGCGTCGTCTCGCGCGGCGATTTCCGTGGGCTGGAGCAGGACCGACTGGACGAGGAGACGGGGCTGTGGGAGCGGATCGGCTGAGAGTTTGTGAAAGAATGCCCGTCAGCCGCCGAGATCGCCCGAAAACCCGAGTGATTTCAACGGGCATTCTTTCGCAAGTTCGATTGCTTTTCACGCTCTGAGAGGCTGAAGCGACCATCGGAGGGCGAGCGATAGTCGCCGGGGATTGTCACCGGCTGACGCGTCCATCCATGTCGGCGACACGGCGGAACGGTAGCGACTGTTCAGGTCCCCGCGGACGGCGGCGGCCTCCGCCTACCCGGCGGCGTCCCTGGGCACCAGCGACGCCTCGATGCGCGCCACCAGGGAGCGCCGCTGCTCCGGCGTCAGCCCCGCGATCATGGCGTCAAGCAGGCTTTCGGTGTCCTGGAGCGTCAGCTCGAAGCCGATCTCCGTCCCCCGGGTCCAGCGGCGGCGGGCGCGGTGGGAAGGCCCGTCGGGGAAGATCAGGGTCACCCATTCGGGTATGCTGGCTGGGACCGCGGTCCGTGCCTTGATCCCGGACGACGACGTGTTCATCACCACGCAATCGATGACCGAATGGGTCTGGTCCGGATTGCCGAACGTGATCTTGGCCCGCTTCAGAACCGACGCGCGCGTGTCGGTGCGCTTTTCGTCTGACATGCCGCGTCTCCGTTCCGCCGCGCCTACCCGACCCGGTTGTCCACCAGCTCCGTCACCACCGCCGGATCGGCGAGGGTGGACGTATCGCCCAGGCTATCGGTTTCGTTGGCCGCGATCTTGCGCAGGATCCGCCGCATGATCTTCCCGCTGCGGGTTTTGGGCAGCGCTGGCGCCCATTGGATCGCGTCCGGTGCTGCGATCGGCCCGATCTCCTTGCGCACCCAGCCGACCAGTTCGCGCTTCAGCGCCTCGGTGGGTTCCTCGCCCAGCTTCAGGGTCACATAGGCGTAGATGCCCTGGCCCTTGATGTCGTGCGGGAAGCCGACCACCGCCGCCTCGGCGACCTTGGGGTGCGAGACCAGTGCACTTTCGACCTCGGCAGTGCCCATGCGGTGGCCGGCGACGTTGATGACGTCGTCCACCCGCCCGGTAATCCAGTAGTAGCCGTCGGTGTCGCGCCGTGCCCCGTCGCCGGTGAAATAGAGCCCCTTGAAGGTCGAGAAATAGGTCTGGACGAACCGCTCGTGGTCGCCGAACACGGTGCGCATCTGGCCCGGCCAGGACTCCGCCAGGCACAGATTGCCCTCGCAGGCGCCGTGCAGTTCGTGCCCGTCGGCATCGACGATCATGGGCTTCACCCCGGGCAGTGGCAGGGTCGCCGAGCCGGGTTTCAGCGCGGTGGCGCCCGGCAGGGGGGAGATCAGGATGCCGCCGGTCTCGGTCTGCCACCAGGTATCGACGATCGGGCAGCGATGCGCGCCGACCACCCGGTTGTACCACAGCCAGGCTTCCGGATTGATCGGCTCGCCCACCGTGCCCAGGATGCGGATCGACTTGCGCGAGGTCCTGGCGACCGGGGCCTCCCCGTCGCGCATCAGGGCGCGGATCGCGGTCGGCGCGGTGTAGAAGATGTTGACCTGATGCTTGTCGCACACCTGCCAGAAGCGAGAGCTGTCGGGGTAGTTCGGTACGCCCTCGAACATTACCGTGGTGGCGCCGTTCGCGAGCGGGCCGTAGACGATGTAGGTGTGGCCGGTGACCCAGCCGACATCGGCGGTGCACCAGTAGATCTCGCCCGGGCGGTAGTCGAACACGATCTCATGCGTGTACGACGCCCAGACGAGGTAGCCGCCGGTGGTGTGCAGGACGCCCTTGGGTTTACCGGTGCTGCCTGAGGTATAGAGGATGAACAGCGGATCCTCGGCCCCCATCGGCTCGGGTGGGCAGTCTGGCGCGGCGGCGGCGACCAGGGCGGCATAGGGGTGGTCGCGCCCGGCGACCATCGGCACCGCGGCGCCGGTGACGGAAACCACGACGACGGCCTTCACCCCCGGGCATTGCTCCAGGGCGGCGTCGGCGTTGGCCTTGAGCGGCACGCGACGGCCGCCGCGGCGACCTTCGTCGGCGGTGATGAGCAAGGTCGAGTCGCAGTCGATCAGCCGGTTCGCCAGGCTGTCGGGGGAGAAGCCGCCGAAGACCACGGAATGCACGGCGCCGATGCGCGCGCAGGCCAGCATCGCCACCGCCGCTTCCGGCACCATCGGCAGGTAGATCGTGATGCGGTCGCCCTTCTTCGCGCCGAGGCTGCGCAGTGCGTTGGCCAGCCGGCAGACCTGCTCGTGCAGTTCCTTGTAGGTGATCTTGCGCGCCACCGTGGGGTCGTCGCTTTCCCAGATGATCGCCACCCGGTCGGGATGCGCCGCGGCGTGGCGATCGAGGCAGGAGACCGAGGCGTTCAGCACGCCGTCTTCGAACCATTTGATCGCCACCTGGCCGGAGAAGCTGGCGTTCTTGATCTTCGTGGGCGGCTGCATCCAGGCGACCCGATGGGCCTGCTCGGCCCAGAAGCCGTCCGGATCGCGGGCGGCGCGTTCGTACATTGCGCGATAGCCGTCCGCGGTCACATGGGCATGGGCGGCGATTTCCGGGCGGACCGGGAACAGGTGCGTATCGGCGGGGTTCGTGTCGGGCATGGGCGGGGTCCCTCCATTTTCGTTCTTGGTCCGGCCGCCGTCCTTCGGGCGGCGCGGCCGGCAGGACGACGATCGGCAGGCTACGCAGCGGAAGTCGCAGGTTCAAGCGACGGATGCCAGGGGGCGCCGGCCGGGGCGGACGGGCGCCGGCGCACAGGCGGGCGCGCCGGTATTCCCGGCCCCCAGGCCTTTGCGGTGCCTGGGGGGCCGGGCGGGTGCGATGGTCAGGCCGGCTGGTGCAGAATGGGTGTTGGCCGAGCGGCGGGCGCGCCGATCGGCAGCACGCTGCGGCCGTGGGTTTCGTTGATGATCTCGGCTGCGGCCAGGTAGAAGGCCAGCGCCGCGGTCAGTAGCCCCATGTAGCCGCCGGCCATGTGCAGCATCGCGATGCCGGTCCATTCCGCCGTGCCGAGCAGGAAGAATGTGATCCACAGCGCCAGGAACACGAGTTGCACGGCGCGGTTCAACGCCAGCGACCCGAGCCACATGTAGAAGGTGAACACGCCCCACATCACGAGCCACCAGCCGACGAAATCGGCGGGCACCTTGGCGGCGAAGAACTGCACGAACAGCGCGAAGGTCCACCAGAACGCCCCGTACGAGCAGAATGCGACGAAGCCGAACGTGTTGCCGCGCGGCATCTCCATCAGCCCGGCGCAGAACTGGGCGGTGCCGCCGAAGGCGAAGGCGCTGGCCAGAACCAGCGGCACCGAGGCGCCGGTGAACCAGCCGACGTTCACCATGCTCAGCATCCAGGTGGTCAGCGCAAAGCCGCTCAGCCCGAGCGGCGCCGGATTGGCGAATTTCATTGGATCAAGTCCTCCCGTTATGCAGGACGTTCGTCCCGCGGTTTGGACGTCAGCGGTACGGCACGATATGACGAGGCGACCGGTTCGTGCGGCAACCGGGTGCCGCCATTTCGCGAGCTGTCTGCGAGAAACGCTCGACGGTGGACAGCCTGCGATGTCGGCGGCGGTCCTTCCTTGATCTGAATCAACCGCCGGCCCGGCGTCAAGGCTGAGTTTGCCGTTCGCGAGGCTTTTCGGCGGCATGCCGATCCCGCGCCCGCTGGCCGGCGAGACCGGAATGCTACTGCCCGGCGTCCTCCGCGACCCAGATCGCGCCCTCGTTGACCTGGATCAACACGGGCTCCAGGGCCGCGCCGTAGCAGGGGCCATGCACGCAGCCGCCGTCGTCCAGCCGGAACAATGCCCCGTGGGTGGCGCAGACGATGTGTCGTCCATCGACCGAGAGGAACCGGTCCGGCGCCCAGTCGAGCGGCACGCCGAGATGCGGGCAGGCATTGACATAGACCGCGACCCGCCCGCCGGCGCGCACCGCGAACAGCCCGGTGAACCCGCCTGGGGGCGGCGGGAAGCCTTTCGCGCCGCCGTCGGGGATGTCGGCTTCGGCGCACAGCCGCCGCAGGCGCGGCGGATCCGGCGCGATCAGTCCCACCCGCCCATCCGGCACAGCGCCGCCCAATGCGCGTCTGAGACCGGCAGCACCGACAGCCGCGACTGGCGGACCAGCGCGAGGTCGGCGAATGCCGGATCGGCCTTGATCGCCGCGAGCCCGACCGGGTGCGGCAGCGGCCCGACCGCGCGCATATCGACCGCGATCCAGTCTCCCGTCTCGGCCGTGGGGTCGGGATACGCCGCGCGCGCGATTTCCACGACGCCGACGATCTCCTTGCCGGTGTTGGAGTGGTAGAAGAATGCCCGGTCCCCGACCCGCATCGCCTTCAGGTTGTTCTTCGCCGCATGGTTGCGTACCCCGGTCCAGGGTTCCACGCCGTTCGCCACTTGCTGGTCCCAGGAGAATGCCTCGGGTTCGGATTTCACCAGCCAGTACTGGCGCGGCGCCTTCATGCCGGCGCCGCCGCGGGTTCCGGCAGGCCGTCGTAGATGTCGGCCAGGCGCAGGGCTGCGGGGGCGGGCAGGTCGAGTTCCAGCACCCCATCCCGCCCGGTCAGCGCGGCGGTGACCGCGAGCCTGCCGCTGGGGTCGCGCCGCCAGACCGCGACATGCGGCTCGTCCTGGGCCACGACAGCGTAGAGCAGGATCGGGGGCGTGGCGTCGTAGTCGCGCAGCTCGGCGTAAAGGTCGATCCAGGCGGTGGAGCGCGACAGCACCTCGAACACCGCGACCGGTTCGGAGGCGTCGTGAGACTCGGGGCGGAACGGACCGCTGTCGATCAGCGCATCCGGGTAGCGCACGTTGCCGTTGCCGGTGACGACCCGCAGGTCCGATCCGCCCGGGCGGCAGGGACTGCCGCGCAGCGCGGCCCGAAGGCTCGCCGTGATGTTGAGGGAAATGAGGTTGTGCGCCTGGCTCCCCCCGGTCATCAGCCGTGGCGCGCCGTTCACCAGCTCATAGCGCGCCGGCTGGGATGCTTCCCACGCCAGGAACGTCGCCAGATCCCAGTCCTGCCGCCGCGCCTCGCTCACCTGAGCCTCCGCCTCGTGTTCAGCCCTGAGTGTAGCATGGACGCTGCGGCGGGGGAGGGGGCGTCCGCTTCCGCCTCCCCGCGGGCCGCCCCGCGGCAGGCACGGTCGGGTATCTTCGTCGGTGGGCATTACAGCAATGCAATCCCCTGGACCTTCTGCGGGGGCCGGCCCTGCGCTAGACACACGAACGAGGGAACCGAGTGACCGTGGACGCTACCGCCAGTCTCGCGCCACCGCGGCGCAACCTGCATCGTTTCGCCAATCCCGGACGCTTCCTGCGTCTGGCGGGCGTCGTGTTGCCCTATCTTGCGATCGGCGGCCTGGTGCTGACCACGATCGGGCTGGTCTGGGGGATGTTCTTCTCCCCGGCCGACTGGCAGCAGGGCGACGCGGTGCGGATCATGTATGTGCATGTGCCCGCCGCCTGGCTGGCCTCGGCCGGGTATGCCGGGATCGCCGCGTGCTCGGTGGCGTCTCTGGTCTGGCGCCATCCGCTGGCCGATCTGGCGGCGCAGGAGATCGGGCCGGTGGGCGCGGGGTTCACCGCGGTCTGCCTGATCACCGGCAGCCTGTGGGGCAAGCCAATGTGGGGCGCGTGGTGGGTGTGGGACGCGCGGCTGACGTCGGTGCTGGTGCTGTTCTTCCTCTATCTCGGCCACATCGCGCTGATCCGCGCGTTCGACAATCCCGAGCGCGGCTACCGCGCGGGGGCGATCCTGGCGCTGGTCGGCGCGGTCGATCTGCCGATCATCAAGTTCAGCGTCGACTGGTGGCATACCCTGCACCAGGGCAACACGTTCAGCCTGACCGGCGCGCCGCATATGTATATCTCGATGTTGTGGCCGCTGCTGTTCACCACCCTCGGCTACAGCCTGGTGTTCGCCGCCATCGTGACGGCGCGGCTGCGTGCGGCGGTGATGGAGCGGCGCATCCGCGCGCTATTGCTGGCCAGGGTGGACGAACGCGGCGTGGCAGAAAGGGTCGCGGCATGACCTTCCTGCCCTACGTCGCCGCCTCCTACACCCTCGGCGTGGTCGTGCCCGCTGGGTTCGCTCTCGCGGCGTGGCGGCGGATGCGCGGGGCGAGCGCCCGGCTCGCCGCCATCGATCCGCGCCGTGCCCGCCGCGCCGCCGCGGCGGACGCACGCAGCCAGGCGGAGGACCGGCCATGACCCGCAAGCGCCGCCGCCTCTATCTGCTGCTGGCCTGCGCGGTTGGGGTCGGCTCGGCCAGCGCGCTCGCCTTGAGTGCGTTCCAGAGCAGCCTGACCTTCTTCGTTACCCCGACCCAGATCGCGCAGAAGGATCCGCCGCCCGGCCAGGTGCTGCGCCTCGGCGGGCTGGTGCAGCAGGGCAGCGTGCGCCACGTGATGGACGGGACGGAGCCGGAGGCGCTGTTCCGCGTCACCGACGGCAAATCCAGCGTGATGGTCGATTACGTCGGCGTGCTGCCCGACCTGTTCCGCGAGGGCCAGGGGATCGTCGCCATCGGCTCCATCCGCCCGAACGGCACGTTCCGCGCCTCCGAAGTGCTGGCCAAACACGATTCCGACTACATGCCCAAGGAAGTGGTCGCGGCGCTGAAGAAATCCGGCCACTGGAACCCCGCCGCGGGCCAGCCGCCGCCGGCCGCCACGTGGTGGGACAAATCGAAGTTCAAGCCGGTCGACGCGATGCGTCAGGCCGCAGGCACGGGACGCACCGGCGGATGATCCCAGAACTCGGCCATTTTGCTCTGGCGCTTGCCGTGGCACTCGCCGCCGCGCAGGCCGTGCTGCCGATCGTCGGCGCGCAGAGCCGCGACCCGCGGCTTATGGCGGCCGGCCCGGCGCTGGCGGTCGGCCAGCTCATATCGCTGGTCTTCTGCTATGGCTGCCTGGTCTGGAGCGCGGTGGTCAACGATTTCTCGGTCTACGACGTGGCGATGAACTCGTCCTCGACCGAGCCGTTGTTCTACCGGATCACCGGCACATGGGGGAACCACGACGGGTCGATCCTGCTCTGGTGCCTGGTGCTGTCGATCTGCGGGGGCGCGGTCGCCTTGTTCGGCCGCGGGCTGCCGTCGGCCCTGCGGGCGCGGGTGTTGGGGGTGATGGGGATCGTCTCGGCGGGGTTCCTGCTGTTCACCCTGACGGCGTCGAACCCGTTCCGGCGCATGTGGCCGCCGCCGATCCAGGGGGCGGCGATCAACCCGCTGCTGCAGGACCCCGGGCTCGCGATCCATCCGCCGATTCTCTACATCGGCTACGTCGGGTTCTCGATCCCGTTCGCCTTCGCCGTCGCCGCCCTGCTGGAGGGGCGGGTGGACGCCACCTGGGGGCGCTGGGTGCGGCCCTGGACCCTGGCGGCCTGGTGCTTCCTGACCTGCGGCATCGCTCTCGGGTCGTGGTGGGCATACTATGAGCTCGGCTGGGGCGGATTCTGGTTCTGGGACCCGGTGGAGAACGCCTCCCTGCTGCCCTGGCTCACCGGCACCGCGCTGCTGCACTGTGCGATTGTGGTGGAAAAGCGGGAGGCGCTGAAGACCTGGACCGTGCTGCTCGCGATCGCGACCTTTTCGCTCAGCCTGTGCGGGACCTTCATGGTGCGCTCGGGCATCCTGAATTCTGTGCACAGCTTTGCGGTCGATCCGACCCAGGGGGTGTTCATCCTGACCCTGCTCGCGATCACCATCGGCGGCAGCCTGGCCTTGTTCGCCTTCCGCGCGCCGGTGCTGGCGGCAAGCGGGGTGTTCGCGCCCATCTCACGCGAGGGCGCGCTGGTGCTGAACAACGTGCTGCTCTGTTCACTCTGCGCCGTGGTGTTCACCGGCACCGCCTATCCGCTGTTCGCCGCCCTGTTTCACGTGCAGCTCAGCGTCGGGCCGCCCTATTTCCACCTGACCGTGGTGCCGCTGCTGGTGCCGCTGTTCCTGGCCATGAGCGTGGGGCCGGTGCTGGCGTGGAAGCGCGCCGACCTGGCACCAGCCTTGCTGCGGCTGTGGTGGGCCGGGGCGATCGCGGCGCTGATCGGGATCGGCACGGAATTAGGATTGCATCGCGCGTTTGCCGCCGCAGGATTTGCCGGCGCCGCCTGGCTGATCCTGGGGGCCTTCGCCGAACTGGTCGAGCGGATCCGGCTGTTCCGCATCCCGCTCGGCGCTTCCTGGTCGCGGTTGCGCGCGCAGCGGCTCGGCGTGTGGGGCGGCGCGATCGCGCATGCCGGGATGGGGGTGACGGTGGCCGGAATCGCCGGGATGTCGCTCGCGCTCAGCACCATCGTCGCGGTGGCGCCGGGGCAGACGATCGCATTCGGCGGCTACCAATGGACCCTGCTCGCCATGCACGACGTGCCGGGACCGAACTACACTGCGCAGGTCGCCGACCTGCGCATCATGCGCGACGGGCGGCAGGTGGCGGTGGTGCATCCGTCGCTCCGCACCTTCGGCCAGCAGCACCAGACCGTGACCGATACGTCGATCCAGACCAACCTGCTGCGCGATCTGTATATCGCCCTCGGCGGCGAGCAGGGCGGCAAGGTGGTGCTGCGGCTGCACGTCAACACCCTGGCGGCGTTCGTCTGGCTGGGCGCGCTGGTGATGGCATTCGGCGGCGCGCTTTCGCTGGTCGATCGGCGGCTGCGGGTGGGTGCGCCGGCGCGGCGCGGCGTAGTCGGCGTGCCGGCCTGAACGGAGGCAGCGCGTATGGACGCCATCATCCGCCGCCGGCTGCTGATGCTGGGCCCGCTCGGGATCGCCGCCGCGGGCAGCGGGGTGTTCTGGGCGCTGATGCTGCGCATGCAGCAGGGCAAGTACGATCCGCACGCGCTGCAGAGCATGCTGGTGGGCAAGCCGCTGCCCGATTTCACCCTGCCGGGGCAGACGCCGTCCGCGGGGTTCTCCAACACCGACGTGAACCGCGGGAAGCTGCCGGCGCTGGTCAATTTCTTCGCCTCCTGGTGCATCCCCTGCGTCGAGGAATCCTCGGCGCTGGACGAGCTGGCCCGGCAGGGCGTGACGATCTGGGGGATCGCCTACAAGGACAAGGTAGCGGCGACGGCGGGGTTCCTTACCCGCTACGGCGATCCGTACCACCAGGTTGCGCGCGACGCGGACGGGCGGACGGCGATCAATTTCGGCCTGTACGGGGTGCCCGAGACCTATGTGGTCGATCGCACCGGGATCGTGCGGCTGCGCTATGCCGGCGGGCTGTCGTCCGATTCCGTGCGCGACACGATCCTGCCGTTGCTGCGGAAGCTCGGATGATCCGGTTTCGTCTGGTCGTGGCCGTCTTCCTGCTCGCGCTGGCGGCCGGCCCCGCCTGGGCCCTCAGCAGCCCGTCGGAGATGCTCGCCAACCCGGTGTTGGAAAAGCGGGCCGAGGCGATCGGCATGCAGCTTCGCTGCGTCGTCTGCCAGAACGAGAGCATCGAGCAATCGGACGCCACCCTGGCAGCCCAGTTCCGCGCCATCATCCGCCGCCGCGTGACGGAGGGCTGGTCGGACAAGCGGATCATGGACTGGATGGTGCAGCGCTACGGCACCTTCATCCTGCTGCGCCCGCCATTCGACCCGATGACCTGGATCTTGTGGGGCGCCCCGGCGATCGCGCTGGCGGTCGGGGGCGTTGCGATCGTGCTGGCGCGCCGGCGCCACCCGAGCCTGCCGGAACCGCTGTCGGTCGCCGAACGCCAACGCCTGGCCGAATTGCTGAAATGAGCCCGCGCGCATGATCTGGCTTGCCATTGCCGGGCTGGCGGCGCTCGCGCTCGCCCCGCTCGGGTTCGCCCTGGCCAGCACGACCCGCGCGCGCGGGCGGCAGGACGCGGCGCTGGCGTTGCACCGGGCGCAACTGGTCGAGCTGGACCGCGACCTCGCCGAGCAACGCATCGGCGCGCCGGAACACGCCGCCGCGCTGCTGGAAGTGCAGCGGCGGATGCTGGCCGAGGCCGGGCGCGTCGATCCAGAACCGGTCGCCGCCGGGCGCTCGCCGCTGTGGGCTGCGCTGCTGCTGGTGCCGGTAGCGGCGCTGGCGCTGTACTTGGTCGGCGGCTCGCCCGACCTGCCGGCCGCCCCGCTCGCCGGCCGGATCGCCGCGGCGGAGGCGCGGGCGCGGAAGGAAATGGCGCTGATCGCGGAGCTGAAAACGGCGCTGACCCGGATCGACCCCGCCTCTCCCAAGGCGCGCGCGGGATACCTGCTGCTCGGCAGCGCCGAGGCACGGCTCGGCAACATGCCCGAAGCCGCTGCCGCCTGGCAGAAGGCGCTCGCCGACCGGTTTGACCCCACCCTTGCCGCGGAAACCGCCGAGGCGCTGACCGAAGCCAGCGGCCACGTCACCCCCGAAGCCGAAATCCTGTTCCGCCGCGCGCTCGCCGCCGCACCCCCAAGCGCGCCCTGGCGCGGGATGGTCGAACGCCGCCTCGGCGGGGGCTGAGGGTTTGTGAAAGAATGCCCGTCAGCCGCTGAAATCGACTGAAAAGACGGGCATTTTCGACGGGCGTCCTTTCACACGTTCGATTGCTTTTCGCGCTCTGAGCGGGCGGCGGCCGGCGCCAGCGGGACAGAGCTCGCCTGGCGTTTGCTCGCACGGATCCCCAACTTCACCGTCCCGTGTTCACGTTGCCTTCATGCTCTGCTGGCACAACAGCGCCGGCCGGCCCGCGCGGGCCGTGCGGCACCATTCGGGGGCGCAGACATGCCGACGACGACCGCGGATTTCGCATTCTACCAAGACATCCTGGCGCGCGATCCCGGCTGTGCCCCGGTGCGCGCGCAACTGGCCGCGGCGCTGCTCGCCGCCGGGGAGGCGGATGCCGCGATCGCCGCGGCGGACCAGGCGCTCACCGCCGATCCGGCCCTGATCCAGGGCTGGCTGGTGCGGGCCGAGGCACACAAGCGGCTGCATGGTTATGCCGCGGCGGCGGCGGATCTGGAACACGCGAATGCCTTGGCCCCGGGCCGGGCATCGATCCTGCTGGCGCTCGGGACGGCCTATGCCGAGGTGGACCGGCTGGCGGAGGCGGAGGCGTGCCTGCACCGCGCCGTGGCGTGCGACCCGGCCAGCGCCGCGGCGTCGGCCAGCCTGGGCTCGGTGCTGGTCCGGCGTGGCCGGTTCGTCCCCGCCGAGGCCGAGTGCCGCCGCACCCTGACCCTGGCGCCCGATCTGCGCGCCGCGCACCAGAACCTCGCCGGGCTGCTGGCCGCCACCCGGCCGGAGGAGGCGCACGCCCACCGTGACGCCGCCTATCGCGACCAGCAGGTCTTTATCGAGCCGGCGGCGCGGCCGGAACGGACGGTGCTGGTGCCGACCGTCGCCGATATCGGCAACATCCCGCTGCGCCATCTGCTGCCGCGGTCGCGCACGACGTTGATCCGCTGGTACGTGGGCTATGCGACGCCCGACCAGGACCGCGCGCTGCCGGAGTACGACCTGATTTTCAATGCGATCGGGGATGCCGACCAGATGCCGGTGCTGCCGCCGGCCGCTGCGCGGCTGTTCGCGCACCCGCCGCGCCCGCTGCTCAATCCGCCCGATCGCGTGGCGCGCACGGGGCGGGCCGATCTGCCGGGATTGCTCGCCGGGATTCCCGGGATTCTGGTCCCGGAGGCGGTTCGTGCGGCGCCCGGCGCGGTGCCGACCGGTCCGCTGCCAGGCCTCGTGCGTCCGATCGGCGCGCATGGCGGGGACGGGGTGCGGCGGCTGGAAACCCCGGCCGCGCTCGCGGCCGCGCTGGCCGAAACCGGACCGGCCACCCTGACCCGCTTCGTCGATTCGCGCGGAGCGGACGGATGGTACCGGAAATACCGCGCGATCTTCGTCGATCGGGAGCCGTTCGCCTATCACCTGGCGATCGCACGCAACTGGTTGGTGCACTATTGGACCGCCGGAATGGAGCAGGACGCCGCGCGGCGGGCGGAAGAAGCGCGGTTTCTGGCCGATCCTGCCGCGGTGCTGGGCGCGGCAGGGATGGAAGCCCTGGCAGCGATCGGGGCGCGGCTGGACCTAGACTTCGCCGGGATCGACTTCGCCATGCTCCCGGACGGCAGGCTGCTGGTGTTCGAAGCCAACGCGACGATGCTGGTCCACCCGGAGGACGACGCGGACTTCGCCTACCGCAACCCGGCGGTGGCTAGCATCCTGGACGCCTTCGAGGCAATGGTGGCGGGTCGGCTGGCCTGACGTGCACCCCCCACGTCGGAGGTACCCTCCAAACACGCGAGGAACCAAAAGACGGGTTCCAAGGGCGAGCCCTTGGCGGGGGTCCAGGGGGCAGCGCCCCTTGGCCTTGCTT
>JABBNW010000102.1 GCA_019352115.1 Pseudomonadota bacterium
TCCGCCATGACGACGGGTTCGACGCGGCGGCGGGTGCGCGGCACCGGATTGGCGGCGATGACGCCGAAGCGCTCGACGGCGTCCGTCACGCGGTTCCAGATCCGGGCGCCGACGGACCTCAGCGGCCCGTTGTCATCCATCGCTGCGCCCACCGCCAGCCGGAGCCTGCCGATCAACAGCGCAAAGCGCTCGGCGAGCTTCCAGGCTATGGTGTCGGTAGGGACAAAGACTGCACGGGACATGGACATACATAGAACATGAATCCGCCGGCGTGTCAAGCGGTTTTAGCGCCTGATGTTTTTGCGCCGGGGGCGGGGCGGCCCGGACGGTCACGCCAGGCCGGCGGCGGATCGCGGGCGGCTGCGCCGGAACCGGGCGAGGGCGCCGAGGGCGATGCGGCCGGGTCGATGCGGCCGGGGTCGATGCCGCGGGCGGCTGGCGCGCCGTCTGCGCGAGCGGCGCACCGGGGGCGCGGGCCTTGCCGGCGACGCAAGCTGGGGCGGGCCGTCCGGCGGTCCCGGCGGCGGCGCGGCAGCGGGCGCGGCGATGGAGGATGGCGGGGTCGCGTAGCCGGCCGGAGGGCGGGGGAACGTAGCGTCGCCGGTTATGGTGCGGGGACGGAATGGGTCGCTCGCATTGCGAACGCTGTTGATGAGGGGCGGGGAAGAAGAATTATTCAACCGCAGATGTACGCTGATGCACGCGGATGGTCCGGGCGGACCGGCCGGCCGGTGGCATCCTCGGTCGCGCGAGGTCGGGCGGGATCGCCGTAGCGGCACGGGGCATCTGCGTGCATCAGCGTACATCTGCGGTTGAAACCCTTTTGCTTCCTTGCGCCGGCACGCGGCAGGGAAGCCGAACCCGGCCCGCTGCCGCTTGACCCGCCGTCGCCGCCGCCGTGCAACAGGGTTTGCGATAAGAGCGAAAAGAAATGAACGCCCTGGTTGTCAGTCGTCATCCTATGCGGCGACGAAGCTATTGTCTTCATCGGGGGCTATGATCGCTAGCAGGCCTTGCGTCCAGCCAGGAGCGGCGACCGGGTTGCGCCCGTGCCAGTCGTCCAATCGGCCGGAGCAGGAGCTGCGGAACGGACATTCTTGCACGCGCCCCCCACCGGCAGCGATGTGTGGTTTTGCGACGGTCTGCTGGCGGCGGTTGAATTGAAAGCGGGACATTGAGCCGCTGCCCTGATTGGCATTCAGTCGACTGTCCACATACTAAGTCCATGAGCTGCGCCTCATTTTGGTATATCGACCGAGAAACTCTATGAATGCGCCACGCATCCAGGACCTTCTTCCATCGACGGCTTTGGTTGGAGGTAAAGCGTATTTCGCAATAACTCGCGTTATTTGATCTGCCTCGTCCGTGCGTTGATTAAGTATTTCATCGAGAAAGACTTGGGATATGGCCTGCTTTTTGGGGGTTCCTTTTTGGGCGGCCCATAGATCGCGCAGGAACGCGCATGCCACAATAAGCATGGAATTAATCTCGACATGTGGTCCGCCCAAAAACCGCGACATGCGGCGAAAGCGTTCATTGGGAACCCAGTCGGCCCTTTCAAGCTCACTCAGAAATGCCCCACCATCCAACGTAATGAAGTGATGTCCGGCTAACGCCATGTTTACCGTTGCTTCGTAGTAGGCATCGCCGGTCATTTTGCCATCGCTCTTCGCAATCAGCATGGCCGCTTGCAGCCATACACCTCCCTGCTTGATTGAGTTTTTCGAAAGCATGCGCAGTCTGTGATCCTCGCAGAGAAAAACCCTACCCGAACCGTTGGTAGCCGCCAGGGTATCGAGAATCGCTGGATCCATATTGCTGCCTAACTCTCGCAAGTCATTGCTGAACTCCGTTTTTGGTATTGCCGCAATAATTTCGACTCTCTCCGTGGCCCAAGCTACAATGCGTTCCGCCAGGGCGAGTGAACTTCTTTTACGTTCCTCCGAGGGCTCCTCGGCAACGAGACCGTCTCCGGATTCACTAAGCCCGACCGTTTTGGCGTGGGACTGAACAAACCGGACTAAATCGTCCCTGTGGCGTGTCAGCGTTTCGATAGCTGATGTCGTCAGGCCTAGAGGTCCAAACGTATCGTGAAGGGCTTCAAGGGCTCCAACGACGCCCGCAATCCAGAAGGTAAGCGGGTCCAAAATGAGCTTCGGGTGCTTGGACAAAAGCTGAATCGCTTCCCGCCGCTCGATCGCCGTTCCCTGGCAAACGTCGATCCCTATGTCGAGGCCCATCATGTTATACCAGAATTCTATAATGCCCTTCCCGGCCAGTTTCGCCATGATGGCGATGGGCATCGGACCATTGCGATAAGCAGATATAAGTTCATCCATGCCAGATCGATGGTCTCGAAGCATGGAGACTAGCTTTTCTGATATCGCTCCTGGGTTCTTATCGTCGATAGCTATCCTTATCATGCCCGTTTCGCTGGGAAATAAGCGATTGAACTCTTCCAGCGACCTATGCAGGAGGTGAAGATATTTATGCTTGATCTCTCTGATGCGGAGGGTCTCAGCGGTGGAGTTATCCTGAAGTTTTAGGGGATCGCCCACACGTAATCCGATTGCTCGCTTTGCCAGAGAAGAGTCCGGCGCAATCTCGCCAAGCTGAGGATCGTGTGGTCGTTCGGGTTCGATGATATAGCTGTGGACTGCTTGCCCCCTCTCGTCTTCAAGAGCGAATCCCGTATTGATGGCGATTTCATCCGTGCTGAGCGGGACAATGCGCTCGGCCCCTTTTCCGGCGAGGACGAGGCCCTGATATCCATAATGAGCTGCGGGAACCGTCCAGTTGGTCCTCAAGGTCGCATAGGCTGTTTCGAATGCCCGTCCCGAGTAGCCATAACGATCCAAGGTTTGTGCCAAGGCCATCCGCGCCCATACGGAGGTCTTGTCATCGACCACGACGGGGCCAGCAAGATATTCCTCGACTTTCTCGGTTCGACCGAGCCCATCGGCTATCTGTATCCACAGAAGCCGCATTTCGACATCATCGGGGCTTTTCGCAAGATAACGCTCGGCATGCTGAAGCGCTGCTTCCGGATCTCCTGCGCGCTCGTAGAACGTCGCGGCAGCGCGCCTGTAGAACGGAATATCCATCAGATCCGGCGCTAGCGATCCGAGCAGCTCGATCACTTCGCGCCGCCGGTCAGCGTTGATGAGAGCGCCGATTCTTTGCCTGAGAAGATACGAATCGTAATCCGTGCCCGTTATGGGCGACAGAATATCCGCCGCACTGTTCCAGTCCTTGAATCTGCATAGAGATTCGGCAGTGAATATCTTGTCGAAAGATTCCGGTGTGCCTGAGGCTAGCAGTTCCTTCGCATGGTTGATGGAAATCAATGCATCCTGTTCCTTGCCAATCTTTGATTGGATATCGGACATCATTGCGAACGCGGCAGCGGAAGACGGGAACGCGACCGCCAGTTCATTAGCCGCCTCTAGAGCGCCTGGGAGGCGATCGGCGCGAGTCAGCAGATCGATCCTCTGGAATCGTGCGAGCTTACGATCTCTTTCCTCCGGCAGTTCCAGAAGTTTCTCGTTGACGATTAGGCATTCGTCTGTTCGTCCGGCAGCACCCAAAGCGTCCGCATAAAGAAAGGCTACTTCGACGTCACTGTGCGGTAGCTTTGCAAGGATGGCCGATGCTTCGGCGTGCGCCCCCTTTGCCGAAAGGATATGCGCCATCTGAAGAAGAATTGGGGGGCTATCGGGTGAAACGGCAAGGGCCTGATTTAGTCTCTCCTCAGCCTTGTCAGTTCTATCGTAAAACCGCAGCAGGACGATCAAGTTGGATACATTGACGACGAAGGTCTGGGCCTCGTCCGTCTTGCGTATGGCATCCCACCCTGTCGAAAACAGCTCTATGGAACGATCAAGCTTCTTCCAGTCTAACTTTGAGAAATTCTTGCCCTGTAGCGCCTCGCGGTTTTTAAGCACGCTATCGGCCACCGCGGCAGCCAGATCGAACATCGTTGACGGGAGCGTCGGGTCTAGAGCGAATGATCGTTCGAAAAGCACCAGGGCTTCCGCCGCATTACCTCGCTGGCGCTGCCATCTGCCTGCGGTCGCGATCACCTCGGCATTCGGGACGTGTTTGGTCGGCAGCAGAGAAAATGGGTCTGTGGTGACGCCATCGTTCAGCGACGCCATTATACGAAGCGAGGCAGCGCCTGAATCCGTGGGGTTAAGCTTGAGGGCCTCATCGGCCGCTTTCGCCGCCTCGCCGTCTTCATGACGAATGACATGCGCCAGGGCGACGTTCACAAGAGCCAGGGGATCATCGCCGCCCCATTTCTGCGCGCGGAAAAAGAAGTCTGCAGCTCCATCAAGAGAGCCGATTTTGTAGAGCGCGGCACCTTGATTAGTCAGCAAGCGGAACCTGACCCGATCGCTCGCTTGATCCCAGTTGTCTTTTTCGATCTGTCGGAGCATCGTGAGCGCCGCGTTGGCATGACCGCTTTTGAGCAGGTCGCGGGCGCCATCAATTTGCGCCTGGATCGCAATATCTTTGGGATCCATGGACACCCCAGATCCCGGATCTTTGGGAGAAAATGCTGCCACTTGATCCGATAAAGTCTTGATCTGGGCCATTAATCCGCGTGCCAGATCAAGCGACTCGGCCTGATTTGCTAATATCTGGCGAGCTTTGGGAGCCTGATCCGGATACCAGTTCTCCATCACACTGTCGTAGTTACCGATCAGCGACTGGAGATCTTCCCAGCCAAGAAGATGGACAGCAAAAAGACCGGAAGCGACATGCTCTTCAGAAATGGTCCTCGCCAATGTCTCAATTTTGGCGTCTTTCTTTGCCGTCGTCGCTAGCGTCCAGTCGGTCAAAGCCGGCTTGAACATCTTAGCCTTTTCTATCTCTTTTCGAAGTTCTGTCTCCGTTACCGCGCTTCCGTCATAGGCATCTTTACCTTTGCACTGGATGCCATACCACTTGCCGTCGGCATAAGCGGGCTGTCCATAAACATCAGTCCCGGCTTGAGCTTGACCCTGGCGGCCATTCTTCTGGGTCATGGGGTCGCCCCAGACCTGGCGGAAAAGGTCAAGGCATATGTCCTCGAACTGCTCCCAGTATTTCGGAGCAGCAATTTGGCTGGTATGGAATGACGTCATGTCGCCTCGGAGCAGCCCCGGTACGCGTGTCTCTGGACAGGCATTTGCTTGGATTCGAACCCGTTAACTAACCTCGGTTCCCTTCTTATAGGTCCCTCCATGCGGCGCTGCTATAGGTGCTGGATGTCGTGATTCCATCCTAAGATGCCCTCAGGTAGGCAGCGCTCCTCCAAACTGTATATGGCCGTCGACACCCTCGGGCACCTGCCCTGCTCAATACATTCGCCGAACGGGGGATCGGGGTCACCAGACACAAGGAGGTTGCCATGCTTTAAAGCGAGAACGTTTTTGCCCGTCTCGCTTGCTCGGGGCTGCCGAAGCTCGGCTCAATAAATCTGCTTTGGAGAACCGATAATCCTAAGCCGAACGACCGGCTTGGGTCGGTGACTGCCAAAGCGCTGGCCCCGTCTGGCGTCAGCCTTTCCGTGCGGGGCACTCCGACACAGTCTTTCATATCTAGGCCAACTCCGGTCGTTCGGAGCCAATCGGCGGAAGCTCCGTTTCGGACCAAGGCCCCCCCTATAAATCGATCCAAGACAAATGCCCCCCCTTCCCCGCCCCGGTATCCAGAAACACCGCCTCCCCGCCCCGCGCCCCCCGCCGCCGCCAAGGACGCCCGTCCGTGCTCCGCCGGTCATGCCCGCAATAGACCGTGAAACCCGGAGGAATCCGATCCACCCAGCGCAGGCTCCGCTCCGGAAACCCGTCCGTCTGCGTCCGCCCCGTCGGCTCCCCGAACAGCGCCCGCGCCTCCGCCCCCGCCGCCCGCCGCGGACCCAGCGGGATCGACGCCGCCGCCAGCATCTCGGTATGGAACCCGCCGTGCACGAACACCGACCGCCCGCGTTGCAGCCACAGCGGCGCGCGATCCAGCTCTGCCCGCGCCCGGGCCGCAAGCGCGGGGTCGAGCTGGGCCAGGGTGCGCGCCAGCTCCCCCTCCGTCCGCAGCGACTGGCCATCCAGCGCGCGCGCCAGCCGATGGTCGTGGTTGCCGAGCAGGAACAGTCCGCGCCCCGCATCGATCAGCCCGAACATGAGGCTCAGCGTGCGCGCGCTGTGCGGGCCGTAGTCGGTCAGGTCGCCAAGCTGCACCACGAAACGATCGGTCGCCGCGGCATAGGCGAAGGCCGCCGCGTCGCCGTGCACGTCCCCCACCACCCGCAGCCGCGCGCCGGCGGGGATGACGCGCGGCGCGGCGGCGGGGGAAGGCTCCGGCGCGTCCGCGGCACTCATGCAGCCGCCCCCGCGGACAGCCCGGCGAAGGCGGCCAGCGCGCGCGCCCGCCCGGCCGCCAGATCGACGATCGGCGCGGGGTAGCTGACCCCCGGCGCGATCCCGGCCGCAAGCAGCACCGGCTCCGGCGCCTCCCACGGGGCATGGATGAAAGCCGAGTCCAGCCGCGCCAGTTCGGGCACGAAACGGCGCACATAGGCGCCGTCGGGGTCGAATTTGCGGCCTTGCAGCACCGGGTTGAACACCCGGAAATACGGCGCCGCGTCGGCCCCGCAGCCGGCCACCCATTGCCAGCTCGCGGCATTGGCGGCCAGGTCGGCGTCCACCAACGTGTCCCAGAACCACGCCGCCCCCGCCTGCCAGGGCAGCAGCAGGTGCTTCACCAGGAAGGACGCGACGACCATGCGCACCCGGTTGTGCATCCAGCCGGTGGTCCACAGCTGGCGCATCCCGGCATCGACCAGCGGGATCCCGGTGCGTCCCTGTTGCCAGGCGGCGAGCGCGGCGGGGTCGTCGCGCCAGGGCATGGCGGCGAAGGCGGCGCGCAGGGGGCGCTCCGGCAGGTCGGGATGGTGGTGCAACTGGTGCAGGGCGAATTCCCGCCACAGCAGCTCGGCACGGAATTTCTCCGCCCCCGGGCTGTCGCCGGCGGCGGCGTGCCAGACCGTGGCGGGCGCGATCTCCCCCCAATGCAGATGCGGCGACAGGGCGGAGGTCGCGGCGCGGTCGGGCCGGTCGCGATCGCCGGCATAGCCGGGCAGGCCGCTGTCCAGGAACGCGGCGAGCCGGGCGCGCGCGCCGGCCTCCCCCGGGCGCCAGGTCGCGCGCAGCCCGCCGGCCCAGTCGGGGGCGGAGGGGCAGAGCTTCCAGCTTGCCAGCGGGTCGGAACCGGGCGGCGGCGGGGCGGGAATGCGGGCGGGCGGCGGGCGCGGCGGGGCGGGTCCGCGCCCGGCGGCGGCGGCAGCGTGCGCGGCGCGGGCGAACGGGGTGTACACGGTATAGCCGCCGCCGGCGCCGGTGCGCAGGTCGTCGGGACGGAACAGGCTCGCGGTGCGGAAGCGGCGGAAAGCGATGCCGTTGGCGGCCAGCGCCGCGACCACGGCCGCCTCCTGGTTTGCGGCCCAGGGTTCGGGCGCGAGGCCGGCGAACACCGCCTCCGCGTCCACCTCCTCCGCGAGCGCGGGCAGGATGCGCGCGGCCGCCCCGCAACGGAGCACCAGCGGCGCGCCGGCGGCGGCGAGGCTGTCGGTGAGCGCGGCCAGGCTGTGGTGCAGCCACCAGCGCGCCGCCCCGCCGGGCGCGAAGGCCCCGGCGGCGGCGGTATCCAGCACGAACACCGGCAGCACCGGCCGGCCGCTCGCCACCGCCGCGGCGAGCGCGGCGTGGTCGGCGAGGCGGAGGTCGTTGCGGTACCACAGGAGGACCGGCCGGTCGGCGGAGGGCATGGGACAAAACATGCGCCTCGCCGGGCGGCCCGCAAGAGCCATCGCGCCCGCCGGCGCTCTGGTGCCCGGCCGCGGTTCGGGCGCATAATGATCGGATGGACCGTTTTATCCGCCGCATCCCCGCCGTCACCCTGCGCCGCTGGCTCGACGACGGGGCCGAGATCGCCCTGCTCGACGCGCGGGAGGAGGGCGAATTCGGCGCCTCCCACCTGTTCTGGGCGGTGCCCTGCCCGTTCTCCCGGCGCGAGATGCGCGCCGCGGCGCTGCTGCCGCGCCGGTCCGTGCGCATCGTGTGCCTGGACGACGGGCGCGGCGTGGCGGAGGCGCTGGCCGTCTGGCTGCTCGCCGACGGCTACACCGATGTCGCGGTGTTGGACGGCGGCACGCGCGCCTGGGCGACCGCGGGGGGCGCGCTGTTCAGCGGGATCAACGTCCCGTCCAAGGCGTTCGGCGAATGGGTGGAACATCACTACGGCACCGAAAGCGTCGACCCGCCGGAGCTGAAATCCTGGCTCGAGTCCGGGCGCAAGATGGTGGTGCTCGACAGCCGCACGGAAGCCGAGTTCCGCCGCATGTCGATCCCGACCGGCATCAGCGTGCCGGGCGGGGAGCTGGCGTATCGCATCGGCGACCTGGCGCCCGATCCGGAGACGTTGGTTGTGGTGAACTGCGCCGGGCGCACCCGCAGCATCATGGGCGCGGAAAGCCTGCGCCGGGCGGGGATCCCGAACAAGGTCGTGGCGTTGCGCAACGGCACCATGGGCTGGGAGCTGGCGGGCCTGCGCTGCGAGCAGGGCCGCACCGAGCGCTTCCCGCCCGGTGCGCCGAGATCGGCCGCCCTCGCCTTGCAGCGCGCGACCGCCTTCGCCGAGGCCTCCGGCGTGCGGGTCGCGACGCCCGACCAGGTGGCGGGGTTCGCCGCCGATGCGACGCGCAGCCTGCATCTGCTCGACGTGCGCGACCCGGGCGAATTCCGCGGCGCGCACCATCCGGCGAGCCGCAACGCGCCGGGCGGGCAGCTCGTGCAGGCGACCGACGGCTGGATCGCGGTGCGCAACGCGCGGATCGTGTTGCTGGACGACGACGGGGTGCGCGCGCGCATGGCCGCCGCCTGGCTGCGCCAGATGGGCCACGCCGAGGTGTTCGTGGTCGCGGGCGGGTTCGCTTCCCTCGGCGACCTCGGTCCGGCGCGTGCTGCGCCGGAGATCGCGGCGCCGGCGGTGCCGACGATAGAGGTGTTGCGGCTGACCGAGCGGCTGGACGCCGGCACGCCCACCGTGATCGTCGATGTCGCGCGCAGCCTGGAGTATCGCGACGGGCACATCCCCGGCGCGGTCTGGGGGGTGCGCGGCCGGCTCGGCGTGCTGGCCGAGGCGGTGGCGGAGGCGCGGCTGGTGGTGGCGACCTCGCCGGACGGCGCGCTGGCGCGGTTCGCGGTGGCGGAGCTGGAGGCGCTGGGGGCGAAGGAGGTCGTGGCGCTGGCGGGCGGCACCGACGCCTGGCATGCGTTCGGCCGACCGCTGGTGAAGGACCGCACCACCCCGCCCGATGCCGCCTGCGTCGACGCCTACCTCCGCCCCTACGACCGCAACTCCGGGGTCGAGGCGGCGATGCGCGAGTACCTGTCGTGGGAGATCGCGCTGGTCGAGGCGATCGCGCGGGACGGCACGGTGCGGTTCGGTGTGGCCGCGCACGGCTGAGCCCGCGCGCGGGCGGGGACCCGGGGCGGCGGCGGGGCGCGCGGCCGGGGCGGCGGTGGGCGCGGCGCTCGATCTGCTGCTGCCGCCCGAATGCCTGCTGTGCGAGGCGCCGGTCAGCGCCGCGGGCCTGTTCTGCGCCGCCTGCTTCGGCACCGTGACCCTGATCGCCGATCCGGTCTGCGGGCGCTGCGGACTGCCCTTCGCCTCGGCCGGCGCGGCCGGGCGGGACGGGGTCTGCCCGGCCTGCACGGCCGCGCCGCCGCAGTTTGCCGCCGCCCGCGCCGCATTGCTGTACGAGACCGGCTCAAAGGGGACCGGCACCAAGGGCGCCGGCGCCAGGGGGCTGATCCTGCCGTTCAAGCACGCCGACCGGCCGGAGCTTGCCGCGCGCCTGGCCCCGTTCCTGTTGCGCGCCGGGGCGGTCCTGCTCGACCGCGCCGAGCTTTTGGTGCCGGTGCCGCTACACCGCCGCCGGCTGTTCGCCCGGCGCTACAACCAGGCGGCGGTGCTGGCGCTGGCGCTGGGGCGGCGGGCGCGCCGGCCGGTGCTGGTCGATGCGCTGGCCCGGCTGCGCCCGACCGCCCCGCTCGGCGGGAAGTCGGCGGCCGAGCGGGCGGCGGCGCTGGAGGGTGCCTTCGCGGTGCGGCCCCGGCGGGTCGCCGCCCTGGCCGGACGCTGCGTGCTGCTGATCGACGACGTGCTGACCTCGGGCGCCACCGCGAACGCCTGCGCCGTGGCGCTGCTGGCGGCAGGGGCGCGGCAGGTGGACGTGCTGGCCGCGGCACGGGTGGCCGACCCGCGCGGCGGGTAGGCCGGCCGCCCTTCTCAATGCACCTCGCGGCGGCGTTCTTGCGCTGCGGCACGGGCTCCCCTACATGCACGTATTCCCCCGAACCGCCCGGAGCCTGCCGCATGGCGCGCGTCACCGTCGAAGACTGCATCCAGAAAGTCCCCAACCGCTTCGACCTGGTGCTGTTCGCCGCCCAGCGGGCCCGCAACCTGGCCCGCGGGGAAGAACTCACCGTCGATCGCGACAACGACAAGAACCCCGTGGTCGCGCTGCGCGAGATCGCGGAGGAAACGATCGAGCTGCCGCGGCTGGAACAGGACCTCATCCGCTCGCTGTCGCGCGCGCCCGAGCCGGAACCGGCGGACGAGGAAGTGCTCGACCTCATCCCCACCGACCAGAACATCTTCGGCCTGCAGGACGTCTCGGCCGAGGAAGAAGCCGCCGCGCTCGCCGCCGAGGCCGAGGAATTGTCGCCCGAAGACCTGGAAGCGGCGATCGAGGCGGAACTGGCCGGCAAGGCGCGCTGACCGACGCATGACCCCGGGGGGCACACGGGCAGGCACGGCGCACAGCGACCCAGCCCCCGTGCGCGCCCCCGAAGGACTGGCGCCGGGGGGTGCGGCGCCGGGGGGTATAGCGCCGGGGGGCGTGGCCACCGCCGGATCGACGACGGAAAGCCCCCGCCCCGCCCGCCCCGCCGTCGTCCGGCAGTTCGAGCTCACTGAAAAAATCCACGCCTACGACCCCAAGGCCGACACCGGCCTGGTCGATGCCGCCTACGTGCTGGCGATGCGCGCGCACGGCGCGCAGCGGCGCGACAACGGCGATCCCTACATCACCCATCCGCTCGCGGTCGCCGACATCCTGGCCGGCTACCGGCTGGATGTCGCCTCCATCGCCACCGGCCTGCTGCACGACGTGATCGAGGACACGCCGATCAAGCTGGCCGAGATCGCGACCCGCTTCGGCCCCGAAATCGCCGGCCTGGTCGACGGCGTCACCAAGCTCACCCGGCTCGAACTGCAATCGGACCGCACCAAGCAGGCGGAGAATTTCCGCAAGCTCGTGCTCGCCATGAGCCGCGACATCCGCGTGCTGCTGGTCAAGCTCGCCGACCGGCTGCACAACATGCGCACCCTGCATTTCGTCGCCGATCCGGACCGGCGCCGGCGCATCGCGCGCGAAACGATGGAGATCTACGCCCCGCTCGCCGAACGCATCGGCATGGTGCGGGTGCGCGAGGAATTGCAGACGCTGGCCTTCGCCCAGCTTGAACCCGAAGCCTACGACACCATCCAGGCGCGCCTCAATTTCCTGCGCGGCCAGGGTGCGGACGTGATCGAGGACGTGCGACGCGAATTGCGCCACGTCTGCGAAGCCGCCGGGATCGAGGTGCTGGAAGTCACGGGGCGGGAGAAATCGCCGTACTCGATCTGGGAGAAGATGCAGCAACGCAACGTGACGTTCGAGCAATTGTCCGACATCATGGCGTTCCGCATCGTGGTCCCGACCCGCACCGCCTGCTACATGGCGCTCGGTGCCATGCACGCCGCCTTCCCCGTGATCGCGGGTCGTTTCAAGGACTACATCTCCACCCCGAAATCGAACGGCTACCAGAGCATCCACACCGGCGTGACCTTGCGGGTGCCCCGCAACCAGAAGATCGAGATCCAGATCCGCACGCGCGAGATGCACGAGCAGGCGGAAGCCGGCGTCGCCGCGCACTGGCTGTACAAGCAGCCCGATGCCTCGGCGCAGGATCTGCACAAGCTGCGCTGGGTGCAGGACCTGCTGGAAATCCTGGAGAACTCCGCCGCGCCGGACGAGTTCCTGGAGAACACCAAGTTCGAACTCTACACCGACCAGGTGTTCTGCTTCACGCCGAAGGGCGAGCTGATCCAGCTTCCGCGCGGCGCCACGCCGGTCGATTTCGCCTATGCCGTGCACTCCCAGGTGGGCGACGCCTGCGTCGGGGCCAAGGTGAACGGGCGCCTGATGCCGCTGCGCTACCAGTTGCAGAACGGCGACCAGGTCGAGATCATGACCTCCCGCGGCGGCACGCCCTCGCCGCAATGGGTGCAGTTCGTCGTCACCGGCAAGGCCCGCGCGCGCATCCGCCGCTTCATCCACCAGCAGCAGCGGCAGGAATATATCGACGGCGGACGCGCCGAACTCGCCAAGGCGTTCCGTAGCGCCGGCGTGGACGGGTCGGAAAAGGCGCTGGAGCCGGCGCTGAAGGTGCTGAAGCAGCCGACCCTGGAAGACCTGTACGTCGCCGTCGGCAACGGCAACCTCGGACCGAAGGACGTGGTCCACGCGGCCTACCCGGAACTGCGCCAGACCGCGCGCGGCCCGCGCATGATCCCCACCCTGGCCCCGCGCCCCGTCACGCGCGGCAGCCGCGGCGAAAGCGCGATGGCGGTCACCGGGCTGATCCCCGGCATGGCCTATCATTTCGCCGGCTGCTGCCATCCGGTGCCGGGCGATCCGATCGTCGGCATCGTCGCCACCGGCAAAGGCGTCACGATCCACGGGCGCGACTGCCAGACCCTGGCCGGCTTCGCCGCCACGCCGGAACGCTTCATCGACGTCGGCTGGAACCCCGACGCCGCCGGCCGCTCCAGCGCGCACACCGCGCGGATCAGCGTGATCGCCGACAACGTCCCCGCCACCCTGGCCGAGATCACCAACAGCCTGGCGAAGCAGGAAGGGGTGATTGCCAACCTCAAGATCGTCAACCGCCAGCAGGACTTCATCGAGGTGCTGATCGATGTCGACGTGCGCGACCTCGGCCACCTGGCGAAGGTGATCGCCGGGCTGCGCGCGGCGGCCGGGATCAAGAGCGTGGAACGGGCGAAGGGATGATCCTCGGCCTGGGGTCGGACATCTGCGACATCCGCCGGATCGAGGCCGCCATCGCCCGCCACGGCGACCGCTTCCTGGAACGGGTGTTCACCCCGCTCGAACGCGCCAAGGCGCTGCGCCGCACCGAACGCATCCGCGCCGCCACCTTCGCCAAGCGCTTCGCGGCCAAGGAAGCGGCGGCCAAGGCGCTCGGCACCGGGTTCCGCCGCGGGGTGTTCTTCTCCGATCTCGGGGTGGTGAACCTGACGTCGGGCCAGCCGACCCTGCACATGACCGGGAGGGCGGCGGAACGGCTGGTGGCGATCACGCCGGCGGGAATGGCCGCGGCAGTGGCGCTCACAATGACCGACGAATATCCTTACGCTTACGCCCAGGTCATCATCTCCGCCGTGCCCGCCACGCTTGCTTGACGCGGCCCCGCGCGTGGGGTTGAACCCCCGTACCCCTTCATCCGGACCCTCCCCCGCATGGCCGCAAGCAAGGCGAAACACACCACCAGCGGACTGCGCGAGAACGTCAAGACCATCGTCTATGCCGGGCTGATCGCTGTCTTCATCCGCACCTTCCTGTTCGAACCGTTCAACATCCCCTCCGGCAGCATGATCCCCACCCTGCTCGTGGGCGACTACCTGTTCGTCGAGAAATACAGCTACGGCTATTCCCGCTACTCGCTGCCGTTCTCGCCCGACCTGTTCTCGGGCCGCATCTTCGGCTCGGTCCCGCATCGCGGCGACGTGATGGTGTTCCGCTACCCGCCCGATCCCTCGATCGACTACATCAAGCGGGTGATCGGCCTGCCGGGCGACAAGGTGCAGGTGCAGAACGGCCAGCTTTATATCAACGGCAAGGAAGTGCCGCGCACACCGGACGGCACCTACGTGGACGACGAAAGCGGCATCGGCATGATGCTGCGCGAGTACAAGGAAACCCTGCCGCCGTCCGGCCACGGCAAACCCGTCGTGCACGAAATCCTGAAAGCAACCGACAAGGGCGAGGCCAACAACACCGGCGTCTATACCGTCCCGCCCAATGAATTGTTCGTCATGGGCGACAATCGCGACAACTCCGCCGACAGCCGCTTCTGGGGCTACGTTCCGATGCAGAACCTGGTGGGCAAGGCCGAGATCATCTTCTTCTCCATCGACGCCCGCAACCCCTGGTGGGAATTCTGGGAATGGCCGTTCGAGATCCGCTGGGGGCGGATCGGCATGATCATCCACTGACCCACCCGGACCCGAACCGCCCGAGCGGAGCCGCAGGGCTGGATACGGTCGAGACACTGCTCGGCCACCACTTCGCCCGCCCGGACCTCCTGCGCGAAGCCCTCACCCACCGCTCCGCCGCCCCCCGCCGCGGCCGCGGCTCCGGGTCCAACGAACGGCTCGAATTCATGGGCGACCGGGTGCTCGGCCTGATCGTCGCCGAATGGCTGGTCGAACGCTTCCCACACGAACAGGAAGGCGAACTCGGCCGCCGACTGGCCCACCTCGTCTCCCAGCCCGTGCTCGCCGAAGTCGCCGAAACCATCGGCCTCGCCGCCGCGCTCTCGGTCGCCCCCGGAGAAGCCCGCGCCGGCGTGACCGCCCGCGCCACCGTGCGCGCCGACGCCCTGGAAGCAACCATCGGCGCCCTGTTCCTGGATGCCGGGCTGGACCAGGCCCGCCGCTTCGTCCGCCAAGCCTGGCAAACCGCCGTGAACGCCCACATCGAACCCCCGCGCGACCCCAAAACCAGCCTCCAGGAATGGGCGCAGAAACGCGGCCACCCCCTGCCAACCTATACCGTCACCAACCGATCCGGCCCCCCACACGCCCCCCAGTTCACCCTCACCGTCACCGCCGGCCCCCATACCGCCAGCGGAAC
>JABBNW010000103.1 GCA_019352115.1 Pseudomonadota bacterium
AGCAGCGGGCTGTTCGACGGGTTTCTCTCGGAAACGGAATGAGGGGATGGGTGAGATCAGGACCACCTTTACCGGAACAAGTAGTTCTGGTAAATTCGGGTTCCGGCGACGCTAACGATCCTTGCATCGTCCGCGTGAGGGAAAGTGTCCGGGCCTCTCTCGAGATGATGGGGATGAGTGCCTGGCAGCAGGCCTGTGAAGCGTCGCGTGAACTAGCCAAGGCCCCGCAGTTGACCGCCGACACGACTGTGACAATACAATTGGAGAAGAACGACCCACAACCCCGACGAGCCGACCCTCGCCCCGAACGGTAGGCCGCTACTAAATGGAAGTGACGACGATGCGCGGAAGATCTCTCTTTCGGCGGTTTTGGAAGTCCGCGCTCCGGGCCATTGCTGTGGTTTCGGATAAGAATACTATCGCGAGCACAGTTGCCTCCACCCTTGCATCCACTATCTTCGTGTTTTCTCTAAACGTTGGCTGGGATATATATAGCAGCCACGTCCGCCAACGACGGGACCTAGTGCACCAGTTCGCGTCTGAAGCCTTGGACTTTAACATATTCGTGCAGGATTACGTGCATTCAATCCAGATTCGATCGAATTCTGTCCCAGAGGCGAGAAATCACCTTGTAGACAACTTAATCCAGCAGCGGCAAATGGCGATGGCTTTAGAGAGTCGGACGAAAGTAGATCATCTAGCGGCGTTCCGAAGCTATGTGCACGCTCTTGAAGCCATGAATCGTGCGATACCAGGACATGACAACATGCTTGAGATGGCCAAGTTTTGGAATCGGGCCAGCACCGTCGTTTACGAGCGCAATAAACTCCTTAGTGAGTTGGGCGCATAGGCAATCAAATACGTTATACGCCATGAATATCTGACGCCCCCAGGGGAGCGGCTATCGTTGCGCGTTGGGTTCTGCCTACTGGCTGCGCCACCCGAAGTACCGCGTACCGCCCGCTATCGGAGAACGCAGGCGCCGAGGCAGCGGTTTGCGTCGCATGTAGTCGAGGCTCTGTCGATCCGGCCGCACGGCACAGGGGTTAGGCGCGCAAAAGCCCCTCCTCCCTTACAGGAGGATGTCGTGGGGGCACGAGGAACGGAGGGTTTAGTGTCGCCGGCCTCCTTTCCCCCTCCCGCAGGGGGAAGAAAAAATCAGCCGCCCAACTCCGTATCCGCAAGCCGCTCCGCCACCTTCGCCATCTCGGTATGATCCGCGCCCGGACCGAACATCGCCAGCGCGGCGCCGACCATTTCCTTGCACAAGGCGGACAGCGGCGCCGGGGTTGCCGTTTCCCGGCCTACCTGCATGGCGATCGAGAGGTCCTTGTCGAGCAGCCCCATCGTGAACCCGGCGTCGAATTTACGCGATAGCACGAATTGCTTGAACTTCTTCTGCGTCGAGTTGTTCATCCCCGTCGCCGCGTTCAGCACGTCCACCATCACCGCCGGATCGAGTCCAAAACGTTGCCCGATCAGCAGCGCCTCGATTCCGATCAGGAAGCCGCCGGCGGACACGAGGTTGTTCAGCGCCTTCATGGCCTGGCCGGAGCCGACGTCGCCGCAGCGCAGCACCTGGCTGCCCATTGCCGACAGCACAGGCATCGCGCGCGCGATCGCCGCTTCCGGCCCGCCGGCCATGATGGCGAGTTGGCCGGTCTTCGCTCGCGGCACGCCGCCCGAGACCGGCGCGTCGATCAGGGTGCCGCCCAGCTCGGTGACCCGCAGGGCCAGCTGCTGCGTGACCGAGGGCACGCCGGAGCTCATTTCCACCACCACCGTGCCGGGCTTCATCCCGGCCAGGAGGTTGTCGTCGCCGTCGGCCAGGACCGTGCGCACGATGGCGCTGGTCGGCAGGATCGTGACGATCACGTCCGATCCCGCGGCGAGCGCGCGCAGGCTGTCGGGCGCACTGCCGCCGATCTGCTGGACGAAATTGTTGGCGACCTCGCGGCGGGAATCGTTCACGTGCACGGTGAAGCCGGCGCGCACCAGGCAGGCGGCCATCGGCCAGCCCATGTTGCCGACGCCGACGAAGCCGACGGTCGGTCTTGTATCCGTTGTCATTTGGAATCGACTTCCTTGAACACCTCGGTGGCGATCTTGAAGGCTTCCAGGCTGGCCGGGATGCCGCAATAGGCGCCGGTCTGCAGCAGGATCTCCTTGATCTCCTCGCGGGTGACGCCGTTGGTCAGCGCGGCGCGCAGATGCAGCCGCAGTTCGGCGCCGCGGTTGAGCGCGACCAGCATGGCGATGTTGACGATGCTGCGCGTCTTGCGCGGCAGGCCGGGGCGGGTCCAGATCGCGCCCCAGGCCATTTCTGTCGTGAGCTGCTGGAACGCCGCGTTGAAATCGTCGGCGCGGTTGAGCGAGCCGTCGACATAATCTGCGCCCAGCACCTCGCGCCGGACCGCGAGACCGCGCTGGAACAGCTCGCTCTGGTATTCGGGACGATCGGGAATATCGGCCATGGTTTCCCCCTCTGGTCGGGCCCTGCGGACGGTAGAGATTGCCAGGCTGGCCCGCAAGCGGTTCACTGTCCGCCAGGCCCCCGGGGAAGGAGACGCGGCAATGGCGGACACGCCGATCTACGAAGTGCTGGCCCTGCGCTATGGCATTTTCGACGGCCGGATGCAGTACCAGAACTACATCACGCCCGACGACCACGCCGCGCCCGATGCGCTCGATTTCTTCGTCTTCGCGATCCGCGGCGGTGGCCGCACGATCGTGATGGACACCGGCTTCAACCTGGAATCGGCGAAGCGGCGCGGGCGGCAACTGATCTGCACGCCGGACGCGGCACTGCGCAACGCCGGCATCGATCCGGCGATCGTGAAGGACGTGGTGCTGACGCATATGCACTGGGATCATGCCGGCGGGATGGCGTATTTTCCCGCCGCCACGTTCCACATCCAGGCCGAGGAGATGGCCTATTGCACCGGCCCCTGCATGTGCCAGACGTATCTGCGTCGCCCGTTTGATGTCGAGGACGTGCAAAGCGTGGTGCGCGCGCTCTACGCCGACCGGCTGCGCATCCATGAAGGCACGGTGGAAATCGCGCCTGGCGTCAGCCTGCACCTGATCGGCGGCCATTCGGGCGGCATCCAGGCGATCCGGGTGCCGACCGCGCGCGGCTGGGTGATGCTTGCCGGCGATGCCGCGCATCTCTGGGGCAACATCCGCCGCCGCAACCCGTTCCCGGTGGTGGTGGACGTCGCACGCATGCTGCGCGGATTCGATACGATCGAGGCGCTGGCCGATGGGCCGGACCATATCATTCCGGGGCACGATCCGCTGATCCTAAAACGGTTTCCCCCGCTCGGGGAGAACCGCGAAATCGTGCAGCTTCACCTGCCGCCGATCGCGTGAGCGGGCACGGGGCCAGCCGATGCGCCGCCCCCGTCGGCTGTTCCGCGCCCTGCTGATCGGTCTCGCCGCGCTGGTCCTGCTCGCCGTCGCCGGCGTCGGCGGCGCGCTGTGGCGCACCCTGCCCGCCCGCCACGCGAGGGCCGCCATTGCCGGCCTGTCCGCCCCGGTCGCGATCGCCTTCGACCGCTACGGCATCCCGCGCATCCGTGCCGCCAATCTGGACGACGCCGCCGCCGCGCTCGGCTACGTGCATGCGCGCGACCGGATGTTCCAGATGGACATGATGCGCCGGCTCGCGTCGGGACGGCTGTCGGCGATCGCGGGGCCGGCGACCCTGCCGCTCGATCGGGAGATGCGCACCCTCGGCCTGCGCCGCGCCGCGCGCGCCGATTTCGCCGCGCTGCCGCCGCCCGCGCGCGCGTTGCTGGAGGCGTATGCGCGTGGGGTAAACGCATGGATTCTCGCGCACGGGCGGTTCAGCGCGCCGGAATTCCTGCTGCTTGGCGCGCCGCGCCCCTGGACGCCGGTCGACAGCCTGTTGTGGGCCAAGACCATGGGGCTGTGGCTATCGATGAACTGGCGGCAGGAACTGGCGCGCGCCCAGCTTGCCGCGCATCTGCCGCGCGCCGTCATCGAAGCCCTATGGCCCAGCCAGCACGAAGCCGGCCAGCCGGATGCGGCGCGCGCGACGGGGGAACGCACCGCCGCCCTTGCGGGCGAGGCCATCGATGCCGCGTTGCCCGCGTTCCCCGCGCCCTTCACGCAGCCGCCCACAGCTTCGAACGAATGGGCGGTGGACGGCGCGCATTCGGCAACCGGCAAGCCGCTGCTGGCCGGCGATCCGCATCTCGGCTTCGGTTTCCCCTCGATCTGGTATCTGGCCCGGATCGATACGCCGGACGAAACCCTGGTCGGCGCGACCGCGCCCGGCGTGCCCGGCGTCGTGCTGGGGCGCAACCGCCACATCGCCTGGACCTTCACCACCACCGGCGCCGACGTGCAGGATATTTTCGTCGAAACCCCCGTCGGCGCGCACGACTACGCGACACCGGACGGTCCAAGGCCGTTCGCTGTCCGCACCGAACGCATCCGGGTTCGCGGCAAGCCGGACGTAACGATGCGTATCCGCACCACCCGGCACGGGCCGGTGATCAGCGACCTGTTCCACGGCGGCGGCCCGGTGCTCGCGGTCGCGATGGCCAATCTGCAACCGGGCGACACGGCGGCGGAGGGGTTGCTGGCTCTCGATCGCGCCAGCTCGGTCGCCGAGGCGGGCGCGGCGGCGGCGCTGATCAGCTCGCCGGTGCAGAACCTGCTGGTCGCCGATTCCAGAACGATCGGGCTGTTCGTCACCGGACGGGTGCCGATCCGCGCGCAGGGCGATGGGGCGTTTCCGGTCGACGGCGCCTCGGGCGCGCACGACTGGACCGGCTGGGCCTCGGGCGCAGCGTTGCCGCATATCGTGGCGCCGGCGAGCGGGCGGCTGGTGAACGCCAACAACCGGATCGCGCCGCCTGATTTCCCGGTGTTCCTCGGCCGCGACTGGTTCGCCGACTGGCGGGCGCGGCGCATCCGCGCGCTGCTCGACCGCACGCCGCGCGCGACGGTGGCGGATTTTACCCGGATGCAGACCGACGTCACCAGCCTGTTCGCGCGCGCGGTGCTGCCGGCCCTGCTGGCGGTGCCGCCGCCGCCCGGGCGGGCCGGCGCGGCGGCGCTTCTGTTGCGCGGCTGGGATGGCGCGATGACGATGGACGCGCCGCAGCCGCTCATCTTCCAAGCCTGGATCGATCGGTTCTACGCGCTGGTGCTGGAACGCAACCACATTCCCGCCTCGGCCGGCGCGTTCGCCGCGCCGCCGAGCGAATTCCTGCCATCGGTGTTCGCGCCCGGCGGCGCGCATTGGTGCGGCGGGGACTGCACGGGACTTCTGACGACCGCGCTCGATCAGGCGGTGGCGGCACTCGCGACCCGTTTCGGTCCCGATCCTCGCACCTGGCGCTGGGGCGCGGCGCACCAGGCGGTGTTCGCCCACCCGCTGCTGCGCGCCATCCCGCTGATCGGCCGGTTCGCCACGTTGCGCATCCCGAGCCCCGGCAGCGCGACCACGATCGACGCCGGCGGCACCGCAGTCGGGCATTTCACTTCGGTGCACGGGCCGGAGTTCCGCGCGGTGTACGATCTGGCCGATCTCGACGCGAGCCGCTTCATGATGGCGCCCGGCCAATCGGGCAATCTGCTCAGCCCGCTTTCGCGCAACTTCCTGCGTCCGTGGCGCGACGGGCAGACGATCACGATCGGGCCGACGCCGGAGCGCGTGACCGCAACGATCCGGCTGGTGCCCGCGGCGCGGTAGGGGCTAGTGCTCCGACCCGATCGGATGGTGCAACCGGCGTCGGAGCACCAGCCCGATCTTGTGGGCCGATTCAGCCAACGCCAAAAGCGGGCGTTGGCATCGGACCACTACCGTCCCAGCGCCTGCACGATCTCCTCGGTCATCTTCTTCGCGTCCCCGAACAGCATCATCGTGTTCGGCCGGAAGAACAGCTCGTTCTCCACCCCCGCATAGCCCGACGCCATGGAGCGCTTGACGAACAGCACCGTCCCCGCCTTCTCCACCTCCAGGATCGGCATCCCGTAGATAGGCGACGCGCGGTCGGTCTTCGCCGCCGGATTGGTCACGTCGTTCGCGCCGATCACATAGGCCACGTCGGCGGTCGCGAATTCGTTGTTGATCTGCTCCAGCTCGAACACTTCGTCGTACGGCACGTTCGCCTCGGCGAGCAGCACGTTCATGTGCCCGGGCATGCGGCCCGCCACCGGGTGGATGGCGTATTTCACCTCCACGCCTTCCTTCTTCAACGTATCGGCCAGCTCGCGCAGCGCGTGCTGCGCCTGCGCCACCGCCATGCCGTAGCCGGGCACCACGATCACCTTCGATGCGTTCTTCAGAATGAACGCGGCGTCGTCGGCATTGCCGGTCTTCACCGTGCGATCCAACGCGACCCCGCCGGGTCCCGCGGCGGCGACATCGGTGCCGAACCCGCCCAGCAGCACGTTGAAGATGCTGCGGTTCATCCCCTTGCACATCACGTAGGACAGGATCGCGCCCGACGCCCCCACCAGCGCCCCGGTCACGATCAGCGCCAGGTTCTGGATGGTGAACCCGATCCCGCACGCCGCCCAGCCCGAGTAGCTGTTCAACATCGAGATCACGACCGGCATGTCCGCCCCGCCGATCGGGATGATCAGCAGGAACCCCAGCCCGATCGCCAGCAGTGCCAGCAGCCAGAACACCACCTGGCTGCCCCCGGTCGCCACGAACACCACGATCAGCGCCAGCCCCAGGATCGCCAGCCCCAGGTTCAGCGGATGCTGCATCGGGAACGAGATCGGCGCCCCCTTCATGATCCCCTGCAGCTTGCTGAACGCGATCACCGAGCCTGAGAACGTGATCGCCCCGATCGCCAGCCCGATCGACATCTCGACCAGGCTCTCGGTGCGGATCGCCCCCGGCACGCCGATCCCGAACGCGACCGGCGCGTTCAGCGCCGCCGCTGCCACGAACACCGCCGCCAGCCCGACCAAGGAATGGAACGCCGCGACCAGTTGCGGCAGCGCCGTCATCTGGATGCGCAGCGCGATGAACACGCCCGCCGACCCGCCGAGCACGATGCCGAGCACGATCAGCCCCCAGCCGCCGAGCCCGATCGGATTGCCGATCAACGTCGCCAGCAGCGCGATCGCCATCCCCGCCATGCCGAGCCGGTTGCCGCGGCGCGAGGTTTCCGGGTTGGACAGCCCGCGCAAGGCCAGCACGAACAGCACGGCGGCGATCAGGTAGAAGAAAGCGGTCAGTTGCGTGGACATCGCTGCCGCCCCCTCAGCGTTGCTTGCGGCGGAACATCGACAGCATCCGGTGCGTGACCAGGAAGCCGCCGAAGATGTTGACCGATGCCAACGTCACCGCGAGGAAGCCGAACCCGCGCGACACCCCGCTCGCGGCCAGCCCGGCGGCGAGCATCGCGCCGACGATGATGACGGAGCTGATCGCGTTGGTCACCGCCATCAGCGGCGAGTGCAGCGCCGGCGTCACGTTCCAGACCACGTAGTAGCCGACGAAACAGGCCATCACGAAGATCGCGAACAGATAGACGAACGGCGCGCCGGCGGCGGCGTGCCCGATCGGGACCACGCCGCCGGCCCAGGCGTTCACATGCACCGCGAGCAGATGCGCGCGGGCGGCGAGACGATCGGCCTCGTCAGCCAGTTGTTGCGGGGTCATCCGGCGTCTCCGTCATTCAGGCGGCTTGGAATCAGGCGGCGGCGCTCTGCGGCGGGGCGAATTGCTTGTGCACGACCACGCCGCCGCGGGTGAGCAGCACGCCCTTGACGATGTCGTCCTCGGGCGGCAGGCGCGGCGCCCCGGCGTCCTTGTCCCAGAACGTCGTCAGGAAGGTCACCAGGTTGCGGGCGTAGAGCGCGCTCGCCGCGACCGGGATGCGCGCCGGCCAGTTGTGCCAGCCGAGCACGGTCGCCCCGTTCGCGGTGACCACCCGCTCCCCCGGCCGGGTCGCGGCGCAGTTGCCGCCGGCGTCGGCGGCGAGGTCCACCACCACGCTGCCGGGGCGCATGGCGGCGACCATGTCCTCGGTGACGATGACCGGGGCGCGGCGGCCCATCACCAGCGCGGTGCAGATGACGATGTCGTTCTTGGCCACCGTGGCGGCCATGAGCTCGGCCTGCTTCTGGCGGAACGCCGCGCTGAGTTCGCCGGCGTAGGGGCCGGTCTGCTTCGCGGTTTCCTCGTCTTCCACGCCGATGAAAGTGCCGCCGAGGGATTTGATCTCCTCCTTCGCCGCGGGACGGACGTCGGTCGCCGAGACGATGGCGCCGAGCCGTCGCGCGGTCGCGATCGCCTGCAAGCCGGCGACGCCGGCGCCGATCACGAACACCCGCGCCGGCGGGACGGTGCCGGCCGCGGTCATCATCATCGGGAAGCCGCGCTGGAATTCGCCCGCCGCCTCGATCACCGCGCGGTAGCCGGCGAGGTTCGCCTGGCTCGACAGCACATCCATCGATTGCGCGCGGGTGATGCGCGGCAGCAATTCCATCGCCGCGGTGTCGATGCCGGCCTCGGCGAGCGCGGGGATCAGGGCGGGATCGGCGAAGGCGCCCGCGGTGCAGACCAGCAGGGCGCCGCGCGGGATCAGCGCGAGGTTTGCTGCCTCCGGCGCCTGGACGGCGAACACGACCCCGGCGCCGGCCAATGTCGCGGCGGCGTCGGGCGCGATCTCGGCCCCGGCGGCGGCCAGTTCGGCATCCGGCAGGGAGGCGCCGGATCCGGCCCCGGTCTCCACCGCGACCGTCAGGCCGAGGGCGACCAGGCGCTTCACGGTATCCGCCGTCACCGCCACCCGGGTTTCGTGCGCCCGTCGTTCCTTGAGCACTGCCAGGCGCATCGTTTTCGCCCCTTTGCAACCGACGCGCGCTTCATGCGCGCAACGGCGTGGCCGCGCAAGGGGCGGAACCAGTGGTTTGGGACCGGTTTGGCTCATGGGGCGGATTTGTGCTACAGGCCTCGTTTCGGGAATTCGTCCCGGACCCCCGGATCGGGTCCCGCCAGGAAGAACGCCGCCATGGATACGCTCGCGAAAGTCTCCGAAACCGGCAAGCTGAACCTCCCCGCACAGCTCCGCCGTCAGCTCGGCCTGGAACACGGCGGCCCGGTGCTGGTGCGCCTGGTGGACGGGGAGCTGCGCATCCGCACGGTGCAGCAGGCGATGCGGCAGTTGCAGCAGGACGCGCGCCGCATCTTCGGAGCCGGCGGGGACAGCGTCGATCGCTTCCTCACCGACCGGCGGGAGGAAGCGGAGCGGGAAAACGGGTGACGGTGCTCGACGCCTCGGCCGTGCTGGCGCTGACCCTGGCGGAGGCCGGGCAGGACAGGGTGATGGCGGCAATCCTGGGCGGCGCGGAGATGACCACGGTCAATTTCGCCGAGGTGGCGGGCCGCTATGTGCGCAACGGCGCCTCGGCTGCCGAGGTGCAGGCGTTGCGCGACGGCCTGCCGGTTGTGCTGGTGCCGGTGGACGAGGACCTGGCGGTGCGGGCGGCGCTCATGGTCGGGGCGACGCGGGCGGCGGGATTGTCGCTCGGCGATCGGCTGTGCCTGGCGCTGGCGCAACGGACCGGCAAGCCGGCGCTGACCGCCGATCGTGGCTGGGCCGCAGTGGCCGCCGCGGTGGGGGTGACGGTGGAGGTGTTGCGCTGACAGCTCGTGACGGACTGGCCGGCGGCCGGCGTTCCGGCAGGAAGCAGGGAAGGTTTAAACGCAAATGCCGCATGCCGCTGCGGCGCCCCACCCCGAACGAGCGCGCGTTCTTTCCACGCGCTGACCGCTCAGAGCGTGAAAAGCAATCGAACTTGCGAAAGAAAGCCCGCTGAAATTGCTTGGGTTTTCGGGCGATTTCGGCGGCTCGCGGGCATTCTTTCACAAACTCTCAGCCCAGCCGGAACCGCGCCGAGACCAACGGATCCCCCGCCACCGCCGCGCGCACCGCCGCCGCCCCGGCCGGCCCACGGACCACCGCGATCACCTCCCGGAACAGCACCCCGCCCCGCGCGCGTTCCAGGAACAGCCGCCCCAACGCCTCCGCCGCCGGCCCACGCGGGGCGCAGCACGCGCAGCCCGCCGGGTGGACCGCCTCTGCCACCACGACGGGGGCCACCACGACGGGGGCCACCACGACGGGCGCCAACACGAACCGCGCCACGGCAACCCCGGCCGGCGCCGGCGCATCGCCCTCGATCAGCAACGCCGTCTCCGGCCCGGCCTGATCGGCCGTGCCGAAGCCGATTTGCAGGCGTGCGTCCAGGAACAGGGTCATAGGCTGGACATAAGGATATGTTTATGTCAGATACAAGCCCATGGAGACCCTCCTCGCCGCACTCCGCGCCTGCGCCGAACCCACCCGCCTGCGCCTGCTCGCGCTCGCCGGCCGCGGCGCGTTCTGCGTCTCCGAATTCACCGACATCCTCGGCCAGTCGCAGCCCCGCCTGTCACGCCACCTGAAGCTGCTGTGCGAGGCCGGCCTGCTCGACCGCGAACGCGAAGGCGCCAACGCCTGGTTCGCCCTGCCCGGCGGCGACCGCGGCGCCCTGGTCCGCAGCCTGCTCGCCCGCCTGCCGGACGCCGACCCGGTGCTGGAGGCCGATCGCCGCCAGGCCGCCCGGGTGCTCGCCGAACGCGCCCGCATCGCCTCGGAAAGCTTCCAGCGCCAGGGCGCGGACTGGGACGAGATGCGCGCCCTCGATCTGCCGGCCCAGGCGGTGGAGGACAATCTGCTCCGCCTCGTTCCGTCCGAGGGCGTGGGCCGGCTGCTCGATATCGGCACCGGCACCGGGCGGGTACTGGAACTGCTCGGCCCACGGGTGCGCGAAGGCCTCGGCGTGGACGCGAGCCCGGCGATGCTGGCCCTGGCGCGCGCGCGCCTGGCCCGCGCCGGGCTCGGCCATTGCACGGTGCGCCAGGCCGACATGTACCGCCTGCCGCTGCCGGGCGGCACGGTCGATCTCGCGGTGCTGCAGATGGTGCTGCACTACGCCGAAGACCCCGCCCGCGTGCTGGCCGAGGCCGCGCGCATCCTCCGTCCCGGCGGGCGGCTGATCGTGGTCGATCTCGCTTCGCACGGCCGCGCCGACGTGATGCAGCGGCTGGCGCATCGCTGGCCCGGCTTCGGCGACGATGCGTTGCAGCGGATGTTCACCGCGGCAGGCCTGATCCCCGGCGCACCGCTCGCCATCCCGGGCGCGCTCGCGGTGCGGCTGTGGCCCGCCGAGCGCACCGCCGCCGCCCCCACCGCGCCGGCCGCCGACCCGACCGCCGCTCTCGTTCTATAATCGGAAGGTTCTCGATGCCCCGACCCCATCTGCTGGATGCGCTGGCCGACCAGGTGCTGCTGTGCGACGGCGGCATGGGCTCGCGCGTGCAGGCGATGACCCTCGATATCGAACGCGACTACTGGGGCAGGGAGAACTGCACCGACGTGCTGTGCCTCTCGCGTCCCGACCTCGTGCGCGACATCCATCGCGGCTATTTCGCCGCCGGCGCCGACATGGTGGAAACGAACAGCTTCGGCGGCTCGCCGGTCACCCTGGCGGAATTCGACCTCGCGGAGCGCGCGTTCGAACTCAACCGCCGCGCCGGCGAACTCGCGCGCGAAGCCGCCGACAGCTTCGCCGACGGCCGCCACCGCTACGTGCTGGGCAGCCTCGGCCCGGGAACCAAGCTGCCGTCGCTCGGCAACATCGCCTACGATCCGCTGGAAACGGCCCTGGCGGTGCAATGCCGCGGGCTGATCGCCGGCGGGGTCGATGCCATCCTGATCGAGACCTGCCAGGATACGTTGCAGATCAAGGCCGCGGTGAACGGGGCGAAGATCGCCCGCGCCGAGGCCGGCACCGACACGCCGATCTTCGTGCAGGTCACGGTGGAAACCACCGGCACTTTGCTGGTCGGCCCCGACATCGCCGCCGCGGCCGCCGTGATCGGCGCGCTCGATGTGCCGCTGCTCGGGCTGAACTGCGCTACCGGCCCGCAGGAGATGGCCGAGCACCTGCGCTGGATCGCCGGCGCCTGGCCCGGCCTGATCTCGGTGCAGCCGAATGCCGGCCTGCCGGAACTGGTGGACGGCCAGACCCGCTATCCGCTGGGGGCAGCCGATCTCGCAAGCTGGCTGGAACGCTTCGTTGCCGAAGACGGGGTGAACCTGATCGGCGGCTGCTGCGGCACCGACGTCGCGCATATCGAAGCACTGGACGCGATGCTGCGCCGGCGCGGCACCAACGGGACAAGACTGCGCCCGGCGCCGGTCGCGCGCACATCCGTCTGGGTGCCCTCGGTCGCCTCGCTCTACCAGGCGGTGCCGTTGCGCCAGGAGAACGCCTTCTTCGCCATCGGCGAGCGCTGCAACGCCAACGGGTCCAAGAAGTGGCGGGTGCTGCAGGAAGCGCACGACTGGGACGGCTGCGTCGCCATGGGCCGCGAGCAGCTGGGCGAAGGCTCCAACGCGCTCGACGTCTGCACCGCCTTCGTCGGCCGCGACGAAATGGGCGAGATGTCCGAAGTGATCCGCCGCTTCACCTCGTCGGTCAACGCGCCGCTCGTGATCGACAGCACCGAAACCCCGGTGATCGAGGCGGCGCTGAAACTGCACGGCGGCAAGCCGATCATCAACTCGATCAATTTCGAGGACGGCGAGGGACCCGCCACCGACCGCCTGCACCTCGCCCGCCGCTTCGGCGCCGCGGTGATCGCACTCACGATCGACGAGACCGGCATGGCCAAGACCGCCGAAGCCAAGCTCGCCGTCGCGCGCAGGCTGGTCGATTTCGCCTGCACGCAACACGGCCTCGCGCAATCGGATCTGCTGATCGACCCGCTGACCTTCACGATCGCGACCGGCAACGAAGACGACCGCAAGCTGGGCCAGTGGACCCTGGAAGGGATCGCGGCCATCCACGCCGCATTCCCCGACATCCAGATCATCCTCGGCCTGTCCAACATCAGCTTCGGGCTGAACCCGGCCGCGCGCGCCGTGCTGAACTCGGTGTTCCTCGACCACGCGGTGCGGGCGGGGATGACCGGGGCAATCGTGCACGTGAGCAAGATCCGCCCGCTGCACCTGATCGCGCCCGAGGAAGTGCAGGTCGCCGAAGACCTGATCTTCGACCGCCGGCGCGAAGGCTACGATCCGTTGCAGAAACTGCTGGAAATCTTCGCCGACCGCAAGGCCGGCGACGCCGTCAAGAAGGCCCGCGCGGAAACGGTGGAGGGTCGGCTGAAGGACCGCATCGTCGACGGCGACCGCAAGGGGCTCACCGACGAGCTGGACGAGGCGCTGAAGACGATGGCGCCCCTGGATATCATCAACAACGTCCTGCTCGACGGCATGAAAGTGGTGGGCGAACTGTTCGGCGCCGGCAAGATGCAGTTGCCGTTCGTGCTGCAATCGGCGGAGACGATGAAGGCCGCAGTCGCCTATCTGGAACCGATGATGGAACGGGTTGCGGGGCAGGAGAAGGGCACCATCGTGCTCGCCACCGTGAAAGGCGACGTGCACGACATCGGCAAGAACCTGGTCGATATCATCCTGACCAACAACGGCTACCGGGTGGTGAACCTCGGCATCAAGGTGCCGCTGCCCGACATGCTGGAAGCGGTGCGCGAACACCGCGCGCACGCCATCGGCATGTCCGGCCTGCTGGTGAAATCCACCGTCGTGATGCGCGAGAACCTGGCCGAAATGTCGCGCCGCGGCCTCGATATCCCGGTGCTGCTGGGCGGCGCCGCGCTGACCCGGAACTACGTCGAAGAGGCCTGCGTCGAATCCTACACCTGCGGGCGGGTGGCCTACGCGCGCGACGCGTTCGACGGGCTGCACCTGATGGACAAGGTCACCGGCAACGCGTTCGACGACTACCTGGCCGCAGTCGCCGCGAAACGTGCCGGCAAGGCACGCAACACCGCGCGTACCCTGGGCCAGGCCGACACCCGCGCCTTCCGCCCCGTCGACGTCGCCGCAGTGCGCGCCCGCCGCGCCCGCATCACCGCCGACGTGCCCGTGCCAACCCCGCCGTTCTGGGGCGCGCGGGTGATCGAAGCCGCCCCGAAAGCCCTGGTGCCGTTCCTCAACGAACGCAGCCTGTACCAGTTCCAGTGGGGCTTCCGCAAACAAGGCCGCTCGCTCGACGATTTCCTCGGCTGGGCGAAGCAGGAACTGCGCCCGGTGCTGAAACGAATGCTGGCGATCGCCGAAGCCGACCACATCCTGCACCCGGCCGCGGCCTACGGCTACTGGAAAGCCGCCGGCCAGGGCAACGACCTGATCCTGTTCGATACCGACGGAACAACCGAGCTCGCCCGCTTCGCCCTGCCGCGCCAGCCGAAAGAAGACGGCGAATGCATCGCCGACTTCGTGCGCGACGTGGACGACGCCGAACGCGACGTGATCGGCCTGCAGGTCGTCACGATGGGATCGCGCGCCTCCGACATCGCACGCGCCTGGTTCGAGGAAAACCGCTACCAGGACTACCTCTATCTGCACGGATTGTCGGTGGAAATGGCGGAAGCCATGGCAGAATACGTGCACAAACGCATCCGCGCCGAACTCGGCTTCGCCGCCGAAGACGACCGCGAAATGGAAAAAATGCTGGCGCAAGGCTACCGCGGCTCACGCTACTCGTTCGGCTACCCCGCCTGCCCCAGACTGGAAGACCAGGAACCGATCCTGCGCCTGCTCGGCGCCGAAAAAATCGGCGTATCCCTGTCCGACGAATTCCAGTTGCACCCAGAACAATCAACCAGCGCCCTGGTCGTCCTGAACCCGCGGGCGAAGTACTTCTCGGTCTGACGTACCGCTTGGCGGCAAAGGCCAGGGGCTCTGCCCCTGGACCCCGCCAAGGGCATCGCCCTTGGAACCCTTCCGTT
>JABBNW010000104.1 GCA_019352115.1 Pseudomonadota bacterium
CGGGAGGCCCTTAGCATGCCAGCCGATCTCAATGCCCTGAAGCAGGACCTCGCCCGCCGGATGGACGGCGCGCTGGAGACGCTCAAGCGCGAATTCTCCGGCCTGCGCACCGGCCGCGCCAGCCCGGCGCTGCTCGAACCGGTCCGGGTCCACGCCTACGGCAACGACGTGCCGCTGAACCAGGTCGGCACCGTCGGTTCGCCGGAGCCGCGCATGCTCACGGTCCAGGTCTGGGACCGCTCCCTGATCGGCGCGGTGGACAAGGCGATCCGCGAGTCGGGCCTCGGCCTCAATCCCTCCACCGACGGTCAGCTCGTGCGGGTGCCGATCCCCCAGCTCACCGCGGAGCGGCGCACCGAACTGGTCAAGGCCGCGGCCAAATACGCCGAGGGCACCAGGGTCGCAGTGCGCGGCGTGCGCCGCGACGGGATGGAGCAGGTCAAGGGCTTCGAGAAGAAGAAGGAAATCGGCGAAGACGTGGCCAAGCACTGGCACGAGGACGTACAGAAGCTGACCGACCAGTACATCAAGCGGATCGACGAGATGCTGGCCGACAAGGAACGCGATATCCGCCAGGTCTGAGGCCGTCCCGGTGACCCTCCGCGCCCGTGCTGCGCCGACGCCCGCCGCAGCCGAGACGGCCGCGCTGCCGACCCATGTCGCCATCATCATGGACGGCAACGGCCGCTGGGCCGCCGCGCGCCATCTGCCGCGCATCGCCGGCCACCGCGAAGGCGCCCGCGCCGTCCGCCGCACCATCGAGGCCGCGATCCACCACCGGATTCCCTGGCTCACGTTGTATGCCTTCAGCAGCGAGAACTGGCGCCGCCCGGCGGGCGAGGTGTTCGACCTCACCGGCCTGTTGCGCAGCTATATCAAATCCGAACTGGCCGAACTCGCGGCCGCCGGCGTGCGCCTGCGCATCATCGGCGAGCGCGACCGGTTCCCCGCCGACATCCAGGCCGACCTCGCGCAAGCGGAGGCCAGCACCGCGGACAACGGCAAACTCAACCTGACGGTCGCGCTGTCCTATGGGGCGCGCGCGGAACTCACCGCCGCGGCGCGGCGGATAGCGGCCGACGTGCAGGCGGGCCGGCTGGCCGCCGATGCCGTGGACGAGGCCACGGTCGCGTCCCGGCTGTTCACCGCCGGCACCCCGGACCCGGACCTCCTGATCCGCACGTCGGGGGAGCAGCGGCTGTCGAATTTCCTGCTCTGGCAGGTCGCCTATGCCGAGCTCGTATTCCAGGACGTGCTGTGGCCGGACTATGCCGAGCCGCAGTTCGCCGCGGCGCTGGCGGTCTTTGCGCAGCGGGAACGGCGCTTCGGGGCGCGCCCTGCGTAGCCGCGCCCCTCGTCCCGGCGCCTCCCCCACCGGCGCCCCATCCACCGGCCCCCGTCCCTCCGGGGCGCGCTGGACCGATCTGCGCCTGCGGCTGCTCTCGGCGCTGGTGCTGGCCCCGCTCGCCTTGGCGGCAATCTGGTGCGGCGGCACGGTGTTCCTGGCCGTCATCGTGGCCGCCGCCGCGGGGCTTGCGATCGAATGGGTGGCGCTGTGCCGGATCTTCCCGGCCTGGAGACTGAGTGCCGCCTCCGGCGTCGCCTGGATCCTCCTCGCCGCCGGCTGCGTGGTCTGGCTGCGGACCGATCCCGTCGCCGGGCGGGCGAATGTCGGCTTCCTGGTGCTGGTGATCTGGTCCAGCGACGTCGGCGCCTACCTGGCCGGACGGGTGATCGGCGGGCCGCGGCTGGCGCCGGCGATCTCCCCCGGCAAGACCTGGTCGGGCGCGGTGGGCGGGCTGGTCGGCGCGGCCTGCATCGGGCTGGCGGTGGCGGGGCTGCACGGCTGGCGGCACGGAACCCTGGACACGCTCGGGATCACCCGGGCGATGGCCGTCGCGGCGGTGCTGTCGGTACTGGGCCAGGCGGGGGACCTGGCGGAATCCTGGGCCAAGCGCTGCTTCGGGGTGAAGGACTCCGGCCGGCTCATTCCCGGCCACGGGGGGTTGCTCGACCGGCTGGACGCGGCGCTCGCGGTGTTGCCGGCGGCGGCCCTGCTGGCCTATGCGCTGGGACCTGGAGTAGTGCTGTGGCGATGAACACCCCGCCCGCGCAGCCGCGCACGATCACCCTGCTCGGCAGCACCGGCAGCGTCGGCACCCAGACCGTCGATCTGCTGACCGCCGCACCGCCCGGCCGCTTCCGGGTGCGCGCCCTGGTGGCCGGCCGCAACGCCGCGCTGCTCGCCGAGCAGGCGCTTGCGCTCGCGGCGGAGCTTGCCGTCGTCAGCGACCCCGCCGCTTACCCGGCCTTGAAACAGGCGCTCGCCGGCAGCGCCGTGCGCGCCGCCGCCGGTCCCGAAGCGGTCGCCGAGGCCGCCGCCCTGGCCGCCGACTGGACCATGGCCGCGATCACCGGCGCCGTCGGCCTCGGCCCCACCCTGGCCGCGATCCGCCGCGGCGGGGCCATCGCGCTCGCCAACAAGGAAGCCCTGGTCTGCGCCGGGGACGTGATGCTGCGCGCGGTGGCCGAGGCCGGGGCCACCCTGCTGCCGGTCGATTCCGAGCACAACGCGATCTTCCAATCCCTCGCCGACGGCAACCGCGGCGCGCTGGAACGCATCGTGCTCACCGCTTCCGGCGGCCCGTTCCGCACCTTCACCCGCGCGGAGATGCGCGACGTCACGCCGGCCGCCGCGCTCAAGCACCCGGTCTGGTCGATGGGCGCCAAGATCAGCATCGATTCCGCCACCCTGATGAACAAGGGGCTGGAGGTGATCGAGGCCGCCCGGCTGTTCGCCCTGCCCGAGACGGCGATTGAGGTGCTGGTGCACCCGCAGTCGGTCATCCACGGCATGGTGTGCTACAGCGACGGCAGCGTGCTGGCGCAGCTCGGGTCGCCCGACATGCGGATCCCGATCGCGCACGCGCTCGCCTGGCCCGCGCGCATGCCGACCACGGCACGGCGGCTCGACCTCGTCGCGCTGGCGCGGCTCGATTTCTTCGCCCCCGACCCGGAGCGGTTTCCGGCGCTCGCGCTGGCGCGGGAGGCCTTGCGGGCCGGCGATGGCGCCCCCACCATCTTGAGCGCCGCCAACGAGGTGGCGGTCGACGCATTCCTGCGGCAGCGGATCGGGTTTCTGGACATCGCGGAAATCGCCGCGCGCGTGCTGGATCAATTGGGCATTCGCAAGATCAATACCTTGGACGATGTGATGGATGTCGACGCTGCCGCACGGCGGGCAGCGGAAGCGGTGGTTTCGGCGCGATAAGCGTGGTAGGCTCGGGTTTTGATCTGCGGCGAACCGGTCGGATCTGCGTTTCCGTCACCCCGGCTCTGCCTTTCCGGCACAGGATAGCGACGTGACCCACGCCCTGCCCGCCTTCCTCCGCAGCGCCGGCGCTTTCGTCGTGGTGCTGGGCGTGCTCGTGTTCGTCCACGAGCTTGGCCACTATCTCGCGGCGCGCTGGCGCGGCGTGAAGGTCGATGCCTTCTCCATCGGCTTCGGCCGGTCGATCATGACCCGGACCGATCGCCACGGCACGGTCTGGAAGATCTCGTGGATCCCGCTCGGCGGCTACGTCAAGCTGCATGGGCAGGAACGGCCGGAAAACGTGCCGCCCGAGGTCCGCGCCGGCTGGGTGCGCGGCGCGACCTTCCACGAAAAATCGGTCGGCTCGCGGGCCATCGTCGTCGCCGCCGGCCCGGTCGCCAACTTCCTGCTGGCGATCGTCCTGTTCGCCTCCCTGTTCGCCATCGTCGGCCACCCCGTCACGCAGCCTGTGGTGCAGACGGTGCTGCCCAAATCGGCCGCCGCCAGCGCAGGACTGCGCCCCGGCGACCGTATCGACGCGGTGGACGGACAGCACATCGGCGATTTCCAGGCGCTGCAGAAAGTCGTCGCGGCGAACCCCGACAAGCACCTGGTCCTGACCCTGACCCGCGCGGGCAAGACGGTGACGGTGCCGCTCGTCACCGGCACGCATACGGTGGGCGGCCATCAGGAGGGATTGCTCGGCGTCGCCGGCGGGCTGCTCGCCTACCGCCCGATGGCCCTGCCCGCCGCGATCGGCGCCGGCGTGCGCGAAACCTGGATCATCACCGCCAAGACCGTGCAGGGCTTGGCCCAGATGCTCGACGGCTCGCGCGGCACCAAGGACCTCGGCGGGCCGCTGCGCATCGCCCAGCTCTCGGGCCAGGTGGCGGAACTCGGCCTGCCCAGCCTGCTGTCGTTCATCGCCGTGCTGTCGGTGAACATCGGCCTCATCAACCTGTTCCCGATCCCCGTGCTCGATGGCGGGCACCTGCTGTTCTACCTGTTCGAGGCGGTGCGCGGCCGGCCCTTGCCGGCCCGCGCCCAGGAATACGGCTTCCGCGCCGGGCTCGCCCTGCTCGCCGGGCTGTTCGTGTTCGCCACCTGGAACGACCTCAGCCACCTCGGCCTGTTCCACTGGCTTGCCGGCTGAGGCGCCGGCCCGGCTGCGGCTGGCGGGGCTGCGCAGCGCGCTCGCCGGCCCGTTCGACCTGACCCTGGCGGCGGGCGAGTGCGTCGCCATCACCGGCCCGTCGGGGGCCGGCAAGTCGCTGCTGCTGCGCATGATCGCCGATCTCGACCCCAATCAGGGCGAGGTCTGGCTGGACGGGCAGGAACGGGCCACCTGGTCCGCGCCCGAATGGCGTCGGCAGGTGGTCTACAACGCCGCCGAGGCCGGCTGGTGGGGCGAGCAGGTCGCGCCCCATTTCCCCGCCGCGGCCCTGGCGGCGACGCAGCTCCTGGCCCCGCGCCTCGGCCTCGATCCGGCCTTGCTGGAGGCTTCAGTGTCGCGGCTCTCCACCGGGGAACGCCAGCGCCTGGCCCTGCTGCGTGCCCTCGCGGGCGCGCCCGCGGTGCTGTTGCTCGATGAACCGACCGGCGCGCTCGACGAGACCAGCACCGGGCTGGTCGAGGCGCTGCTCGCCGCCCGGCTGGCCACCGGGTGCACGATCCTGATGGTCACCCATAACCCGGCCCAGGCGGCGCGGATGGGCCGGCGCCACTTGCGGTTGGCGGACCGGCGGCTGGTCGGGACATGAAGCCGATCCTGCTCACCTGGCCGGACGTCGCGATCGCCTCCCTGCTGCTGCTGGTGGATGGGGCGCTGTCGATATGGCTCCGCCTCGGGCTGCACCGCCCTCTCGCGATCGCGGCGGGCCGGATGGTGGTGCAGCTCATTGCCGTTGGGCTGATCCTGCGGGTGGTGTTCGCGCTCGCCTCGCCGGTCGCGACCCTGGCGGTGGTGCTGGTGATGACCGCGGTCGCGGCGCGCGAGGTCGCGGCGCGGCCGGAACAGCGGCTGGTCCGCTTCGGCAACCTGGCGGTGGGCGCCTCGGCCGTGACCTTCGCTACGTTCGTCACCGCGATCCTGGCGCTGACCACGGCGATCCGTCCCACCCCCTGGTATGACCCGCGCTATGCGATCCCGCTGGCCGGGATCGTGCTGGGCAACGTACTGAACGGGGCGAGCCTGGCGCTCGACGGCCTGCTCGGCGGGGTGGTACGGGAGCGGGCGGCGATCGAGGCGCAACTGGCGCTCGGGGCGCCTTATCGGCAGGCGATGCGGGGCCTGGTGCGCGCCTCCGTCCGCCGCGCGCTGTTGCCGATCGTGAACACGATGTCGGCCGCCGGCGTCGTGACCCTGCCGGGGATCATGACCGGGCAGATCCTGGCCGGGATGGATCCGTTCGAGGCGGCCAAATACCAGATCCTCCTGATCTTCCTGCTGGCCGGAGGCAGCGGCCTGGCATCGGTGTCGGTGGTGATCCTGGCCGCAAGACGGCTGACGGACGACCGCCAGCGGCTGCGGCTGGACCGGCTGGAGACGAAGCGCCCCGGCCGCGGCTGAACCCTGCCGGCAGCCCCCGCGCGCCCTTTCGTCCCTCCTCGGTGGCACATTACGGCAGGATGGAGGGCGTCTCCCCGGCATCACATTGTCCGGCGGCGCGCCGCCGCCATGCTGGCGGAGCGATGTCGGACCGCCGAGATGACAGAATCCGGGACCCTGCCGCGAAACCGCAGCCAGGTCCGGCACGCCCACTGTCGGGAAGGAACGATGACGCCACGATCCGACCAGCCTCCCCCGCCCGTTGAACCCGAACGGGTCTCGACCGGTATTCCCGGGCTCGACGACATCCTGGGCGGCGGCCTCGATGCCGCGCGGATATATCTGATCGAGGGCAGGCCCGGCACGGGCAAGACGACCCTCGCGTTGCGGTACCTGCTGGAAGGCGCGCGCCGCGGCGAAGCGGGTCTCTACATCACGATGTCGGAAAGCGAACAGGAACTGCGGGCCGGCGCGAGCCGGCACGGCTGGTCGCTCGACCCGCTTTCGATCTTTGAACTCGTGCCGACCGAAGCCACGCTCGACGGCGCGCAGGCGCAAAGCCTGTTCCATCCGTCCGAGATGGAACTCGGCGAGACGACGAAGCTGATCACCGACCGGGTGACCGCCGACGCGCCCACCCGGGTCGTGTTCGACAGCCTGAGCGAGCTGCGGCTGCTGGCGCAGAGCCCGTTGCGCTATCGCCAGCAGATCCTCGCCCTGCGGCACTTCTTCGCCGCGTGCCGCTGCACCGTTCTGCTGCTCGACGACCTCACCGGGACCGGCGACGACCTCGGCCTGCACAGCATCGTCCACGGCGTCCTGACCCTGGAGCAGGTCGCGATCGACTACGGGCCCGACCGGCGGCGGCTGCGGGTCGTGAAGATGCGGGGCAACGACTTCCGCGGCGGCTATCATGACTTCGTCATCCGCGCGGGCGGCATCGTGGCGTTCCCGCGGCTCGTGGCCAGCGAACACCGCCTGGAAGGGGCCGGCGGCACGATCTCGAGCGGCAATGCCGCACTCGATGACCTGCTCGGCGGCGGGCTGGACCGCGGCACCTCGGCCCTCCTGATCGGCGGCGCCGGGGTCGGCAAATCCTCCATCGCGCTCACCTTCGCGGTGGCGGCCGCGGAGCGCGGCGAACATGCGGCGGTGTTCGCCTTCGACGAGGGGCGCGCGACGATTCTCGCCCGCGCCGGGCGGCTCGGCATCCCGCTCGCGGCCCATATCGCCGCCGGGCGGATCACCTTGCAGCAGATCGACCCCGCCGAGCTGTCCCCGGGCGAGTTCGTGCATCGCGTGCACGCAAGCGTGGAGCGCGACGGGGCGCGCATCGTCGTCATCGACACCCTGAACGGCTACCTCAACGCGATGCCGGCCGAGCGCTTCCTCGTGCTGCAGATGCACGAGGTCCTGAGCTACCTCGCGCAGCTCGATGTCGTCACCCTGCTGGTGCTGGCCCAGCACGGGCTGATGGGGCCGCTCGAGACGCCGCTCGACGTCAGCTATCTCAGCGACGCCGTGCTGATGCTGCGCTATTTCGAATCCGAGGGGCACGTGCGACGCGCCCTCTCCCTGGTGAAGAAGCGCAGCGGAGCGCACGAGGACATGATCCGCGAGTTCCGCCTGACGGCGAACGGGCTCGAGGTCGGGCCGCCGCTCACCGGGTTCCATGGCGTGCTGACCGGGGTGCCGGTGTATCGGGGCGACGCCGTGCCGCTGCTCGGCCGCGGCGAGGACGGCGCGGAATGACCGAGGAGCCCCCCGCCGGCAGCGAACGCGTCCTGGTATTGGCGCCGATCGGCCGCGACGCGCCCACGGCGACGGCGCTGCTGTGCAGGATCGGGCTGGACGCGGAAGTCTGCGCCGACCTCGGGGAGCTGACCGCCGGCCTCGCCGCCGGCGCCGGCGTGGCCGTCATCGCCGCCGAGGCGTTCCAGCGCGAACCGGTGGCGCCGCTGGCCGAATGGGTGCGCCGGCAACCGGCCTGGTCGGACCTGCCTTTCGTCGTGCTGACCACCGCCGGCGGTGTGGCGGCCGATCCCGTGCCTCCCCTGCCCCTGTTGCAGACCTTGCGGAACGTGTCGCTGCTGGAACGCCCGCTGCGCGGCGTCACCCTCGTGAGCGCGGTGCAGGCGGCGCTGCGCGCGCGCCGACGACAATACGAGGCACGCGACTACCTGCTGGAACGCGAGCAGGCCGCCTGTGCGCTGGAGGAAGTGGTCGCGGCGCGCACCTGCGAGCTTGAATCGGCGAACCGGCGCCTGGTCGGGGAAATCGCCGAGCGCGAACAGATGCAGGCGGCGCTGCAGCAGGCGCAGAAGATGGAAGCGGTCGGCCAACTGACCGGCGGGGTCGCGCACGACTTCAACAACCTCCTCGCCGCGGTGCTGGGCAATCTCGAACTCGCGATGGCGAAGGTGCACGACGAGGCCGCCCTGCGCCTGCTCGGCAAGGCCGAGCGCGCCGCCCTGCGCGGCGCCAAGCTCACCCGCCAGTTGCTGGCCTTCTCGCGGGTCCAGCTCCTCGATCCGCAGACCGTCGACATCAACGCGCTGGTGGCCAGCATGGGGGAGCTGCTGGTGCGCACGATCGGCGGTACGGTGCGGGTCAAGATGGCGCTGGAGCCGCAGCTCTGGCCGGCGACGGCCGACCCCAGCCAGGTGGAGCTCGTGCTTCTGAACCTCGCGCTGAATGGGCGCGACGCGATGCGCGGCGGCGGCCGGCTGACGATCGCCACCGGCAACGTCGCCGCCGACGCCGACGGACGCCCGCAGGATCTGGCACCGGGAGACTTCATCCGGGTGTCCGTCGCCGACACCGGCACCGGCATGAGCGAGGAGGTGCTGGCCAAGGCGTTCGAACCGTTCTTCACGACCAAGGACGTGGGCGAAGGGACCGGACTCGGGCTCAGCCAGGTGTACGGGATCGTGCGCCAGTCCGGCGGCACCGTGACCCTCGGTTCCACACCGGGCCAGGGCACCACCGCGACCATCTACCTGCCGCGCGCGACGGCGGCAGCCGAGGCGGACTCCACGCCCGTGGCTGACGAGGGCGGGCGGGTCCGCCATCGGGGCGCGGCCATCCTGGTCGTGGACGACGATCCGGACGTGCGGACCCTGGTGGCGGCGGAGCTGGAAAGCCTCGGCTACGTGGTGACGGCGGCGGACAGCGGCCGGCAGGCGCTCGATATCCTGGCGGACGGCGCGTATCCCGACCTGCTGCTGGTGGACTACGCGATGCCGGAGCTGACCGGGATCGAGGTGACGCGACGGGTCCGGATGGCACGGCCCGGGCAGCGGGCGCTGTTCATGACCGGGTTCGCCAAGGCCGACGAGCTGGAACGCTCGGCCGACCTGTCGCGCATCCTGCGCAAGCCGTTCACCCGGTTCGCGCTGGAGGCGGCGGTGGAGGCCGCGCTCGGGGCGGACATGCCCTCGACCCCGACATCCCCGGCGGCGGCCAAGCCGAACGGGGCCGCCGTCCGGCGGCGATAGGACCGAAGGAGCGACGCCGGAGCACCCGCCGGCGTGCTCTAGCCGGCCTCAGCCGGCCGCGCGCGCCCGGCCGCGGCGGACGAACAGGGCACCGATGACGCCGCTGGCGAGAAGGAGGAGGGAGGGAGGCTCGGGCACGCCGGTGGCGGGCCCGGCCGAGAGGAAGGCAATGCTCACCTCGCCGTTGCCGCCGGAGATGCCGGTGGTGTTGACGAGGATGCTGGCGTTGATCGTCGCCACGCTGTCGTTGCTGGCGGCGACGAAGGAGCCGCCGCCGCCGCCGTATCCTCGGGGGACATCGCCGTTGCCGTCGCCGCCTCCGCCGCCGGAGTAGCCGCCGCCGCCGCCGCCGGCGTTACTGCCGCCGCCACCACCGCCGCCGAAGCCGCCTGTGCCGCCGCCGTTGCCGCCGGTGCCACCGGCGAAGCTGGTGGGCGCGCTGCCGCCGGTGCCGCTGTCGGCGCCGGCGCCGTTGCCGCCGTTGCCTTTGGTGGTGGAGAAACCGGCGCCGCCGCCGCCGTTGGCGAGAGAATAACCGCCGCCCGCGCCACCGGCTCCGCCGCTGCCGCCCGCGCCGCCATCAGCGCCGTCGCCGTTGCCGCCGCTGGTGGTGGTCGAGCCGGCACCGGCACTGGAGCCTTCGAAGCCGAGGCCGCCGCCGCCGCCGCCGATCACCAGCGGCGTGCTGGCGTCGATATAGACGAAGCTGCCGCCGCCACCACCGCCGCCGGCGTAATTAGTCGCGGTACCGCCGGCACCGCCGACGATGATATCCAGCAGGGTGCCGGCCGTCAGATAGATATCGCCGCTCGCCGCCGCGCCAGAGCCCCCGCTGATGGACACGTTCGTTGTGCTGCCGCCGGTCGCGCCGATGGCGGTGATGCCGTACATGCCCGAGATGGCGATAGCGTCCGTCTGGAGCGCGCCGGTATAGGAATAAACTGACGCGTGGGCCGCTGGTGCGACGGCCAGCACCGCGACGCAGGCGAGGAGGACATTGCGCATTTTAGACTCCGTCGATCACTAAATCGATCATTCACGGAATTTGCGACCATATCAAGCGGGTGTGTTGTCAATCCGCCGAAGGATTTAGCCGGCCCGTCATGCCGGCGTAGGCGGGCATCCGGACCCAATCTCACGAGACGCCCGTCCTGTGCGCGGTCAGCAGCACGTTGGCGAACGGCGTACCGCGCCAGCACGGCGCGGCGCTCACCGCGAACCCCGCCGCTTCCAGTACGCCGGCCAGCTCCGACAGCGGGCGCGGGTTGACCATGGCGCCGGCCTGCGCGGAGACGCGGCGCCAGGCATGCTCCAGCACGACGGTCAGGACGGAGCGGAGGCCGCGGGCGGGATCGAGCGTGCGGACCAGCACCCGCCGCCGCGCCGCCGCCGCCGCGGCCGCCAGCAGCGCAAGCTGGGACCTGGTCTGCATCTGATACAGCACGTCGATGAGCAACACCGTATCGGCCGCCGGCACGATCGGCCGCGCGGCCAGGTCGCAGGCGGTGGTGGACAGGCCGAGCGCCGCCCCGGCGACCGCCGCCTGATCGAGCCGCCGCCCCGGCAGGTCGATCCCCCGCACCGCGCGCGCGCGCCCGGCCAGCAGCAGCGCCACGCCGAGCTGCCCGCGCCCGCATCCGAGGTCCACCACGTCGCCCAACCCCGTCCCGTGGATCGTCCCGTGGACCGTCCCGTGAACCGTCCCTGGGGCGGTCCCTGGGGCGGTCCCTTCGGCCAGCGCCAGGACCGCCCGATGCACCGGATCGTGCCGCAGCTTGCCCGCGACATAGCCCCGCGCGGCCCGCCCGCAGGGGGCGTAGCGCGCGACGACGGCCGCGGCGAGGCTCGGAAAGCCGGCCGAAGTGACGGGGCGGAGGACGGGGGCGGGCAGAGGCTCCGGCCGCACCGGAACGATGGCGAGAGGTTCCAGGCCCTGCGTCAGACCCGCCACGGAATGCTCTCGGGCGGCGGCGCCGTGGGATCGAAGCGGAGGTGCTCGCCGTTCTGGATGCTGAGCCCGGTCAGGGCCATGATGAAGCCCCAGTGGGTGACCACGAGGGTATCCTGCCAGTCGGGCAAGGCTGCCATCTCGGCGCGGAACAGGGCGGCACGATCGACCACGGCGTCGGCCGGTTCGGGCATGGCGGGCCACCAGATTTCGTCGATCGCCGAGAAATCGTGCCGCGGCCAGGCCTCTGCCAGCGCGGTGCGCGGCGTGCCGATATCGCAGGCGAAGGCGCAGCGTTCGCGCACGATCGGGTTGATCACCACCGGCACGCGCAGCGCGGCGGCGACCGGGGCGGCGGTCTGCAGCGCCCGGGTGTAGGGCGAAACGATGATGCGCCCGATCCGCGCCCCGGCGAAGTGCTCCGCGGCGGCCTGCGCCTGGGCGTGGCCGAGCGGCGTCAGCCTGGCATCCGTGATGCCGGGATCCTGCCTGGTCGCCGAGAAATGGAGGTTGAACTCGCTCTGGCCGTGCCGCAGCAGGATCATGGGTCGGGGCTTACAGGCCTGCTTGCCCCCGGGCAACCCCGTCCTGCGCGCCCGGCCTTCCCCCCTCTCCACCCGCGCTTGCGGGGGGAGAGGAAGGAAGGCGGGCCGATCGACGTCAGGGAAACAGCTTGCCGACCGACCAGCCGGCGCCGTCCCGGGCGAATACCGTGCGGTCGTGCAGCCGGTAGGGCATGTCCTGCCAGAATTCGAACCGGGCCGGGACCAGCCGGTAGCCGCCCCAGTGGGGCGGGCGGGGGATGGGCTCGCCGGGGAAACGGGCTTCCTGCTCGGCCAGCCGGCGTTCCAGCTCCGCCCGCCCGGCCAGCGGGCGCGACTGGTCCGATGCCCAGGCGCCGAGGCGGGAGATGCGCGGACGGGTGGCGAAATAGGCGTCCGATTCGGCGTCGGTGGCGTCGATCACCGCGCCCTCGATGCGGATCTGCCGGCGCAGCACCTTCCAATGAAACAGCAGGGCGACGCGCGGGTTGGCGGCGAGTTCGCCCGCCTTGCGGCTCTCGCGGTTGGTATAGAAGACGAAGCCACGTGGGCTCGCAGCGGGCGGATCCAGCTCCTTCAGCAGCAGGATGCGCGCCGCCGGCATCCCGTCCGGGGTCGCGGTGGCGACCGTCATGGCGTTCGGGTCGTTCGGCTCGGTGGTTTCGGCCTCGGCCATCCAGGCCTGGAACAGGGCGAACGGATCGGTCTCGGCAGGGCGATCGGGCATCAGCGGTGCTCCCCGTGCGCGGAGCGGCCTCTTGCCCCGCTGCGCCGGGCTGTGCCACCACCGACCGCAACAGGACAACCCCCCAAGGCCGATCCGCTTCCCGCGATCCCCTTGGGGTGGCAGCCCTCGAAAGGGACAACCTGCGAAGGAGCGCCGATGGCCGACCGCACCCCAACCCACCGCCCTCCCCCGGGCAACTTGCTCGCGGGACGGCGCGGCCTGATCATGGGGGTGGCGAACGAGCGTTCGCTCGGCTGGGGCATCGCGGCCGCCGCGGCGGCGCAGGGCGCCGAGCTCGCCTTCACCTTCCAGGGCGACGCGCTGGAACGCCGGGTGCGCCCGCTCGCCGCCTCGGTCGGCTCGGATCTCGTGTTCCCCTGCGACGTTGCCGACGAGGCCAGCATCGACGCGGCCTTCGCCGCGGTGGCGGAACGCTGGGACGGGCTCGATTTCCTTGTCCACGCGATCGGCTACGCCGACAAGGGCTACCTGCGCGGACGCTATCTGGACACACCGCGCGCGGCATTCCTGCAGGCGCTGGACATCTCCGCCTATTCCTTCACCGCCGTCTGCCAGCGCGCGGTGCCGATGATGAAGCCGGGCGGCAGCCTGCTGACCCTCAGCTACATGGGCGCCGACAAATGGGTGCCCCACTACAACGTGATGGGGGTCGCCAAGGCGGCGCTGGAGGCATCGGTGCGCTACCTCGCCGCCGATCTCGGCACTGCGGGCATAAGGGTGAACGCGATCAGCGCCGGGCCGGTGAAGACCCTGGCGGCGTCGGGGATCGGCGATTTCCGCTACATCCTGCGCTGGAACCAGATCAATGCGCCGATGCGCCGCAACGTCACTACCGACGACGTCGGCGGCAGCGGGGTCTATTTCCTGTCCGATCTGTCCTCCGGCGTCACCGGGGAAGTGCACCACGTCGATTGCGGCTACCACATCGTCGGCATGAAGCATCCCGACGCCCCCGACATCGCCATCGTCGAGAGCGGCGGGGAGAGCTGATCGGCCGCCCATGAGCCACAACAGCTTCGGCCATCTGTTCCGGATCACCACCTGGGGCGAAAGCCACGGCCCGGCGATCGGCTGCGTGATCGACGGCTGCCCGCCGCGGCTTGCTTTGTCCGAGGCCGACATCCAGCCGTTCCTGGATCGCCGCCGCCCCGGCCAGTCGCGCTTCACGACGCAACGCCAGGAACCCGACCAGGTGCGCATCCTGTCCGGCGTGTTCGAGGGCATGACCACCGGCACGCCGATCGCGTTGCAGATCGACAACGTCGACCAGCGCTCGCGCGACTACGGGGAGATCGCGGCGAAATTCCGCCCCGGCCATGCCGACCTCACCTACGAGCTGAAATACGGCATCCGCGATTATCGCGGCGGCGGCCGGTCCTCGGCGCGCGAGACGGCGATGCGGGTCGCCGCCGGCGCGATCGCGCGGCGCGTGCTGGGGGCGGGCGTGCGCATCCGCGGCGCGCTGGTGCAGCTCGGGCCGCACCGGATCGACCGGACGCGCTGGGACTGGGACGCGGTCGATGCCAACCCGTTCTTCTGCCCCGATCCGGTGGCGGCGGCGGAGTGGGAGGAGATTCTGCTCGCGGTGCGTCGCGCCGGGTCTTCGGTTGGCGCGGTGATCGAGGTGGTGGCCGACGGCGTGCCCCCGGGGCTTGGCGCGCCGGTTTACGCCAAGCTGGACGCCGACCTGGCGGGCGCGCTGATGTCGATCAACGCGGTGAAGGGGGTGGAGATCGGCGACGGGTTCGCCGCCGCGTCCCTGAGCGGGGAAGACAACGCCGATGAATTGCGCATGGCGGACGGGATCGTGGCGTTCGGCTCCAACCATGCGGGCGGCATCCTGGGCGGTATTTCGTCCGGCCAGCCGGTGGTGGCGCGGTTCGCGGTGAAGCCCACCAGCTCCATCCTGGCGCCGCGGCGGACGGTGGACCGCGACGGGCGGGAGACCGAGATCGCCACCAAGGGCCGCCACGATCCCTGCGTCGGAATCCGGGCGGTTCCGGTGGGGGAGGCGATGGTCGCCTGCGTGCTGGCCGACCATCTGCTGCGGCAGCGGGCGCAGAATCCGGACGCGCCGGAGGTGGCGCGCCTGCCGCGGAACTGAACCGGCCGGCTCTTCGTGCCGCGGGAAGGCAGCATTTCTCGTTTTGCCGGGCCTGAGTGCGTGACCAGGGCGCGCGAGGGGGAGGCAGGTTCCACCGCGGCGGCGCGGAGACGGGTCGCGAGTCCGTCGTGGCG
>JABBNW010000105.1:0-8101 GCA_019352115.1 Pseudomonadota bacterium
GCGGCGGCGCGGGTCGGCAACGCGGCGAGCTGGACCGTGGTCCCGCCCGTGCGCGCGGTGAGCGTGGCCGGCGCGGCGGTGACCCCGGACGCCGCGGGGGCCGTCGCTGGGGCCGCCGCTGGGGCCGGCGCGGCGGCGGGCGCCGCGGCCAGGACCGAAGCGCCTGCGGCCGTCGGGGCCGGCTGGAACGTGGGCGGCAGGGGCAGGTCGGAGACGGTTGTCTCGTCCGCCGCTCCGCCCACCACGCCGGCCGCCGGCCCCGCGCCGGGCGCGCCCGTCGCGACGGGGCTCGACGGTGGCGCCCGCAGCGCTTGCAGGTCCGGGCGCTCCGGCGCCGGCATCAGGCTGCCCTGGGCGGCGTCGCGCCCGTCGGTCGAATGATCGAAGATCGACTGGTCCACCCCGGCGACGTGCATCCCGCCCGGATTGGTCGGCTTCACCCGCACCGGTCCGGCCGGCGCCGCGATGACCGGCACGCCGCCGCTGGTGCTGCCGCTGCTGCCGCCGGACAGCGACCAGACGCCGATCAGCACCAGCAGCGCGCCGCCAAGCCCAGCCGCGATCAGCGCGAGCCGCCGGGTCGCGGGGTCCATCCCGCGCGCGCGGGGGACCCGGTAGGCGGGCGTTCGGAGGGGGATGTCGTCGGACACGGGACGCCTCGCTTTCAGCCAATCAGGAGCGGGCGGCCGGTCAGCGCATCTCTTCGACCGGGGCCACCCCCATCACGGCAAGGCCGGAGCGGATCACCACCGCCGTCGCCGCCACCAGCGCGAGCCGGGCGAGGGTTTCCCCGCTCCGCCCGGCTTGCAGGAAGCGCAGCGCCGCATCGTCCTTGCCCCGGTTCCACAGCATATGAAAATCGGCGGCCAAGTCATAGAGAAAAAACGCAATACGGTGCGGCTCACGCGCCAGGGCGGCGGCTTCGACCGTCCGCGGCCAGGACGCCAGGCGGCGAATCACGGCGAGTTCCGGCTCCGCGGTCAGGCTGTCCAGCGGCACCTCGGCCAGCGCCGCATCGGCGGTCGCGGCGGGGGAGAACATCTCCGCCCCGGCGCGCAGCACGGACCGGCAGCGGGCGTGCGCGTATTGCACGTAGAACACCGGATTGTCGCGCGTCTGTGCCACCACCGCATCGAGGTCGAATTCCATCTGCGCATCCGCCTTGCGGGTCAGCATGGTGAAGCGGACCGCGTCACGGCCGACCTCGTCGATCAGGTCGCGCAACGTCACGTAGCTGCCGGCGCGCTTCGACATCCGCACCGGCTGGCCGGCGCGCATCACGTGCACGATCTGGCACAGCACCGCCTCCAGCGCCGCGCCGCCGTGCGAGACCGCGGCGACGGCGGCTTTCAGGCGCGACACGTAGCCGCCGTGGTCGGCGCCGAGCACGTCGATCAGCAGGGCGAACCCGCGGTCGATCTTGTCGGCATGGTAGGCGATATCGTTGGTGAAATACGTGTTCGAACCGTCCGATTTGCGCAGCGGCCGATCGACGTCGTCGCCGAACTGGGTGGCGCGGAACAGGGTCTGCGGGCGCGGTTCCCAGTCGTCCGGGGTCTTGCCCTTGGGCGGTTCCAGCACGCCTTCGTAGATCAGCCCGTCGCCGCGCAGCCGCTCGATCAGCGCATCCGCCGCTCCGGTTTCCACCAGCGCGCGTTCGGAGGTGAACACGTCCTGCGCCACGCCAAGGGCGGCCAGGTCTTCGCGCACCGCGCGCATCATCGCCGCGATCGTATGGTCGCGGACGATATCGATCCACCGCTCCGGCGCGGCGATTCCCCCCCCCGCGGTCGCGAGCGCGGGGCCGTGCGCGGCGGCCAGCTCGGCGCCGACGGGGATCAGGTATTCGCCGCGATATTGCAGCCCGCCGGGCACTTCGGCGGCGAATTCTTCCTCCGACAAGGCCGTGCCGATCGCTTGCAGGTAGCGCCAGTAGGCGGCCCAGGCGAGCGCGGTCACCTGCGCGCCGGCGTCGTTGATGTAGTATTCCTTGGTCACCGCGTAGCCCGTCTTGGCGAGCAGGTTGGCGAGCGCATCGCCCACCACGGCCCCGCGACAATGCCCGATATGCAACGGTCCCGTCGGGTTGGCGGAGACGTATTCGACATTCACGGCCAGGTTCCCCCCGCGCGTGCCGTCGCCATACGCCGTGCCCGCCTGCAGGATCGCCGGCAGCACCGCGTGCAGCGCGTGGGCGCGCAGGCGGAGGTTGACGAAACCGGGGCCGGCGGCGGCGGCCTCGGCAATCTCCGGCCCGTCGCGCAGGGCCTCGGCAAGCGCGGCTGCGAGGTCCGCCGGCTTGCGGCGGGCGGCCTTGGCGGCGACCATCGCGGCGTTGGTCGCCATGTCGCCATGCGCGGGGTCGCGCGCCGGCGAGACCTCCACCCGCGCGGCGATATCGTCGGGCAGGTCGGGCAGGATGCGGTGCAGCGCATCGAGCACGCGCATCCGCAAATGGGCGAAAAGATCGGTCATCAAAACATATCCCATCTGCAATCCATCCCTGGCCGGCTCATCCGGTCACCGACAGGTCGGTCAGTCGGCGGTATTCATCCATCGCATAGCGGTCGGTCATGCCGGCCACGTAATCGCCCACCGTGGTCGCGGCGCGCGGCCCGCCGGCTTCCCCGGCGCGGGCGCGCCAGTCGTCGGGCAGCAGGGACGGGTCGGCGAGCAGCAGGCGGTACAGCTCCCCGGTCAGCCGGCGCGCCTTGCTGGTCATGCGGTTGACCCGCCAGTGGCGGTACATCCGCGCGTAGAGGAAATCCTTGATCGCCTGGTTCGCCTCGGCCATTTTTTCGCTGAAGCCGACGACCTTGCGCTTCGACCGGCGGATCGCGTCGGCGTCGCGCGGGGCGAGCTTCGCCAGTCGCCGCTGCGTCTCCGTGATCACGTCGCTGACCAGCGCATCGATCACCCGGCGGATCGTCTCATGGCGCAGGCGCGGCGGCGGCACGTCCAGGCTGGCGTGGCGGGCGGCGGCCAGCGCGTCCGCCACCACCGGCAGGTGGCCGACGTCGTCCATGCCGAACAGGCGCGCGCGCAACCCGTCGTCCAGGTCGTGGCTGTGGTAGGCGATGTCGTCGGCGAGTGCCGCCACCTGCGCCTCCGCCCCCGCGTGGGTGCCGAGATCGAGCTTCTGGCGCGCGTCGTAGTCGGCGATATAGGCGGGCGGCTTCGGCAGCGGGCCGTTGTGCTTGACCAGGCCTTCCAGGGTTTCCCACGTCAGATTGAGGCCGTCGAAGGCGGCGTAGCGGGCTTCCAGCATCGTCACCACGCGCAGGCTTTGCGCGTTGTGGTCGAAGCCACCGAACGGCTTCATCGCCTGGTTCAGCGCTTCCTCCCCCGCATGGCCGAACGGCGGGTGGCCGAGGTCGTGGGCCAGCGCGACGGCTTCCGTGAGGTCTTCGTCCAGGCCGAGCGCGCGGGCGATGGAGCGGGCGATCTGCGCCACCTCGATCGAATGGGTCAGGCGGGTGCGGAAGAAATCGCCCTCGTGGTTGACGAACACCTGGGTCTTGTACTGGAGCCGGCGGAAGGCGGTGGAGTGGATCACCCGGTCGCGGTCGCGCTGGTAGGGGGAGCGGGTGGGCGCCTCCGGCTCGTGGTGCAGCCGCCCGCGCGAGGTGGCGGGGTGGACGGCGTAGGGGGCGGGGGCGGTCATGGGGCCGCCCGCCAGGGGTCTGCGCGCCTGGGGTCCGCCCGCCTGGCGCGGGCCGGCGTGTGGGTGCGGGAGGGGGGCGGGGGGACGGTCATGGCGGCGGGCTTACACCGTGCCTGGTGGTGCTTCAATTCGGACCGGGGCGGTGCTATCTAGGGGGGCATGGACACAGACCAGGTTTTCGCGCTGACCGCGCGCGCCGCCGCCCGTATTGCCGAGATCGCCGCCGCCCAGGCCGCCCCGGGGGGGGAGGCGCCGGCGTTGCGGGTGGCTGTGCTGGCGGGCGGGTGCAGCGGGTTCCAGTACCGGTTCGACCTGGAGACGGCGGCGCAGGCGGACGATCTGGTGATCGCGCGCGAGGGGGCTCGGGTGGTGGTGGATCCGGCGAGTTTGGATCTGCTGGCGGGGTCGGAGCTGGATTACACGGACGAGCTGATGGGCAGCCATTTCGCGGTGCGGAACCCGAATGCGAAATCGGCTTGCGGGTGCGGGACGAGCTTTTCGGTGGAGTGAGGGGGCGCGGGTCGGCGATTGATCGTATGCTGGCTTAGGCCGGCAGGTTACCGCCCCGCCCGCGGAGGACCGCTGGGTTTCCGCAATGAGGAATTCTCTTGCGATGACCGACACCACTGAGCGCACCGCCGCCCCGGCCGAATGGCTGGAAGCCCTGGCCAGAAGCGAGGCCGACCTTGCAGCCGGGCGGATCGTGTCCGGTGAGGCGGTTCATCGCGAACTGCAAGACAGCATCGCCCGGCTTGAGGCGAACGCCGCCACGCGGCAGCGCGAAGCGACCGCCCGCCGTTGACCGGCAGTTCAGCGGCGTCGGCAGCCATGCCCGGACCATGACATTTGGCGGACACCGGGGGGTGATCGCTCGTGGTCAGGGGGACGCGTTCACCCGGCCGCAAAGCGTGCAGCCGGCGATCGCGGATGAGGTGACGGCCAGGCTCTCGACCCTCCTGGAATGAGCGGAGGGAATGCCCGTGCCGGCTTTCGATCGGCGGGCGTTCCTTAGGGACCTCGGCAGATCGTCGTGGATATCCTCGGCCATGAGGTTTGCCGGAGCGGTCGCTTGCGGCCGGGGCGCGATGCGGCACGGGCACCGCTTCGTTGCCACGTCGCGCCTGCCCGGCGGGCCGGGGAGAGCGTTTACACGCGCTCTTGCGACAGGCTGGAACGCCGGGCCGGCTGCGCCTATCTTCCCGCCATGAACACCATCCCACCCCGCGCCGCGCTGGCAGGCGAAGCCGCCGCGTCCCGCGACCGGCGGCTTGCCGCCGCGCGGTTGCAGGAGATCGAGGGCAATCCGCTCGACGCCGCCGACCTCGCCATGTTCGAGATGTTCGAGCGCGAAGGCTGGCCGCACGAGCGCCGCCGCGCCTACATCCTTGCCGGGGCCGCCAAGCTGGCGGCGGAGTGAGCGAGGCCGATCCCTACATCTATCCTGGCTCGACCGTCCTACGGAACAAGCTGGGCCTCACCGACGCGGTGCAGCTTGACCGCCTGGAGCGGCAATTTGTCACCCAGCGGGCGGCCGAAGGCATCCCGGTCGGGGCCTTCGACCTCGGCCACCTTCGCGCCATTCACTGGCATCTTTTCCAAGACGTTTACGATTGGGCGGGCGCGCTTCGCACCGTGGAGATTGCCAAGGGTGGGCATCAGTTTCAATTCCGGCGGTTCATCGAAACCGGCATGCAGGACGTTCACCGGCGCCTTGCCCGCGCCGCCTTCCTGCATGGCTTGAACCGGGCGGACTTCGCCACGGCGGCCGGGCGGATCATGGGCGACGTGAACTATGTCCACCCCTTCCGCGAGGGGAACGGACGGACCCAGCTTTTCTATCTGGCACAGTTGGCGGAGCAGGCCGGGCACAAGCTCGACCTCGCCCGGATAGACCCGCAGGGCTGGATTGCCGCGTCCCGTGCCGCGCATGGGGGCGATGACGCCCCCATGTCGGCCGAGATTCGCCGCGCCCTTGCCCGCCGCCGGTAACGCGCCGGGACAAGGGCCGCCGAGTCCCGGTTCGGTTTCGACCAGGGAGTGAGAGAGTGCGTTGACACGCGCTCGTGCGACAGGTTGGAACGCCGGGCCGGGTGCGCCTATTATCTTGCCATGACCGACACACCTGCATCGTTGGACGCGCCGCCGGGTTGGGCCGAGGCACTTGACGAGAGCCTGGCGGAGCTTGCCGCCGGGGCTTCCACCGTGCCCGGCGAGGTGGTGCACCGCGAGCTGCAGGAAAGCATTGCTCGCCTGGAAGCGAAGCGGGCGAAGGCGCGCGGCATGAGGCTTGGCCGCAGGCCGAAGCTCACGCCGCAGCAGCAGAAGTGAAGCACGGCGGCGGCGCGCCGTGGGCGCAACGCTTAAGGAACTGGCCAAGAGCTTCAACGTCGGCGTTGCGATGATTTCGAGACTATCAGAGAGAACGAACGTAAAGGAGGTGAACATTGTCCGATAGCAGTCGAGAGCAGCAGATGCTTCTAATGCGGCTTCTGGCAGCGTTTAATCTGCATGCGGTCGGCGATGGTCCTTTTCATCTCACTTGGGAGGAGCTTAACGAAAGGGTCTTGATCGGCTTGCAGGAAGCCGCAGACGCTACAGGCGGTTCGGTTATGCCGATCGATGGATCGGGTGCATTGGTCTTGCACGGCGAGTTCGATTTACCCGATATTCTACGGCTAGCGATAAGCAACAACCTCCAAGAGAGCCAACGCCATTTCGACCGAATTACTTCGGCTAGCGCCGAGCGGGGTTTCAGGGTCTGTGTAAAATGCTATGGTACTGGTAAATTTACGCAGTGGCGGCGCCGCCCGGCAGGAAAACCGAAAGGGTTCGACAAAACGGAGGTGGTCTGTCCCCTTTGCAAGGGGGGCGGTCGAGACCGTTGAGATATATGCGACTTTCTATAGAGCGAGTGCAGCCCTCGCAGCAGGGCATCAGAAGACCGGTATGGCGTCCGCTTCGACGCGCAGGCGCAGAGCTTTATGGATGCTGTCGCGTGTCATGATGTCCGCCTTGCGGCCGAGGATACGCGCGGCCGTCTCTTTCACGTCCATCAGCTCGTAAAGCCCGAACTTCCCGCGCGGATAATCGAAGAAAAGATCAACGTCGGAATCCTCGCGCGCGTCACCGCGCGCCGTGGAGCCGAACAGGAAAAGATGTTCGACGCCCAGCCGCTTCAGTTCGGCTTCGTGTTCTTTCAGCCTGGCTATGGCAGCGTCGCGTTCCATGCCAACATCACTCCGGCTTGCGGTTCTGCCGCGCCGCCTCGATCGTCGCCCGCACCCGTGTCATCGCCGCATCATGAGGCACGCCCGGCCGAGGATCGGCCAGGCTCGCCCGCACCTTGGTGCGGAAGCAACGGCCGTACGCCTCGGCCTCTTCGGTCGCGGCGAATTCCGAGACAAGGGGCGAAAGCTCTACCATGGCGGTCCTATAGCACCTGGCGGGCCGCCTGGCGACGACAAGCGGCGGTCGCCACTCCTGATCGGATCATCCGGGCAGCGCCCGAATCGTCCCCCCCCCACGCGCCACCCGCCCCACCGGTGATAGTCTCCCGCCGCCGCTGCTGGCCGACATCCTGGCCCGCCTCACGGCGCTATTCGGGTCAAGGGGCCGCGCATGAAACTCGCCACCTGGAACGTCAACTCCATCCGCCAGCGCGAACCCCACGTGCGGGCCTGGCTGGAACGCGTCGAACCCGACCTGCTCCTGTTGCAGGAACTGAAATGCGAATCCGCCGCCTTCCCCGCCGGCGCCTTCCGCGACCTCGGCTACACCGAGGCCGTGGTGGGCCAGAAATCCTACAACGGCGTCGCCATCCTCGCCCGCCGCCCCTTCACCGTCACCCATCGCGCCCTTCCGGGCCTGCCGCCAGACGACGCCCAGGCCCGCTATATCGAGATCGAGACGGACGGCACCACCGTCGCCAACCTCTACCTCCCCAATGGCAATTCCGGCGGCGATGCGGGCTACGCCTACAAGCTCGCCTGGATGGACCGCCTGGCCGAGCGCGCCGCCGCCCTGCTGCAAGCCGACCGCCCCACCCTCATCGCCGGCGATTTCAACGTCTGCCCCGCGCCGGAGGACGCCGCCCAAGGCGCCATCTCCCCCACCGACGCCCTGGTGCGCCCCGAAACCCGCGCCCGCTTCCGCCGCCTGCTCTGGCAAGGCTACACCGACGCGATCCGCGCGCTGCACCCGCGCGAGACCCTCTACACCTTCTGGGACTACCAGGCCGGCGCCTGGCCGCGCGATCAGGGTCTGCGCATCGACCACGTCCTGCTCTCGCCCGAACTGGCGGAACGCCTGGTCGCGGCCGCCCCCGACCGCGCCGAACGCGACCGGGCGCAACCCTCGGACCACGTGCCGGTACTGGTGGAACTGGCCTGACTGCGCCCCGTCTCCCCTCCCCTTGCGGGAGGGGCCGGGGGAGGGGTG
>JABBNW010000105.1:8111-14742 GCA_019352115.1 Pseudomonadota bacterium
CCCCCGGCCCCTCCCGCAAGGGGAGGGGAGAAGCGCCCCCCTACTTCCGGTCCGCCCCCGCGAACACCACCCGATACAGCACGAGGTACGCCCCCTGGAACGCCGCCGCCAACAGGAACGGCGCCGCGAACCACCCCGACCCGAACATCAGCCCCGCCAGCCACGGCCCCACCGCCCGCGGCAATTGCGTCGACACCCCGCTCACGCTCGCCGCCAGCCCGCGCCGATGCCCGCGCACCGCGCCCAGCACCAGCGCCTGGCGTTGCCCCGCGGTGCCCCGGTTCAGCACCGTGCGCGCCGCATAGGCCCCGATCGCCCAGCCGAACGTCGGCGCGAACGGCATCGCCACCATCAGCCCCAGCCCCGCGGTGCGCATCGCCACCACCACCCGCACCATCCCGAAGCGCGTCGCCAACCGCCCCGCCCCCAGGGTCGCGACCCCGGAGGCCAGCAGCACCAGCCCGATCGCCGGCCCGATCTGCCCCGGCCCGGCGCCGAACCGTTCGGCCAGCCACCACGACAGCAGCGGAGCGGAGAGGCCGATGCCCACGCCGTTCAGCGCATTGATCCCCGCCAGCCGGATCAGCAGCCGGTTCTCGGTCGCCTGGTCGCGCGCCTCATCGGCCGCCGGCGTGACCGCGCGGGGCGCGCGTGCGCGCTCGGGGACCAGCGCGAGCAGCACGAGCGACAGCAGGGTGGTCACCGCAACCAGCGCGAACAGCGGCCGATAGCCCAGCGCGCCCGGGAGCATCCCCCGCCACAGATGCGGCAGCCCGCCCAGGAACGTGCCCCCGGCGGTGGCGAAGAATCCCATGGCGGCGTTGCGTGCGAAGGCGCGGCTGAGCGCGGGACCCTCCACCTGGTCGGACAGCCAGGCCTGCTGCACGGCGCCGAACAGCCCCGGCACCCCCACCGCGCCGCGCCCGAACCCGGCCACGATCGCCGCCCCCGCCACCACCGCCGTGCGCGCCGAGACCACCGCCAGCCCGGACGCCACCACGACCGCCGCCAGATAGCCGAGCAGGAACGGCTTGCGCCCGAACCGGTCGGACAGCGGCCCCGCCGCCCCGGTCAGCACGCCCCCCAGCAGGATGCCGGCGCCGACCACCGCGCCGAGGAACTCGGGCGACCAGTGCAAGGTCCGCGCATACAGGGCGAAATCGACCCCCATCGCGCCCTGGCCGAGGCTGATAACGGTGCGCGCCACGAGCAGGCGTCGGGCGGCGGGGGGCAGGCGCGGGCTCATCGCCCCGGTCTGTCGCGGTTTGGGCAGGGGAACAAGGTCGCCGGGCGGAGGTCTGGAATGACCGCCGCACAACGACCGCTCGCCCTCGCCGCAGGTGGCGCTCACATCGCCATATACCCACCATCCACATTGTAGCAGGCGCCGGTGACGTAGCTCGCGCGATCCGAGCACAACCAGGCGACCATCTCGGCGATCTCTTCCGGCTCCCCCATGCGGCGGGCGGGGACCATGGCGAGGATGGTCTCGCCGCGGCGCGCCATGACCTCCTCCGTCATCTTCGTGCGGACATAGCCGGGGCAGACCGCGTTCACCCGGATCTTGTCGCCGGCGTATTCGATCGCCGCGGTCTTGGTCAGCCCCAGCACGCCATGCTTGGCGGCCACGTAGGCCGAGGACGTGGGCAGCCCGACCAGCCCCGCGATCGAGCCGGTGTTGACGATCGCGCCCCCGCCGTTGGCCTGCATGTGCAGGATCTCGTGCTTCATGCAGAGCCAGACGCCCTTCAGGTTGACCCCGATCATGCGATCGAAGGCGGCGTCGGACCACTCGGCGGTGCGCTTGCCGGCCGCATCGACCTGATACCCGGCGATCCCGGCGTTGTTGAAGGCGCAATCCAGCCGTCCGTAGGTCGCCAGCGTGTCGTGGATCAGCGCCTGCACGTCGCCGCTGTCCGTCACGTCCCCGCCGAGCGCGAGCGCCTGGCCGCCGGCCGCGTTCACCATCGCGACCGTGTCCTGGGCGGTGTCGCGGTTCGCGTCCGTCAGCGCGAGGCGTGCGCCCTCGCGCGCGAAGACCAGCGCCGCGGCCCGGCCGATCCCCCCGCCGCTGCCGGTGATGAGGGCGGTCTTCCCGTCGAGCATGCCTGCCATGGCTGTTCTCCCGTTTTTCTGGTTGGCCGAAGGATGCACGAGGGGCCGCGCGGAGGCCATGCTCCGGCCGCGGCCGCCGAGGAATCGCCAACCCCGAACGACCAACCGGGGAATTTCCAATGGGGGAATGCCCGGGGGGGAATTTATGGACCGGCGGGCGGAAACGGGCATAGTGCGGCGGTGGCATGCGACGCGACGAGGAATGGCACGGCATGAACTGGCGAAACGCCGTGGCGGACGCGAATTCCGGCTCCGCGAGACCACCCTCCTCCGCTCGGCCCCCGCGGCGTGACGGCCTGACCCTCCCGCTGCGCCGTCGCCGCGCGTGAGCACCGTCGCCCCGCCCGCCGCCGTCGCCCCGCCGGCCCCCGTCGATCCGCCGGCCCTCGTCGATTCGCCTGGCGCGCCCGACCTGCCGCCCAACTGGGCGCTCACCTTGTGGACGATGGTCGGCATCCAGCTCGTCATGAGCCTGTCGTTCACCATCCTCGCCCCGATCATGCCGTTGTATCTGCCCGATCTCGGCGTACACCGGCCGGACCTGATCGACCTCTGGGCCGGCGTGCTCGCGTCCGTGACCTCGTTCGTTGCCACCTTCACCGCGCCGATCTGGGGCCGCATGGCCGATCGCTACGGACGCAAGCTGATGGTGCTGCGGTCCTCGGTCGGGATCGCCGTGTTCACCGGGCTGATGGGGATCGCCACCAGCGTGTGGCACCTGCTCGCGTTCCGCATGGCGATGGGGCTGTTCGCCGGATTCAACTCGGCGGCGATCGCGCTGGTCGCGAGCCAGGTGCCGGACCAGCGGCTGGGCTACGCCCTCGGCTGGCTGTCCACCGGGCAACTGGTCGGCTCGCTGATCGGGCCGATCATCGGCGGCGTGGTCGCGGACCTGACCGGCAGCTACCGGGCGCCGTTCTTTTTCGCAGCCAGCATCTCGATGATCGGTTTCGCGCTGGCCTGGTGGCTGGTGCCGGAGCGGTTCGTGCGCCCGCAGATGGGCTCCGGACGAAGGACCAGGTCGATCCCGGCGGCGATGGCGCTGTTCCGCGCCACGCCGGGGCTGGCGGCGCTCATGGTGGTGCTGATGCTGGCGCAGTTCGCGGTGCAGGCAGTGCAGCCGATCATCACCCTGTTCGTCCAGCAGCTCACCGGCCCGGTGCCGCAGCTCGCGACCCTGGCCGGCTTCGCGTTCTCGGTGACCGGGCTGGCCGACGTGATCGCCTCCCCGTTCCTCGGCAAGCGCAGCGACGATCTGGGCTACCGGCGCGTGTTGCTCATCAGCCTGTTCGGCGCCGCGGCGATGACCGCGCCGCAGGCTCTGGCGCACAGCTACTGGGTGTTCGTGGCGGAACGGTTCGGCGTCGGCTGCTTCATCGGCGGCATCCTGCCGACCGCCAACGCCCTGGTCGGGCGCATGGTGCCGGTCACGTCGCGAGGCTTCGTCTACGGGCTCAGCTCGTCGGCGTCGTTCCTCGGCATCGCACTCGGCCCCCTGACCGGCGGCGTGGTGGCAGCCAGCGCCGGGCTGCGCTGGGTGTTCGTCGTCACCGCGGTGCTGCTGGTGGTGAACCTGATCTGGGTGCGTATCGCGGTGCCGGCGACGGTCGATCGCTGACCGCGCCCACCGTCTGTCGCCCGCATAACTGCTGTGTCATCCAGGATGGTAATCGAAATCCCGCGGCAGGCCATCTTGTCCGGGCCGGGGGCTCAATGAGCCGGCCGGCTCGGGAGACGCATGCGATGGATGGATCTCAGGTCGCCGGTCCTGCGGAGCCGCAGGTAGGGGTCAGCGCTCCCGCGCGCCGCCGCCCCTGGCCGCTGCGGCGGCTGGCGATCGCGCTCGGCGCGTTGGTGGTGCTGGGCGGGCTTGCCGACTACGGGCATTATTACTGGACCGAAGGGCGGTTCCTGGTCTCCACCGAGGATGCCACCGTGCAGGCCGATTCGGTGATCGTCAGCCCGCGCGTGTCGGGCTACATCGCCGCCGTGCTGGTGGCCGACAACCAGCCGGTCCGCGCCGGCCAGGTGCTGGCCCGCATCGACGACCGCGACGATCGTGCCGCCCGTGCCCAGGCCCGCGCCGCTCTCGCCGCCGCCGCCGCGGGCATCGACAACCTGCGCCAGGAGATCACCCGCCAGCGGCTGGTCGTACACCAGGTGCGCGCCGCGGTCGCGGCCGACGAGGCAGCCCTGACGTTCTCGCGCGAGCAGTTCGCGCGCTACGCCCGCCTCGCGCACAGCGGCGCCGGCACCGAGCAGCAGTCGCAGCAATGGCAGGCCGATATCGCCGAGAAACAGGCAGCGCTCGCGCGCGATACCGCCGGCGTCGGGGTCGCGGTGCAGCAGATCGCGGTCCTGCGCACGGCGCTGGCCCGTGCCCGCGCAACCCGCGCAGAGCGCCAGGCGGCGCTGCGCCAGGCCGACCTGACCCTCGGCTACACCACCATCACCGCGCCCGTCACCGGCACCGTCGGCGACCGCACCCTGCGGGTCGGCCAGTACGTGCAGGCGGGCACCGCGCTGATGGCGGTGGTGCCGCTCGCCGCCGTGTACGTTACCGCCAACTACAAGGAGACGACCCTGACCGACGTGCGCCCCGGCCAGCCGGTCGCGATCGCGGTCGACACGTTCCCCGACGCGACCGTGCACGGCGTCGTCGACAGCATCTCCCCGGCCAGCGGCGCAGAGTTCGCGCTGCTGCCGCCCGACAACGCGACCGGCAACTACACCAAGATCGTCCAGCGCATCCCGGTGCGGATCCGGCTCGATCCGCACGACCCGCTGCTCGGCCGGCTGCGCCCGGGCATGTCGGTCGAGCCGACGATCAACACCAAGCCTCACTCCTGACATGGCCGACATCGCCCCCGCCGGGGAGCCCGCCGTCCCGCTGCGCACCTGGATCGCGGTCGGCGGCGCCATCATCGGCGCCTTCATGGCCGTGCTGAACATCCAGATCACCAACGCCTCCCTCCCGTATATCGAAGGCGGCATCGGCACCGGAGGGATCAACGGCGCCTGGGTAATCACCGCCTACCTGATCGGCGAGATCATCGTCATTCCGATGACCGATTTCCTCAGCCGGGTGTTCTCACTGCGCCGCTACCTGATCACCAATACGGTGCTGTTCCTGATCTTCTCGGCCGCCTGCGGGCAGGCGCACACCCTGCCGGAGATGATCGTGCTGCGGGCGCTGCAAGGCTTCACCGGCGGGGTGATGATCCCGCTCGCGTTCACCATCATCGTCGCCATGCTGCCGCCGTCCAAGCGGTCGATCGGCCTGGCCGGATTCGCGATCACGGCGACCTTCGCCCCGGCGATCGGGCCCACGGTCGGCGGCTGGCTGACCGATACCTACGGCTGGCCGACGATCTTCTACATCAACCTCATTCCCGGCGCGGTCATGGTGCCGGCGCTGATCTACGGCCTGCCGCGGGCGCCGATGCAGTTGGGCCTGCTGCGCCGGGGCGACTGGATCGGCATCGCGCTGATGGCGGTGGGGCTCGCCGCCCTGCAGACCGTGCTGGACGACGGGAACGTCTACGACTGGTTCGGCTCCCCCTTCATCGTGCGCCTCAGCCTGCTCGCCGCGGTTGCCCTTGGCGCCTTCGTCGTCGTGGAGCTGTGGCGGGCCGAGCCGCTGATCCAGCTGCGCCTGCTGGGCCGGCGCAATTTCGGCCTCGGCACGCTCGGCAATTTCCTGCTCGGCTTCGCGCTGTACGGCTCGGCCTACCTGCTGCCGCAATACCTGGCGGTGGCGCAGGGATTCGATTCGGAACAGATCGGGCAGGTGATGGCCTGGACCGGACTGCCGCAGCTCGTGATCATCCCGTTCGTGCCGATGCTGATGCGGCGGGTCGATCCCAGATTCCTGGTCGGCTTCGGCCTGCTGGTATTCTCCGTCAGCTGCTTCATGAACCTGCACCTGGACGCCAACTACGCGGCGCCGCAACTGCTGGTGCCGGACATTACCCGCGCCCTCGGCCAGGCACTGGTGATGACGCCGCTTTCCGCCATCGCCATGGTCGGCATCACCTCCACCGAGGCCGGCAGCGCGTCCGGCCTGTTCAACATGCTGCGCAACCTGGGCGGGGCGATCGGAACCGCAGCGCTGGAAACGTTCTTCACCCGGCGCGAACAGTACCACTCCTTCATGATCAACGCCGATGTCTCGGTGCTGCAGCCAGCAACCCGCACCCGCCTGGCACAGCTGCAGCACTATTTCATGGCCCACGGCACGCCCGACATGGCCGGCGCACTGCACCGGGCAATGATCGCAGTCGGCCAAACTATCCGCGCCCAAGCAACGATCATGGGCTACGCCGACTGCTTCGCAATGCTCGGCACCGTCCTACTCGCCGCCATGCTCGCCGTCGCAATGCTCCGCAAAGGCGTAGCCGCCGCCGGCGGCGGCCACTAGCCGGACCTTGCGGCTTGGACGTGGGGAGCGGCCGGTTCAGCAAGCAAGGCCAGGGGCGCTGCCCCTGGACCCCGCCAAGGGCTAGCCCTTGGAACC
>JABBNW010000106.1 GCA_019352115.1 Pseudomonadota bacterium
GCACAACCGCAATCCCAAACCATTCGTCTGGACCAAGCCAGCCGACGTCATCCTCGCCAAACTCGACCGTCTGCCTGGAGCTTCCGTTTGAGTCAGAGCACTAGCCCGCCGCCCGGGACCCATGCGCCGACCCACCCGGCGCCCAACCGAGGCCCTGCGCGCGAAGCAACCTGCGTTCGCCGATTTCGCCGACCCCATGATCGGGGCTTCGGCTGGTCGCCCAGGCGGCCCAAGCCGGATTCACCGGAGGCATCCCCGTCCGCCGCGGGCCGCCTTCCCCGCCAAGGGCTCGTCCTTGGAACCCTTCCGAATGTTTCCGTGCTGGCTGGGGGTATCGCGCGCCGGCCGGGCGGCCCGGGCGTTGCCGGATCGCGGCGGCCTGCGACTCGGCGACACAGGCGGCGCGTCTCAGGCCTGCCCTGCCGGCGCCCCCGTCCGCGCGGCATGCGCCTCGCGAAGTCGTTTGACGTGCCTGGTGAAGCGCGGGCCGAACAGCCGGTAGCAGGTGAACACCACCTTCAATCCCGGTGGCAAACCCTTCGCTATTCCTTCCATGCCGGGCACGACGTCCGTGCGCCGCATGAGGCGCGTCGGCTCGGACGGATAGGGCAACGGATGGGCCAGGGTATGGCTGAGATGCGGGCACAGCAACCGCGCGCGGTTGCCGCAGGCAAGATGCACGGGCGGCACGTTGCCCGCATAGCGCTCGGTGTCATCGCCCATGAGCACGAAGCCGCCCGACTGCACGGGAAAGATGAATCGATCGCGTTGGGACGTCAGCTCTCCGCAGACATGGCAACGGTGATCGGCGATCCCCATGCGGTGACGCGTCACATGCTGAGCCGCGAACATCGGTGTCCCCTGCCCCGGACGCTGAACCTGCACCAGGTCGCTCAGCCCCGGAAAATGCACCGACGGTTGCAGTTCGAACGACTGCTCGCCGGTCCAGGCTACCGTCCAAGGCACATTAACCCCGATCGTCCACGTGCTCATGACGCTATCCCCGGCCCCACGTCCGCCCAAGAACGCCACGCAGCTGTGGCGCCCGCGTCATGCGACACTTATCAGGCGCGTTCGGCAACCCCAAACATGGTACTCACCGCATGCAGACCCATCCGGCGCCCGGCCGGGCCGTCCCGCCGAAGGGCGATGACTGGCCGGCCCGCGGTAGATCGGCGGGCCCTGCGGCCCAACGTCCGAACCTCTGCGATTTCGATCTTCTTCGCCGCCCTTCTCAGTGTGCAGATCGAAGCTTGCCCGCAGGAGTTGCAACCGCAGATAACCGTCCCGGTTTCCGGTTCAACACGCTCGTGCACCGCCACAGCGCCGTCGCTGCCCGGGTACACCGACAGACGGCCCGAGTTTGATCATCATCAGTAACAGGACCGCCACACAATCTTCGGTTGTAAACGATCTTGTGTTCGGGGCGTGACGGATTCGTGCTTGCATCGTGCCGATCAAAAAAGGCAGCTTGGTCCCAAGCTTGATGGCTTAGGTTACGGCTCTGCTGCTGCGATCCTTGGCTATCTGATCGATTTCAGCCGGAGAGGCGAAACTGTTGGCTTTCCAGCCACTCTCGATCAGACAGGACAAGGTGAGACATGTATAGATCGCTCAGGATCAGTGCATTCGGATTTCTTGCTCTCTGCGCCGGCACCGGCCTCGCGTCGGCGAGTACCGTCTTCACTGATGGGACGTTCCCTGCCGCCAACTACAGCCAAGCCTTCCTCTACAACCAGGAACCCGGGGTGAACACCGCCACGTTCGGCCAGTGCGCAACCTGCGGCGACCCGGGCCAGGCCCTTCAGATCACGTTTTCGGAGCCGACCGACGGGGGAACGAGCGGCACGACTGCGCTGTTCCTGGGGATCACCAACAGCGCATTCTCCTACAACCCCACGACGCAGGGTGCGGTCACGTCCATCGCCGTTTCGGTGGACAAGAACTTCACGGCCGACACCAACAACACATACGGCAATGCATTTCGCCTGCTGATCGAGCAGGACGGGAATTTCTATGCCGACGTAATCGTTGGGACGCCTTTGGTCGGCGCCGGCACCACCGGTTTCGAGACCTTCAGCGGCACAGGCCTCACCGCCGCGGATTTTGCCCTGATCGACACAGCGACCGGCACAACCAATACTGCCAGCAATCCGAATTTCTCCGGCGATCCGATCCAGTTCGGGATCGGCCAGGTGCTCGGCGCGGTCGGTATCGCCGGGAATGATCCGACCGTCACTTATGCTTATGACAATTTGAATATCACCGTGGACACGGCCGTGCCGGAACCGGCCTCGCTCGTGCTCCTGGGCAGCGGCCTGCTCGGCCTCGGTGCGATCCGTCGTCGCCGCCGCGTATAGGTCCTTCGCATCCATCTCGAAGATCGGCGGCGCCCAGGGGCGCCGCTTTTCGTTTCGGACGGCGTCGCGACCGGGATTGAAGTGCCGCTACAGGCAACCGCCGGGCAGGTACCCCCGCGCCCCGTCGTCGTCAGGGACGGGCACGCCCCCTACATCACCCCCGCCACCTGATGCGCCCCCTGCCAGATCATCCGCAGCGCCACCACCAGCACCATCGCCAACCCCGCCCAGGCGATCCACCGCTGCCGGTGCAGCACCCGCGCCAGCAGATCCGCGGCCAGCCCCATCAAGCCCACCGACAGCCCGAGCCCCGCGACCAGCACCCACCATCGCCCGCCGGCCGCACCCGCCACCGCCAGCACGTTGTCCAGGCTCATGGACACGTCGGCCAGGATGATATGCAGCAGCGCGCGGCCCAGGCTGCGGCGCGCGCCGCCAGCGGTCGCCAGCCGCTCCGGCCGGTGCAGCTCGCGGAACATCTTCCACGCCACCCACAGCAGCAGCAACCCGCCGGCCAGCAGCAGCCCCAGGATCTGCAACAGATCCAGCGCCACCAGCCCGAACCCGATCCGGATCACCGTAGCGCCGCCGATCCCGAGCAGGATCGCCGTCCGCCGCTGCTGCGCCGGCAGCCCCGCCACCGCGAGCCCCACCACCACCGCGTTGTCGCCCGCCAAGGCGATATCGATCAGCATCACCTGACCCAGCCGCGCGAGGTCGTGGGTCAGGCTGGCATCCATGCGGCGCGATCCTTCCGGCGTTGCCCGACGCGGCCTTGCCAAGCGCCGGCGGACGCGGTCTAGCTCCGGATCGTCCCCACCGGAAGACAGGCGCGCCCACGATGGTCCCTCGCTATTCCCGTCCCGAAATGGCCGCGATCTGGGCGCCGGAGAACCGCTACCGCATCTGGTTCGAGATCGAGGCGCTGGCCGCCGAGGGAATGGCCCGCATCGGCGCCATCCCCGAAGCCGCCGCCGCCACCATCCGCGCCAAGGGCGGCGCCCGAATCGCCCAGATCGGCCCCGACGACGTCGCCCGGATCGACGCGATCGAGCGCGAGACCCGCCATGACGTGATCGCCTTCCTCACCTGGCTCGCCGAGGCGATCGGCCCGGACAGCCGCTTCGTCCACCAGGGCATGACGAGTTCGGACGTGCTCGACACGTGCCTGTCGGTGCAGCTGACCCAGGCGACCGACCTGCTGGCGGCCGATCTGGACGCCGTGCTGGCCGCGCTGCGCACCCGCGCGTTCGAACACAAGCACACGCTCACCGTCGGCCGCAGCCACGGCATCCACGCCGAACCCACCACCTTCGGCTTGAAACTCGCCGGCCACTACGCGGAATTCGCGCGCAACCGCGCCCGGCTGGACGCGGCGCGGGCGGAAATCGCGGTCGCCGCCGTCTCCGGCGCGGTCGGCACCTTCGCCCATCTCGACCCGCGGGTGGAGGCGTATGTGGCCGAGCGGCTCGGCCTCGCGATCGAACCCGTCTCCACCCAGATCATCCCGCGCGACCGCCATGCGGCCTATTTCTGCACCCTGGCCGTGATCGCCTCGGGCATCGAGCGGCTGGCGACCGAAATCCGCCACTTGCAGCGCAGTGAGGTGCGCGAGGCGGAGGAGTTCTTCCATCCCGGCCAGAAGGGCTCCTCGGCGATGCCGCACAAGCGCAACCCAGTGCTGTCGGAGAATCTCTCCGGTCTTGCGCGCGTGGTCCGCGCGACCGCGGTCCCGGCGCTGGAGAACGTGGTGCTGTGGCACGAGCGCGATATCTCGCATTCCTCGGTCGAACGGGTGATCGCGCCGGATGCGACCATCGGGCTCGATTTCGCGCTCGCGCGCCTGGCCGGGCTGGTGGAGAAGCTGACGGTGTATCCGCAACGCATGACCGAGAACCTGAATGCGCTCGGCGGCGTGGTGCATTCCGGCGAGGTGCTGCTGACCCTCACCCGGGCGGGGATCCTGCGGGAGGACGCCTACCGGATCGTGCAGCGCAACGCGATGGCGACGTGGGAAACCCTGGGCCGCCCCGGCGCGCGCAGCTTCCGCGACCATCTGGCGGCCGATCCGGAGGTCGCGGGCCGGGTGGCGGCGGACGACCTCGACCGCGCGATGGACCCGACCCTGCACCTGCGCGCGCTCGATGCCGTGTTCACCCGCGTGTTCGGCGCGCCCGGGCCGTCCGCCTGATCGGGCGGCGCGCATGTGCACCGTCGTCCTGCTGCTGCGCCCCGACCACGCCCTGCCGGTGCTGCTGGCGGCCAACCGCGACGAGATGCTGGACCGCGCCTGGGACCCTCCGGGCACCTGGTGGCCCGACCGCCCGGGCGTGGTCGCCGGGCGCGACCGCAGCGGCGGCGGCACCTGGATGGGGGTGAACCGGCACGGGCTGGTCGCCGCGGTGCTGAACCGGCCGGGCAGCCTCGGCCCCGCGCCCGGCAAGCGCTCGCGCGGGGAGTTGCCGCTGCTGGCGCTGGAGCACGCCTCGGTCGCGGCGGGCACGGCGGCGATCGCGGCGCTGGATGCGGGCGCCTGGCGCAGCTTCAACCTGGTGCTGGCCGATCGGACGGGCGCGGTCGTGCTGCGCGGCCTCGGGCGCGGCCGGGCGGAGGCGCTGGTGCTGGCGTCCGGGCTGCACATGGTCACCGCGCACGACCCGGACGATCTGGCGAGCCCGCGGGTCGCGCGCCACCTGCCGCGCTTCGCCGCCGCGCCGGCGCCGGATGCCGACGACTGGGCGGGCTGGCAGGCGATCCTCGCCGACCGCACGGGCTCGGCGGCGGAGCAGATCGACGTCGTTCCGCGCGGCGGGTTCGCCACGGTGTGCAGCACCCGCGTGGCGCTGGCGGCGACCGGCCCGGTGCGCTGGGCCTTCGCCGCCGGTCCACCGCACGCGGCCCCGTTCGCGGCCGTGGCGCTGCCGGACTGAGGGTGCGTACCGGCCGGCCCCGCGCCGAGGCCCCTGAAATCAGCCGCTCCCGACCCCGCCGATTCGCTTCCGCCGCCGCCCGAATTACGATATGCAGCCCGGCCGGCCCCGTGCGGCGGCCGTCCCGCGGGGCCGGCGCGGGCACCCTCATGCGGCGACCGTCCGGCCTTCCCCCGCGCCGCCCCGAAGCCAAGGCACCGCCCGGCATGCCCGCCCCGATCCGCCCCGACGCGTTCCCCAATCCCTCCCCCGCGCCGCCGCCCCTGGGCCAGTTGCTGGTCAGCCTGATCGTCGACGCCGAGGAGGATTTCAACTGGTCCCGCCCGGTCGAGGGCACCGCCTATTCCACCGCCTGCATGCACGCGATCGGGCCGTTGCAGGAAATCCTCGCCGCCTATGACCTGCCGCCCACCTACCTGCTCACTTACCCGGTGCTGGAGGACGCCGACGCGGTGCGCCTGCTCCGCCGCCAGCTCGATCGCGGGCGGTGCGAGCTCGGCGTGCAGATGCACCCCTGGGTGAACCCGCCGTTCGGCACCGGGCTCGATCGGCGGCTGTCCTTCCCGCTCAACCTGCCGGCGACGGTGGAGGAGGCGAAGATCGTCCGCCTGGCGGAGAAATTCACCGCGGTCTTCGGCTTCGCCCCGCGCGTCTTCAAGGCCGGGCGCTACGGGATCGGCGCGCAGACGGTGGCCTTGCTGGAACGGCTGGGCTTCGAGATCGACACCTCGATCGCGCCGCGCACCAACCTCGGCGCCGAGGGCGGGCCGGACTTCTCCGCCTACGCCGTGCACCCGTTCTGGTTCGGCGCCACCCGCCGGCTGCTGGAGGTCCCGGTCTGCCGCGACATCGTCGGCTGGGCCGGCGCGTTCGCGCCCGATTTCTACCGGCCGTTCGCCGGCCCCGGGCCCTCGCTCGGCCGCGCCGTGCTGTCCTGGCTGCGCATCGCCGAGCGGATCACCCTGTCGCCCGAGGGCAACGACACCGCCGCCATGCGCCGGCTGATCCGCGGCCAGGAAGCGGCGGGCCAGCGGGTGCTGACGATGAGCTTCCATTCCTCCTCCCTTGCCGTCGGGCACAATCCCTATGTGCAGTCGCGCAAGGAGCTGCACATGTTCTACGACCGGCTGTCGGCGGTGCTGGACGGGCTGGCGCGGCGGGCGGAGACGCGGTTCGCCGGCGTGCCGGAGCTGGCGCGGCTGCTGGTCGATCCGGCCGGACCGCCCGGGTCCGGGATGCCCGCGTCCGGGTTGCCCGTGTCCGGGTTGGCCTTGTCCGGGTTGCCCTTGTCCGATCTCGCTGCATCCGACCGGGCCGCAACCCAACGGACCGCATCCCACCGGACTGCATCCCACTGGATCGCATCCCACCGGGCCGTGCCCTCCCCGGCCGAGGGCCGCGCGTGCTGAGCCGACCCGACACCGCGGCCGCCGCCGGCCCCGTGGACGCCCCCTTGGCGGCGCCCGTGCCCGCGCGCGGCCGTCCCGCGGCGGCGGCCGGCGAGCGGCGGGGGCGCGTGCTGCTGGTGGCGAACAACTTCCCCCCGGTGCGCGGCGGCTCGGCGGTCGTCTACGACACCATCGCGCGCTACGGCGACGGGCGCGTGATCGTGCTCGCCGCCACCCACAGCTATGCCGACGGCCTGCCGCTGATCGGCTGGCGCGAACACGACCGCCAGGCCGCCTACCCCATCCGCCGCCTGCGCCTGCTGCGCACGGTGCTGGAGGCCGCGCCGACCGCCGGCTGGAGCGCACGGGCGCGCTTCCGCGTGACCGACCTCGCGATCCGCGCCCGGGTGCTGGCCGCCGTGCTGGCGCTGATCGCGTGGGGCGGCGTGCGCGCAGTCTGCATCGGGGAGCTCGTGTCGGCCGGCTGGCTTTTCCCGGTGCTGCGGCTGTTCCCTTTCGTCCGCCGCGTGGTCTATATGCACGGCGAGGAAATCACGACGAGCGACGGCTATGACGACGACTTCAGCCGCCGCGGACGCTACGTGGCCGGCGCCCAGCGGATCGTGGCCGTGAGCCGCTTCACCCGCGCCGCCACCGCCCGGCTGCTCGCCCGCGAGGACCCGGCCGGCGGGGAAGACGCCGGCCGGCGGATCGTGCTGATCGAGAACGGGGTGGACCCGCAGCGCTTCCGCCCGGGGCCGAAGCGGGCGGACCTGCTGGACTACTACGGCATCGCGGGCGCGTTCGTGTTCGTCACCGTCTGCCGCCTGCTGGAAAAGAAGGGGATCGACCACGCCCTCCGCGCCTTCGCCACGATCGTCGCCGAGTTTCCCGACTGCCGCTTCCTGGTGGTGGGCGAGGGCGGCTTCCGCGACCGCCTGGTGGTGCTCGCGGCAACGCTCGGCGTGGCGGAACGTGTGGTGTTCACCGGCCTGGTCGCGGAGGAGGAACTGGTGGACCACTACCGCCTGGGGGACGTGTTCGTGATGCCGAACCGCGAACTGGCGAACGGCGATACCGAGGGCTTCGGGCTTGTGTTCCTGGAGGCGAACGCCTGCGGCCTGCCGGTGGTGGCGGGCAACGCCGGCGGCAGCCCCGATGCGGTCAGCGATGGGGTGAACGGGCTGGTGGTGGACGGGCGGGACGTGGGCGCGATCACGGTGGCGATGCGCCGGCTGCGGGAGGATGCGGGCTTGCGCGCGCGACTGGCCGCGCAGGGGCTGGACGTGGCGGCGGCGGCGGACTGGCGGGGCAAGGCCGGGGCGTTTTTGGAGGTGTGTCTGGGATGAGCGACGTATCCGGGATGAGCGTTCTGAATGAGGGGGCGGTGCTTGGCGGCCTGGTCCACGCGCGCGCGTTCCGTAACTCTTGGCTCGCCAAAGACCGGCCCGCCGGCGCCGAGGCCGACCTCCTCGCCCCTGGGCCAACGCAAACCCGGGGCCAGGAAGGCATGACCGTCGCACCCCCAGGGGATACCTGGACGGGCCGGGAAATACCCTGGCATAGAGGCTGGATTGCGTGCCTTTGCTGCCGACTTGCCAGCCCGTGCGCGACCGCCCCCCAGTGGGACACCCGAAGGGAAAACCTATGAAAGCGATCATGAAGCAAGCTTTGGCAAACATCGCGGGTAAACTTGGATATAGTATCGTTCCGAATTGGCGAAAGGACAACCTCGTTATTGTCGAGCACCTTCGCAAGCTGTTCGCGTTGCTCGAAGTTGATCTGGTTATCGATGTAGGAGCAAACGAGGGTCAATACTACAGATTTCTAAGAGACTTTGTCGGCTACCGCGGCAACGTGGTTTCCTTCGAGCCTTTACCGCATCTTGCGGCGCGGCTGCAGGATCGTGCTCGAAAGGACCCGATATGGACTGTCGAGGCTTGCGCCCTTGGTGGGGCCCCTGGCCGGGCATCCTTTAATGTCATGAATGATACTCAGTTCAGCTCGCTGCTCCAGCCAACACGGCAGGAAACGTTAGAATACCAGGAATGCAACACTGTGGAGCAGAAGATCGACGTTTCCGTTCGAACCTTGAGTGAGGTGCTGCCGGAGTTGCGGCAAAGATTCGGGGCACGCAGCATCTATTTGAAAACCGACACGCAGGGGTATGACCTCGAAGTGCTACGCGGCGGCGGGGAGGATTTATCTAGCCTGTCCGCGTTGCAGGCGGAGCTCGCCGTTACTAGGTTTTATGAGGGTGCTCCAAGATATCACGAGGTCATTGGCTATCTTGAGGACAGGGGCTTTGCCTTGAGCGCCATTTTTCCTAATAACGTGGGCCAGTTCCCCCGATGGTTTGAGTTCGACTGCTACATGATCAACATGGATGCGTGTGCCGCGGTAGGGAAAGGTCGGGGGTTGCCACCCAATCGCGCCGCAGATCGGGAAACGACAGGCGCTGGCGCCGACGCAGCGATCTCTCGACGGGTCCAGGAGCGACCCACCGACACGAAGCAGCCGATTGTTCCGGCTTGGATGACGAACGAAGATGCAGCGGCTCGGTTTTGTGGGATAGCCCTCACGTGATCAAACGCCTCGCGAAGCAGGGACTTCATAATGCCGTTCGTCGCCTATCCTGGGGTGCGCGCGAAGCGGCATTTGACGCGCTTGTCCAGCGAATGGGCGAAGAAGAGGCGTTTTGTCGCCTCGCCGCCAGGATTGGAATCTCAGGGGTTATTGCTAATGGCGCATATGGTTTCTTCGAGAGCGCATCAAATGACAGGGTGATTCTTCCAACCTATGCGCGGACGGGACGCTGGGCACGCCGCACCAACGATTTTTTCATTGAGTTCTTTCGCGGCACCGACGCTGGAACCTATCTGGACATCGGGGCCAACATCGGTCTGGCGACCGTGCCTATCGGCAAGCTTTCCACTGTACGCTGCATCGCGTTTGAAGCTGAGCCGATAAATTTCAGTCATTTAAAGGCGAATGTGCAACGTAACGGCGTAAGCGATTGCACGGAGTTGTATCAGATTGCTCTGTCCGATCGCAGCGGCCAAATTGATTTTGGTCTAGCAGGAGACGGAAATCTTGGCGACCACAGAATTGTCAGTTCCCCTGGCGAGCGTGCCACGGTGCGAGTTCCAACGGCGCGTCTTGATGATTTAGTGGGGGATATTCGCGCTCCGCTAGGAGTTAAGATCGACACGCAAGGCGCAGAACCCTTGATATTGGCGGGTGGTCCTCGGACACTCGGATTGGCGAACGCGCTGGTGATGGAGTTTTGCCCGGCAATGATGGCCGCCCTTTCGGGAAACGTAGAGTCGATCTTCGGATTTCTTGAGGGCTTCGATCGGATTGCCATAGCTGCTGGGGAGGCAGATTCTCCCTTGGATTTCCAGACGCCCTCGGAGGCAGTCATGTTCTTGAGAGCCTTAAACAAGAGGGCTCAGAACGATCCCCGAGACTACGTCGATGTATTTGGTCTTCGCTAGCCTTCCGTTTGCACCCACTTGGTAGAATTCTCCGCAATGACTGCAATCTCTAAGCCCCCTACCTCGAACCACATCCTTATGAAGACAGCCCGTGGCGCAGGTTGGATCGTTGGTTGGAGGATGGCCAAAAGATTTATTGGCTTGGGAAGCATGCTGGTCCTCGCACGGCTATTGGTTCCCGCAGATTTCGGTCTGGTCGCGTTGGGCACTGGCCTCGCAGCCTCGCTAGACACACTTTCCGCAGTCGGGGTCGAGGATGCCCTGGTTCGAGAAACTCTTCCCAGTCGAGAACTCTACGATACCGGTTTTACCATCAACGTCCTCCGGGGCCTTTTAACGGCTATCATTTTGACCGCCGTCGCATACCCCGCCGGTTGGTTTTTTAGAGACTCCCGACTTGCGACGGTAATCCTAGTTTTGGCCGCCTGCGCTGTCGTCTCAGCATTCACAAATATCGGCACGGTGACATTTCGTCGAGATTTCGCCTTCGACAGGGAGTTTGTCCTATTAATCCTACCGCGATTGGCTGGTCTAGTGGTGACGATTACCGTCGCTTTTGTTTGGCGCAGCTACTGGGCTTTGATTGGCGGGATTGCCACAGCACGCGTAGCGCAACTAATCCTCAGCTACACGATGCATCCCCATCGCTCACAGTTTACGCTGAGAGAATGGCGCAGGCTTGCCGGCTTCTCTGCGTGGACCTGGGCGCTTAGCATTGCCGCGATCGTTCGTGACCGGACTGACAGCTTTGTCATCGGCCGCCTGTTGGGAGACGCTGCGGTCGGCACTTATGCATTTGGCATTGAGCTCTCAAATCTTCCGACCACAGAGGTTGTCGGGCCGCTTAGTCGGGCCTGCTTTTCGGGCTTCTCGGCCGCCCGCCAGAGCGGGGAGGATGTTGGCAGAATGTACCTCCGCGTGATCGTCGCCGTTGCGTTAATTAGCTTTCCCGCCGGCGTCGGCGTTTCGGCAGTGGCTGCTCCTATTATTCGACTCATGCTCGGAAGCAACTGGCATAGCGTCGTACCACTTGTCGAGGTTCTGGGACCGTTCTGCGCAACGACCGTATTCGGGTTCATGGGAGCCAACCTGCTCAGCGCATACGGAATGCTCGCACTGCAATTTCGGATCACTATAGCGACTGCTGTCCTTAGAGTTGCACTTCTGGTCGTGCTTATTCCATGGTACGGTTTGTTCGGTGCAGCCCTAGCCGCGGCGGCAGGAATTTTGGTCGAATATACGAGCTATCTCTTCCTCACGTTTCGTCGCTTCGGAGTTCGATTTCGCAATCTTTGGTCAGGATTATGGAGAACTCTGTTGGCTTTGTCGGCGATGACGTTAGTGCTCCAGCAGTTGGGATGGGGATGGACGCCCTTTCCCCAAACTGATGCGGCGGCGGCGTTAACGCTTGCCTTCGCTATTCCCACAGGCGCAGCGACATACATCCTGGTGCTGCTAATCACCTGGATAGCAAGTGGCCGACCACCGGGGCCGGAAACGGACTTCCGTTCTCTTATCCTTGATGGCTGGTCCCGGCTAGCGGCACGATTTCAGCCTGACAGAGGCCGGCAAGCTGCGGTGCAGAGCCATGACTAGTCGGCAGGAAGGTCGCTTCCGGTGAAGGCCCTGATTATCACGTCTGAAGGTCCATTGGCCCCAGGAGCCCCTTCTGCGGGCGGAGCTCACCGCCTTAGTATGTTCGCCCGCGCAATTGGGGCAGTTAGTGGCGCTCTTGACGTTATCCATCTTGTGCCGTGCGCGCCGCAAACACGTATAACTGACCAGCGGGCAGTTTCGGAATCGGAATCTAGCATATGGGGCGTTCCGACACGGGCGCATTTGGTAGATCTCGGGCACCGAAGGGAGACCTTTTTGTCTCACTATGGGCATGGCCTACTTTCAATATATGGTCATCCATTCTTCTTCTCGTATTCTGGAACCGAACAGTCATCTGCCGTCCAGCGCCAAATTGACTTCATCCGGCCCGATTTTATATTCGTCCATCGGTTGGCAGCAATGTGTGCATTAATGCGCGGCCAGAGCCGAGCACCCAAGATGTGGTTTGATCTGGATGATATCGAACACCGGGCCCGTCTGCGGGCGGCGCTTGCACGCCCGCGCCACGCAGGCAAGCTAGCCTATATCGCGCACAACTTAAATGTCCATCGTGCGGAGCGAAATGCCATAAACCTCGCCAGTATAGCGACGGTGTGCTCGGAGATTGACCGGAGATACCTTACACGATTGGGCCTGGGACACCATCTTGAGGTTGTACCGAACGCTATAACAGTCCCCTCCCAGTTTCCTCCGCCGCAGCAAGATCGTGTCCTCCTGTTTCTAGGTAATTACAATCACCCCCCAAACGTTGACGCAGCCCAGCGCCTTCTCAAATCCATTTGGCCTCTTGTGTTGGCTCAACTCCCCGATGCCCGGCTAGTTGTCGCCGGCGCCAATTCTGCGAGGATTGGGATTTCAACAAATCCGCCACCCTCTGTTACATTTTGCGGGTTCGTAGAAGACATCCATACAGTTTACTCTCAGGCACGCGCGGTTGCGTGTCCGATCTCGTTTGGTGGTGGTACGAGAGTAAAGTTGATCGAGGCAGCTGCGTACGGGAAACCTATAGTTTCGACTACAATTGGGGCAGAGGGGCTCGCATTTGTTGACGGCAAAGACATTCTGATTCGTGATTCAAATCGAGAATTTGCCGCCGCATGCTTACAAGTTCTTACGGATGACGCTACTAGCGCTGAACTGGGACTGTCTGCGAGATCTACCGCCTTACGCTTGTATGATGCTTCTCTTGTCGGAGCCCAAGTCAGCGCCAGATTAGATCGCCTCATGACAAACGACGCATGAGACGCTAGGGGCTATTACCTCACGTTACTGATTCTGCAATCGTATTGCCGCCACTCTTGTACGCTCGATCCGGCACGGTCGGCGGAGCACCAACCCTACGCAGTATCAGCAACGGACGGTCCTAGTCGCACGCATGGACGCCATGCCGGCTTACGTTAGCGCCCGTAAGGCGATGCTTACGTTTGATCGAGTTCGCGCCGCTCGGCTGTCACACTGGCCGCCAGTCAGGTAGCCACGCACAAACGAAGCGGCATTTCTTGGGCGTCGCCTAAGTCCACTCTCGGCGAACCGCAGCGATACCAATGAGGGCGATCAATAGCAGTCCGCCGGCCGTCGGCTCCGGAATTGCGCTTACCCCGGTCACCACGTTAAGAGAAAAATTATCGAAATTTGCTTGCTGACTGGTAGAGCCCGACGTCAACATCAAGATCCCAAGTGATTGCCCGGCATGAGCGGCATTGACGGTCGCAGAGGAAAACGTCAGCGTCTCGGGAACGAATGAACCCGCGGAGGGAGGAGTATTGTCGGCGCTGCTCCATGTTGCCAGAACGCTACCGCCGGCTAATAGCTCAACCGAATAGGAGGAAGGCAATGCAAAGTCGGCTCGGCGACCAACAGCGAAGCTCAATGTATAGCTCGCGTTGCTCACGAGGTTGGAGGTCAGCGTCTGCCCAAGAGTTGCGCCTCCGTTAACAAACCCCACCTGCGATCCATTCGGTATTCCGGTAGCTGCGGTGTTTACGTTTCCACCGCCCGGGTACTCCACGGTTGAAGGATGAAACCAGCCCCCGTAGCTGACCCCATTCCAAGCCCAGCCAGTAAACGACCCGATGAAATAATAGTCCTGGGGACCACCCCTCCCGCTTGGGGTCGTGGCCGCTTCGAAGGACGGATTGACGATCGAAATTGGAGTCGGGGATGAAGGCGTCGCCCAAGCAGCGACCGGTCCAGCGACCATAAGGCCCGCGACCAGGGCCAAGATTCTGGACTTGCCGATTGTTACGCTACGCATGGCACGTGCCACCTCTGTTCAGTTAAAGAGACGGTAGCGGCCGGCTAAATTTTTAGCAAGCCCAATCGGCCGGTCCCTGGTTCAATTTCCTGGCCCCAATGCTCTCGGAACGGATACAATCGGACCGGACCTTTCCCGTCCCGGTCCCGCCTCCCCAAATGACGCACACCCCTGAGCGGCCCGGGCGGAGATGTCCCCCAATCGCCGGTTCCGGCGGGACGCGGCACCCCCGCCGCAAAACCGCTTGACACGCCGCCGGATTTATGTTCTACGTATGTCCATGTCTCGTGCAGCCTTTGTCCCTTCCGACACCATAGCCTGGAAGCTCGCCGAGCGCTTTGCGCTGTTGATCGGCAGGCTCCGGCTGGCGGTGGGGGCAGCGATGGATGACAACGGGCCGCTGAGGTCCGTCGGGGCCCGGATCTGGAACCGCGTGACGGACGCCGTCGAGCGCTTCTGCGTCGTCGCCGCCAATCCGGTGCCGCGCACCCGCCGCCGCGTCGAACCCGTCGTTATGGCGGACGATGCGGTGTCGGAAGACGGGACTCCGCTCGATCCGTTCCCCCCGCGCAGGCCGCGGGCCCCGCCCAAACGGCCGCTCCGCCTGCTGCCCCGCGGCTACGGCTGGCTGGTGCGGATGGCGC